>CAYUPJ010000001.1:0-56891 GCA_964446635.1 uncultured Anaerolineae bacterium
AGAGTTTCTGTCCTGGCGAATGGCGCACCGGGCCATGGAAGACTCGCAATGACATCATGAAGGGGGACTTACTATGGAGCGGAGCATCGGCGCTACCGATCTGCGGCAGCGGTTGACCGACATCCTACAAGCGGTGCGAGAACGGGGTGAAACTTACATCGTCGAGACCTTCGGTCGGCCCCAGGTGGCGATCATCAATCTGGACGAATATCGCCAAATCCAGCGTTTCCGGCAGGAGCGGGAAGCGTTCTTTGAGTGGCTGGAGGCCACTGCAGGCCGCAATGCCGAGCGCAACGTGGGTCTGAGCGATGAGGAGGTGCGGGCGATCATCGAGCAGGCCCGCAAAGAAGTCGCCTGCGCTGGGGGATAAGCTGTGCTGCGCGTAGCCATGGACACCAGTTCGTTAGTCAGTTACGTGTTGACTCGAGGCGAGTTGATGCGCCGGGTCGTGGCGTACTGGCGAGACGGCGCTTTTATTTTGCTCTCTTCCCCAGCCACGCGGGCCGAACTGGCTGACGTGTTGGCCCGGCCGACCATCCGACAGTTGGCCGTGGCTCTCCTGGACGAGCTGGTGCGGGGGCTGGAACGCTTCACGGAGCACGTGCCGGGGGTTCTGGACCTGGCCGGCGCCTGCCGGGATCCACAGGCTTGTGGTGAGCGCAGTCGAACCAATGACAAGTTCCTCGCCTGCGCGGTGGAGGGAAGGGCTCATTACTTGATCAGTAGCGACGATGATTTGCTGGATATGCGCCGCTATCGGAACGTGGCTATTGTCAATCCGGGCCAGTTCCTGCTGGCGCTGGAGTTGTACCCGATGGAGGCGAGAGCGATGGCAGCCCGTTTTGGTCGCAACGTGCTGGCGGACATCCAGACCACTGTGCCCTTGGAACCGGAAACGGCGGCGCGGGTGGCAGAGGCGCTGAAAATTGCTTCGACCGGCTCAGTACAAGGCTAAGCGGCGGAGCTACAACAATACTTGGAGTATAATTCTTGTGAAAGAGGAAAACCTATGCAAACAGTAGCAATCCCTCAGATTACAGAACGCCTGCGAAAACTACCAGCAGACAAATTGGTAGTTGTGTACGACTTCGTTTCTTATCTGGTAGAACGAGAGACGGAACAAGCAGGGCCAGAGGGGTTTTCAGAAGCCTTTCAGACCATGTTAGCATCTGAGGCTGTGCTCCGACGAGACTGGGATCGACCTGAAGAGGATATAGCATGGGCAGATTTGTGAAAGGTGACGTCGTTGTCGCCCCGTTCCCTTTTTCCGATTTGAGTGCTGCCAAGAAACGTCCGGCGTTGGTAGTGGCTTCGCTCACCGGTGACGATGTGATCTTGTGCCAGATTACCAGCAAAACCGTAGCCGATAGCTATGTTATACCCATCACGACTGCTGACTTCATAAGTGGAAGCCTACCCCAGGACAGCAACATTCGTCCGAACCGTCTCTTTACAGCCGACGCAAACATCATCTTGTACCGTGCGGGTGTATTAGTCCCCAAGCGGGTGCAAGAAGTTGTAACAAAGATTATCCAGATTGTAAGTGCGTGACAGTCAGTGTACTCAACCGAGCACGCATGAACCCAAACTACAATGATATGGAGCGAGAAATCCAACTCCCCTACGGTACTGATACCCTCAAGTTTCGTGTGCCTGAGGCCAACCTGGCAGGCGTCTACTCTCCGCAACTCGTAACCCCGTGCACCGACCCGGCGGCGGAGATCGGGCGCGCCCTGACCCATCCCCTCGATACCCTGTCCCTCTCTGAGATGGTGCACTCCCACGAGAAGGTGGTCATCCTGGTGGATGACCACACCCGAGCCACGCCGGCGGCGCAAATCCTGCCTCCACTATTGGACGAATTGCGGGCCGGCGGGGTCCAGGATGAGAACGTGACCATCCTCATCACCCACGGCACGCATCGCTTGAGTAGCGAAGAAGAGGTGCGGCGTAAGGTCGGTAATGACGTTTACGGACGCTTCCGCATCGTGCAGCACCAGTGTACCGACGAGGAAAACCAGGTCTACCTGGGGCTGACCAGCCGGGGTACTCCGGTGTGGGTCAACCGGCTGGTCGTCGAGGCCGACCGCTGTATCGGCATCGGTCACATCGGCCCCAGCCCGTATGCTGGCTACTCCGGGGGCAGCAAATTGATCCTTCCGGGCGCAGCATCGCTGGATACTATCAACGCCAATCACAGCCTCGTTCCCCTGGGGTTCCGCCGGCCGGGGCGGGTAGACCTGCCCTGCCGGCTGGACATCGAGGAAGCAGCGGCACTGGTGAGGCTAGATATGGTCGTGAACGTGGTGCTCAGCCAGGACGAGCGGATTGTGCGGGCCTTCGCCGGGACGCCGGGCCGGGTCTTCCAGGAGGGACTGGCGCTGGCGCGGCAGGTCTACGAGGTGGCGTGTCCAGATGAGATAGACATTGCCATCACCTCTGGTTATCCCTACGAGCTTGACCTCTACCAGGCGGTGCGAGCTGTCGAGTATGCGGACGTGGTTGTGCGTGAGGGAGGCAGTATTTTGCTGGTCGCCGCCTGTCCCGACGGCGTCGGGGGCCAGGAGATCTACCACTTGATAGCCGACCAGGCGAAGAGGCCTGACGATTTCTTGCGCGACATCGTACGACGTAACGGCAAGGTAACATTTAGCGTGCTGGGATACGTCCTGGCGCGGATCAAAGCGGAGAAGAAACTGCACATCGTGACGGAAGGCATCCTGGAGGCGGAGCTGGAGGCGATGGGCTTTCACCGTCCGGCCTCTCTCCAGGCCGGAGTGGACGCGCTGTTGAGGGAGTACGGCCCCCAGGCGCGGGTGGCCGTCTTCCCCATGGGCTCGTCCACGATTCCTGTTGTGGTATAACCCCCTAACCCCTCCCCTGGTGGGGGTGGTGAAGGGGGGTAGGGGTGGGGGTGGGGCTCTGGGAAGGAGAGCTCCTTAATAACAAAAGTCATATCAGTCAAACTAAGAAAGGAGAATATTATCATGGAGAAAAGAACGCCTGAAAAGGCACGTCGCACGACGAGCCGGATTGGAGGGGTTTCCGTTGCCTGGGTGACCCTGTTCGGCGCTTTGTGTGGCGTGACAGGACTGGTTCCTATCTTCCCTTACGTCGGAGGTGGCGGGTACGTGCCGCTGACTACCCCGCTCTGCGCCATCGCTCCCCTGCTGCTGGGGCCGGTGGGGGGCGTGGTCGCCGCCATTGTCGGTGGGGTGATCGGGATGTTTATCGCTCCCGCTGCCTACCCGCTGGTAGTGGTGGACATCTTCCTCAACGCGGTGCTTCCCGCCCTCTTCGTGGCGCTCATGGTCAGGGCAGACCGCTTGTGGAAGGTCGCCGTGCCGCTGTTCATTGTCCTCGGCATCCTGGGCTGGCTGGTGCCCTTCTACGTTCCGGGCGCGGCGGCGGGATTCGGCAGGGTGCCCGAGCCGCTCTACTTCATCATGGCTGCTCTCTATTGGGTTCCTTCGACGATCATCGTTGGTTCGCCCCTGGGCAGACGGTTGATACCCAGGTGGGTGGTCTCTAAGAAACGCGCTGAACGGTATGGCGGCATCTTCCTGGCGATCGTGGCGGCGATGTTCGTGTGGTGGCTGCCCTGGACTCGCCCTTACTGGTATCAGTTCAACTTCTCCGCCGAGCTGGGTGTCGCCACCCACGTTGCCTACTCCTGGTGGGTGCCAGCGCTTTCGGCCATCACCGCGGTCATCACCATCCCCATCGTCGAGGCCCTGGAGCGCAGCGGGTTGCCCAAGATCGAGGGCGCAATCTGGTAAACTGAGTCCCTCCTTCCCACCCCCACCCCTACCCCTCCCCCGCGTGCGGGGGAGGGGGTTAGGAGAACTGCACGTGGCCAATGACGTTATCATCTCGTTACAAGATGTCACCTTCGCCTACGAGGGCGATGTGGTTGCCCTGCGCCATCTGAATCTCACGGCCCATAAGGGCGAATTCGTCGTCGTGTTGGGGGCCAACGGCGCGGGCAAATCCACGCTCTGCTACCTGCTCAGTGGCATCGTGCCCCACATCTACGGCGGCCGGCGCCAGGGCGACGTATCGGTGGCCGGCCTCGATCCGTGGGACGAGCCGCTGTACATCACCTCTCAGCGTTGCGGGGTGTTGATGCAGGACCCCGAGGTGCAGTTATTCATGCCCACGCTGAAAGCAGAGCTGGCCTTCGGTCCGGCCAACCTGGGCATGGCCCGGGACGAGATTATCAGGCGCTCGCAGGCCGCCCTGTCATTGGTGCGGCTGGAAGGTCTGGAGGAGCACAACCCGCGCGACCTCTCCGGCGGGCAGAAGCAGCGCGCGGCGCTGGCCGCCGTGCTGACCATGAACCCCCAGGTGCTGGTGCTCGACGAGCCCACCTCGCAACTCGACCCGCTGGGCCGCTGGGAGGTGGTGGAGGCCATCGAGCGCCTGAAGCAAAAGGGCGACCTGACCATCGTGATGACCACCCACGAGACCGAGGAGATCCTGCGCCTGGCCGATCAGGTTATCGTGCTGGAGCGAGGAGAGACCGCGCTTCAAGGCCCACCCGCGGAAGTCTTCGCTCAAGCCGAGCAACTGGAGGAGGCCGGGGTCAAGACCCCGGCGCTGATCCTGGTCCAGTCGAAGCTGCTCGAGCGTGAAACTGGCCGCCTGGGTGAGGAGCGGGTTAATCTCACCATCTCCGAGGTCGCCGACCAGACCCGCGGGGCGGTAGAAGCGGGGAGGCTGGCCGTACATCCCGACGCCCTTCTCCAGCCACGATCAATGGCACCGGACGCCCCCGTCATCCTGGAGGCTCGCGATCTGATCGTGGAGTACCCCGGCCCGCCGCGCGTCGTGGCGCTGCGGGACGTAAGCGTTCAGGTTCGCCAGGGCGAGTTCGTGGGCATCGTCGGCCAGAATGGGTCGGGGAAGAGCACGCTGGTCAAGTGCTTCGTGGGCCTGCTGCGGCCCAGGAAAGGGGAGGTCCTGTTCAGGGGGGAGAGCATCAGGAAACTTTCGATAGGGGAGATAGCCCGCCGCGTGGGGTTGGTGCTGCAGAACCCCGACTATCAGTTATTCACTGCCTCCTGCCGCGACGAGGTTCGCTTTGGGCTGCGCAACGTGGGCGTGCCTCCCCAGGAGATGGAGCAGCGAGTCGAGGAAGCGCTACGACTGGTGGATCTGAGCGAGGAGGCCGATCTGTTTCCCTTCCGACTCTCCTTTGGCGACCGACGCAAACTGGCCGTGGCAGCGACGCTGGCGCTTGAGCCTGAGGTGTTGATCATGGATGAGCCGACCACGGCCCAGGATCACCGCGGACGATACCAGTTGGCCGAGTTGGCCCGGCGCTTCCACGAAGAGAAGCAGGGCACGGTGGTGATGATCACCCACGACGTGGACTTGATCGCCCGCTACGCTCACCGGCTGATCGTTCTCTACGAGGGCCAGGTGTTGCTGGATGGCCCTACGGCGGAGGTATTTACGCAGGTAGAGAAACTCAAGAAGAGCTTCGTCGTGCCACCAGTGGCGGCTCAACTGGCCGCGGAACTGGTCCCCCTGGGTGTGCCGCCCTACGTGATGACGTTGGAGGAACTCTACCAGGTGCTCGTGCCCCAACGCGACGAGGAGGTGGTGTAGATGCAACCCGTATTCCGCTACACCCACCTGGACACGCCCATTCACCGATTGCACCCGTTGGTTAAGCTGGCCTACGTGCTATTGACGCTGGTGCTGGTCATGTACCCGATCAAGGGAGGCGATTTGCCGATCCTGCTCATCTGGCTGGGTTTCTCAGCAGTGCTGTGGGCCGTGGCCCGCGTCGAACTGCGGCGCTTCACCACGTTGCTGAAGATCCTGACCGGCACGTTCATCTTTCTGATCCTGATCCAAGGCTTCACTTATCGTGGCGGCCACACCCCTCTCATCGTTCTGGGCCACCTGAAACTCTGGGAGGCGGACCTGGGTGTGGTCACCAAAGAGGGGGTGTGGTTTGGGCTCGTGCTCTGCGTGCGTATCCTGGTGGCCACCTCGTCGCTGCCGCTGTTCGTGATGACCACGCCCACCTCGGCCATCATGACGGCCATGGGCAAACTGCGCATCCCCCAGATGGCCACCTTTATGTTTGTCAGCGCCCTCTCGTTCACCACGTTGATCTTCGAGATGTGGGGCTCTATTGTGGATGCACAGAAGCTGCGCGCTTTCGACATTGATTCGATGAACTTCGTCAAGCGCGCGGTGAAAGCTTACGTCCCGATCATCACCCCGTTGATCCTGCTCTTATTCCGCAAAGCCAACGACTTCCAGATCGCCATGGAGACCAAGGGGTTCGGCGCTCCCGTCGAACCCACCGAGATCGAGACCCTCACCGCTCGCCCGGCGGATTACCTCTGGCTGGCTTTTATCGTGAGTGTCTTCGTGTTGTGCACGGTACTGAAATTCACGTGACATGTTTTCACGCTTCACGTTTCACGTTTTACGCTCCGTGATGCGTGAAACGTGAAACGTGGGAGGAGGACCGAACTGTGGAAAAACCCCCGTCTTTTGAAGAACTGGTTGCGCACCTGGACGACCTGCTGGCCCCCTGCCTGGCGCAGGATTGGCCCAACCTGCCGGCAGACCGCGCCCAGGGAGTCTACGTGTACGGGCACGATGGGCGACGCTATCTTGACTTCCTGGCCGGTTTCGGGGCCTGCAACGTGGGGCACAATCACCCGCGTGTCGTGGCGGCGGCCCGCGAGCAGATGGAGCGCATGGTCCACGCCCCCTTGGGAGTGATCGCCCCCGAGATGACCCTGCGACTGGCCTGGGAGTTGGGGCAGATCACGCCCGGCGGCGCGGACATGTTCTTCTTCGGCAACAGCGGGGCCGAGGCGGTCGAAGGGGCGCTGAAACTGGCCCGCTACGTGACGGGGCGGCGCGGCATCGTCGCCTTCCTGGGCGGGTTTCACGGACGCACCATGGGGGCGGCGACGGTCACCACGTCCAAAGTGAAGTATCGCACCGGCCATGGGCCCTTCCTCCCCGACGTGTACTTCGCCCGCTTTCCCTATCCTTATCGCTCGTCGGCCCTCGACGCGGAGGCGTGCGCGCAGGAGGCTCTGGAGGACATTGAGCGGCTGTTCGAGTACGTGGTCGCGCCGGAGGACGTGGCCGCCTTCCTGGTGGAGCCGATCCTGGGTGAGGGAGGCTACGTCATCCCGCCGCGGAGTTGGCTGGTTGCCCTGCGCGAGATTTGTGACCGACACTCCATCCTGCTCATTGACGATGAAGTGCAGACCGGCTTTGGCCGCACCGGGGAGTGGTTTGCGGCCCAGGCGTTTGGCGTGGAGCCGGACATCGTCTGCCTGGCCAAGGGTATCGCCAACGGGTTTCCACTGGGGGCAACGGCGGCGCGTAGGGAACTGATGGTCCAGTGGGGGCCGGCCTCCCACGGCACCACCTACGGCGGCAGCCCCATCTCCTGCGCGGCGGCCCTGGCGACGCTGGAGGTGATCCGCCAGGAGAACCTGCTGGAAAACGCCCGCGCCCAGGGCGGTTACATACTGGAGGCCCTGGGCGAGCTGCAGGCCGAAGTGCCCATCGTGGGGGACGTGCGGGGCGTGGGGTTGATGGTCGCCGTCGAGTTCGTCAGGCCTGGCACCGACAAGGAGCCGAACACCGAAGCCGTCCGCCGCATCCTCCAGCGAGCTCTCGACGGCGGGCTGCTGCTGTACCCCTGCGGCCACTGGACCCAGACCATCCGCCTCATCCCGCCGCTGACCGTCACCCGTGAGCAAGTGGAAGAGGGGCTGGAGATCTTCCGCCAGGCGGTGCTGGCCGAATCGGCCTGATTTCAAAGGCTCAAAGATTTTTTGCCCCTTTTCGATGAGGTGAGAAAAGACGGAGTTCTGCTCTATGGTGAAAACCTCGACTTAGGACAAGAGACTTAGGAGATGAACTCACGACAACGGGTGATGGCGGTTCTCCGCCACGAGCAGCCTGATCGCGTGCCGGTGGACCTGGGTTCCACGGCAGTGTCCGGCATCCATCGTCGGGCCAACGATGCTCTGAAGGCCCTGCTGGGCATCGAGGCCGACGAGCCGGTGCACGACTTGGTTCAGGGCCTCGTCGTCCCCGATGAGCGCATCCTGCAACGGTTTGGCGTGGATTTCCGCCGCGTGGCGATGCGACCGTCCGCCGCTGCCGTCGCCGCTTGGCCCGCAGATAGCGATGACACCTACCTCGACGAGTGGGGGATGCGGCGGCAGCGCACCGAGCTGTACTGGGACATCGTAGAGCATCCGCTGGCGGACGCCACGGTGGAAGACCTGCGGCACTACCCCTGGCCCGACCCCCACGATCCCTGCCGGGTGGAAGGCCTGGCCGAGGAGGCCAAACGCCTCTACGAAGAGACCGACTATGCCCTGGTGGCCGACTTCCTGGGCGGTGGTGTCTTCGAGCAGGCCCTCTGGATGCGGGGCTTCGAGCGCTTTATGATAGACCTGGTGGCCGACGAACCCTTTGCCACCGCTCTCCTGGACACCTTGCTGGAGCTATACATCGAATTCTACGATGTCTACCTGGAGGCGGTGGGCCGCTATATCCAGATTGTGGCCCTGGGGGACGACCTGGGGATGCAGACCGGGCCTCTCATCTCGCCGCAGCTCTACCGCCGACTGATCAAGCCCCGGCACAAGGAACTGTACGACTTCATTCATTCGCGCACCGAGGCCAAGATACTGCACCACACCTGCGGCAGCGTCTTTCCCTTGGTGCAGGATTTGATTGACGTGGGGGTGGACATCCTGAACCCGATCCAGACCTCCGCCCGGGGGATGGACCCGGCGGCCCTCAAACGGGAGTTTGGCCAGCAGTTGGTCTTCCATGGGGGGATGGACGTGCAGCACATCCTCCCTTTCGCTACGCCGGAGAGCGTCAGGGAGGAGGTGAAGCACATAGTGACCATTCTGGGGCAGGGGGGGGGTTACATCTTTGCCCCCAGCCACAACATCCAGGCCGATGTTCCACCGGAGAACATCTTGGCCATGTACGAGGCCATTCAGGAGTAATGATCAGCCCTCCGACACAATCCTGTGACGTCCCATGCTTCAGAGGAACTCAGGGGAACTCGTGAGGTGTTTGCTATGTCTATGAAAGCTCTGGACCTGAACCCGTTTTTCTTCGCTGGCGGCCCCACCGGCTGCCTGCTCGTTCACGGCTTCAGTGGCAGCCCGCCGGAGATGCGCCCCATGGGGGAGTACCTGGCTCAACAGGGGCTGACGGTGTTGGGAGTGCGGCTGGACGGCCACGGCACTACCCCTGAGGACATGGCCAGAACCACCTGGCGCGACTGGCTGGCCTCGGCCGAGGAGGGGGTGCAAGAACTGATGGGGTGCTGCAACCAGGTCTTTGTGGCCGGCCTGTCCATGGGCGGGCTGATTACTCTACATCTGGCGGCTCATTACCCTCTGGCCGGAATCGTCCCCATGTCCGCGCCCGCCTACATCGCCAACTGGCGCTTTCGCTTCATGCCCCTGGCCCGATATTTCATCAATTGGATCACACCCGACATTGAATCAGACCTGACTGACCCCGGGGCCGAAGAGCGTATTTTCTCCTACCAGGTACTTCCTGTCCGCTGCATCGTCAGCCTGGGGGAGATACTGCGCCTGGTCAGGCGGGAGCTCTCCCAGGTCAAGGTGCCTGCCCTGATCATGCAGGGTGAAAAAGACCACCACATTCCCGCAGACAGCGCTCGCCTTATCTTCGAAGAGCTTGGAAGCGGTGAAAAGGAGATCGCCTGGTGGCCGAACTCTGGCCACTGTATCACCGTGGACAGCGAGCGGGAAGCGGTATGGGCTCGGGCGTGCGACTTTATCGCTGCCCACGTTGCAGAGAAACACGATTTGACAAAAGTATAGAAAACGGCTATAATATAAACTTGCGTTTGTTACCCTAGCCCAGTTTTCGAGGGTGCAAGTGTCCCAGCGGATTGTTTTTTTGGTGGTCTCTTTGCTTGAGGAGAGGGGAAACCAGAGGTAGCTTATGATCAGTAACCTTGTCAGTAATCTTGGTCGCAAATCGTATGCCAGAATCTCAGACGTACATAGCTTGCCCGACCTGATCGAGGTGCAGTTGAGCTCCTTTACGTGGTTTCAGGGCGTGGGCCTGCGGGAACTGTTTGATGAGATCTCGCCCATCGCCAGCTACGGCGGGAATCTGGAACTTCACTTTCCTGGCCTTGATCAACAGTTGAACGAGGAGTTCGGCCTGGATTATCGCTTCGAGGAGCCCAAGTATACTGAGAAAGAGTGTCTGGAGAGGGACATCACCTACGCTGCCCCTTTGTACGTGAAGGTCATGCTCTATAACAGGGAACTCGACCAACCCATGGTGCAGGAGATCTTTATGGGCGATTTCCCCATCATGACCGAAAGCGGCACTTTTATCATCAACGGCACCGAGCGGGTGGTGGTCAGCCAGTTGATTCGCTCTCCCGGCGCCTACTTCGATGCCGAGGAGGATCGGACGACGGGGCGCTTGCTCAGCACGGCCAAGCTCATCCCCGACCGGGGAGCGTGGATGGAGTTCGAGACCCGCAAGAGCGACTATGTTATCATCAAGTTCAACCGCAAGCGCACCTTCCCCGTGACGATCCTCCTGCGGGCCCTGGCGGCGGTGGACGATGGCACCGACAGCAAGATTCTCAAGGACGGCAGCGACGAGGAACTGTTTGAGCTGTTCGGGGATATTGATAACATGCCCGACCACCCGTACATCGCCACCACCATCCAGCAGGAGCCGGAGTGGGAGCTGAAGGATGGGCGCACCGTGGCTGATGAGGCCCTGCTCGAGTTCTTCAAGAAGATGCGCCCCGGCGACCCGCCAACTCTCGATAACGCCAGGGAATATCTGAGGGCCCAGCTCTTTGACCAGCAACGCTATGATTTGGAGAGGGTAGGGCGCTATAAGCTCAATCAGCGGCTTGGCCTGAACATACCACTTGAGCGACGCACCATCACCAAGGAAGACATCGTCAGGCTGGTGGAGCGCATGATCCGCATCAACAATGGGGTGGAAGCTCCCGATGACATAGACCATCTGGGCAACCGACGGATCAAGACCGTGGGCGAGCTCATCCAGAACAAATTGCGCATCGGATTCAGGCGCATGGAGCGGGTGGTGAAGGAGCGCATGAGCATCCGCGACCCAGAGCAGGTCACTCCTGTGGCCTTGATCAACATCCGCCCTGTAGTAGCAGTCATCCGAGAGTTCTTCGGTGGCAGTCAGTTGTCCCAGTTCATGGAGCAAACCAACCCCCTGGCCGAGCTCACCCATAAGCGGACCCTGTCGGCCTTGGGCCCAGGGGGGTTGAGGCGCGAGCGAGCGGGCTTCGACGTGCGTGATGTTCACCACAGCCACTACGGCCGCATCTGTCCCATCGAGACCCCCGAAGGACCTAACATTGGCCTTATCGGTCGCTTGGCCACCTACGGCAAGGTGAACGACTTTGGCTTCATTGAAACTCCGTATCGCAAGGTCATCAGGACCGTGCCCAACGAATACGAGCGGTTGGTGAATAAGACCTTGCGAGAGCAGGTTCTCGACCCTGACACTGGGGAGGTGGCGGCTGAGGCGGGCACTGTCATTACCCCGGAGCTAGCCGAGCGCATTGCAGCGCTTCCCTCCTTGGAGGACGACGTCAAAATCAGGCCTGTGGTCACCAACGAGATCACCTACCTCTCGGCCGACGAGGAGGACAAATATACCATCGCCCAGGCCACCGCTCGCTTGGATGACCGGGGTCAGTTCGTCAACCCTCGCGTCTCAGTGCGGCGCAGTCAGAAGTTCCTCTTTGAGGCAGCAGAGAAGGTAGACTACATGGATGTCTCTCCCAAGCAGATTGTGGGCATCTCGGCGGCTCTCATCCCCTTCCTGGAGCACAATGATGCCAACCGGGCCTTGATGGGCTCCAACATGCAACGCCAGGCGGTGCCCTTGATTACCCCTGAGGTGCCCCTGGTGAGTACTGGTATGGAGTGGGCCGCTGCCATTGACTCGGGGCAAGTGATTTCGGCCCGGCAGGATGGCGAGGTGGTGAGCTCTACCGGCCGCCAAGTTGTGGTGGCTGGCGACGATGGCCATCAAATCTACTCCTTACGCCGATACAACCGTTCCAATCAATCCACTTGTATTGATCAGCGCCCCGTTGTGAACAAGGGGCAACGTGTTAAGAGGGGAGAAGTGTTGGCCGATTCCTCCTCTACCGATAGCGGCGAGTTGGCTCTGGGGCAAAACGTGCTGGTTGCCTTCATGTCCTGGGAGGGCGGCAATTATGAGGATGCTGTTCTGGTTAGCGAGAGCTTGGTGCGGGACGATAAATTTACCTCCATTCATATCGAGAAACACGAGATTGAATCCCGCGACACCAGGCTCGGTCCTGAGGAGATCACTCGCGACATTCCCAATGTGGGAGAAGAGGCCCTCAAGAACCTCGATGAGGGGGGGATTGTGTACATTGGGGCGGAGGTGGGGCCCAACGACATCCTGGTGGGCAAAATCACTCCCAAGGGTGAGAAGGAGCTGACTCCTGAGGAGAAACTCCTCAGAGCCATCTTTGGCGAGAAGGCCAGGGAGGTCAAGGATTCGAGCCTGCGCCTGGCCCACGGTGAACGAGGCAAGGTGGTTGATGTAAGGATATTCACCCGCGATGAGCACCGAGACCTGCCGGCTGGCGTTGACAAAATGGTGCGAGTCAGCGTGGCTCAGCGGCGCAAGATCACCGAGGGCGACAAGATGGCTGGCCGCCACGGCAATAAGGGAGTGATCTCCAAGGTGCTTTCTGTTGAGGATATGCCCTTCCTCGCCGATGGCACTCCAGTGGAGTTCATTCTTAACCCCTTGGGTGTGCCAGGTCGTATGAACATCGGCCAGATCCTGGAGACCCACTTGGGTTGGGCCGCCAACCGGTTGGGATTCCGAGCCTTCTCGCCCGTTTTCGATGGGGCTGACGAGGATGAGATTGCCGCAGAGCTGGCGCGGGCCTGGCTCATTGACAAAGCCTGGGAAAAAATCACAGAGCGGGCCTGGCAGTGGATGGAGGAGATGGAGTACGATCCTGAGTCCTTGGAGGACGACGAAGAAGCTCGCCTTCTCTACATCAGCCAGTGGTTGGAGGGGAAGGGCTACGACGAGGAAGCCCTATCCCTGGACCGAATCTATGCCCGGCGTTGTGTTCTTCGAGAGTGGCTGAAGGAGCAGAGCTACGACCCTGAAGCTATCTTGATCTTTGAGAATGATCCGCGCTCCTGGGCCGAGAGGGATGAAGCGGACCGTCGAGCGCGCGTGGTTTGCCTGTGCCTCTGGCTGGAGGAAGCATCTCAGCGAGACGACGCTACGGCGCTGAGTGATGAGGAGGTGGAGCTGGAGGCCTGGCGCGTGAGCAAAGAGACTGGCGTCCCTCTGCCCACTTTGGGGAAGACCATCCTCTATGATGGCAAAACCGGTGAGCCGTTTGATCAGCCGGTAACGGTCGGCGTGATCCACATGATGAAGTTGGCGCACTTGGTGGAAGACAAGGTGCACGCTCGTTCCACGGGGCCGTATTCTCTGGTCACCCAACAGCCCTTGGGAGGCAAGGCCCAGTTTGGTGGCCAGCGCTTCGGCGAGATGGAGGTCTGGGCTTTGGAGGCCTATGGGGCTGCTCATACCTTGCAGGAGATGCTCACTATCAAGTCTGACGACGTCGTTGGGCGGGTAAGGACCTATGAGGCCATCGTCAAAGGAGAGGAGATCCAGGAACCTGGCGTGCCGGCTTCTTTCAAGGTTCTGGTAAAGGAACTGCAGAGCCTGGGCCTCTCTGTGGAGGCGGTCAATGCCAACGGCGAGGTCTTCAGATTCGGGAAGGACGAGGACGTGGATAAGCTTCCTCGGCTTGGTCTGGGCTTGGGTTTGCCGAGATACGGGAGAGGAGGCTGAAGGTAAAATTGTGCGATTTGCTCTTTTTCGTCATTTGTGCTATACTACTTATTTGATACTGTGAACTAGTAGCTCTTTAGCTCACTTCATGATGAGCGCGTTAGGTTGAAGACGAGGCCATTGCGACTCTCTCACGATGGCCTCGTTCAGTGAATTTATCCCCCTTGAGAGGAGGGCGTAACTTGCCAACCATCAATCAACTGGTCAGAAAAGGACGGAAGGCGCAAAGGAAGAAAAGCAAAGCTCCCGCTTTGCACTTCACTTTCAACGCCCTGAAGCAGAAGAGGGAGTGGCGTTCCAAAGGGGCGCCTCAGAAGCAAGGCGTCTGTACTCAGGTCAGAACGATGACGCCAAAGAAGCCCAATTCCGCTCTGCGCAAGATCGCGAGGGTGCGTCTCACCAACGGCGTCGAGGTCACGGCCTACATCCCCGGCGAGGGGCACAGCCTGCAGGAACACTCCGTGGTCCTGATCCGGGGCGGCCGGGTCAAAGACTTGCCAGGTGTTCGCTACCATGTGATCCGGGGGACCTTGGATTCCGGCGGGGTCGAGGATCGCCAGAGAGGGCGTTCAAAGTATGGCGCCAAGATGCCCAAGAAATCGAGGGTGGAGTAAATCTTGAAGTTGGTAGTAGGAGTTTAGTATGTCCAGACGTTATCGTCCTTCCAAGCGGGAGACCAAGCCCGACACAAAGTACAGCAACGTGCTGGTGACCAAGTTCATCAGTAAACTGATGAAGGGTGGTAAGAAGAGCCTGGCGGCCGGAATCCTCTACAATTCATTGGACATTATCGAAGAGAGGATGAAGAAGAACCCTTTAGAAGTGTTTGAGCAGGCCATCAATAACGCATCTCCAGTCCTGGAGGTGAAGCCCCGGCGAGTTGGCGGGGCGACTTATCAGATTCCGATGGAGGTGCCAGCCGACCGGCAGATCTCGCTGGCCATGCGCTGGCTGGTGCAGTCAGCTAGCAGTCGTTCCGGCAAGTCCATGGCCGAGAAGTTAGCCAGCGAACTGATGGATGCCGCTCAAGGCACTGGGGCCACCATCAAAAAGAAGGACGACACTCACAAGATGGCCGAAGCCAACAAAGCCTTTGCCCATTATCGGTGGTAGGTGGGCTGTGACCGTCCTGTGTTGAGCTCAGAGCTGTGGCCATGCCTAGAGAATACCCCTTGGAAAGGATGCGCAACATAGGCATCATTGCCCACATAGATGCGGGCAAAACCACCACTACCGAGCGGGTGCTCTTTTACACAGGCCGTACCCATCGTATGGGGGACGTAGACGATGGGACGACCGTCACCGACTGGATGGACCAGGAGCGGGAGAGGGGCATCACCATCACCGCTGCGGCCATCACTTGCTATTGGCGCGATCATCAGATTAACATCATTGATACGCCAGGCCACATAGACTTCACCGTCGAGGTGCAGCGTAGCTTGCGAGTCTTGGATGGGGGCATTGTTCTCTTCGATGCCGTGGCGGGCGTGGAGCCCCAGTCCGAGACGGTCTGGCGACAAGCCGATTTCTACAAAGTGCCGCGCATTTGCTTCGTGAACAAGATGGACCGCGTGGGGGCCGACTTCTGGCGCACCATCGGGATGATCGAGGAGAGGCTGGGGGCCAATTCTGTGGCCCTGCAGGTGCCGACTGGGGTAGAGGGTTCTTTCCGCGGTGTCGTTGATCTCATCAACATGCAGGCCATCTCCTACAGCGACGAGCTGGGCGCGGAATCCGAGGTCGGGCCGATACCAGCCGAGTTGCAAGAGGAGGCGGCCCAGAGGCGAGAGCTCCTGGTGGAAAAGGTGGCCGAGACCGACGAGGCCCTGACCATCAAGTATCTGGACGGCGAGGAGATCACCGCTGAGGAGTTGCGGCGCGCTCTGCGCCAGGCCACCCTGAGCGGTGAATTAGTGCCCGTGCTTTGCGGGTCGGCTCTGCGGAACAAGGGCGTGCAGTTCATGTTGGATGCGGTAGTGGACTACCTGCCTTCGCCGCTGGACAGACCGCCTATCGTTGGGATTAACCCCAAGACCGAGGCTCAGGAGAGCCGTCCTGCTGACGAGGAAGCACCCTTAGCTGCCCTGGTCTTTAAAATTGTAACTGACCCCTATGTGGGCCGCCTGGCCTATTTCCGGGTGTACTCAGGCAAGGTTAAGGCCGGGCAGGCGGTGCGCAACGCCAATAAGAACGCAAAGGAGCGCATCGGCCGTCTGCTGCGCATGTACGCTAACCGCCGCGAGGAGATAGACGAGGTGCTGGCCGGTGACATCGGGGCTACGCTGGGGCTCAAGGACACCTTAACCGGTGAGACCCTGTGCGATTTCAACCGCCCCATTGTCCTGGAAAGCATCAAATTCCCGGAACCGGTCATCTCGGTGGCCATCGAGCCCCGCACCGAGGCCGATCAGGACAAGATGAGCGAAGCCTTGAACCGGTTGGCCGAAGAGGATCCCACCTTTAAGGTGAAGATTGACGAGGATACGGGCCAGACCATCATCTCCGGCATGGGAGAGTTGCACCTGGAAGTCCTGGTCGAACGTATGTTGAGGGAGTTCAAGGTCAGGGCTGGTGTGGGACGACCTCAGGTGGCCTACAAGGAAACCATAACCAGGCCGGTGCGGGCCGAGGGGCGATTCGTTCGTCAGACGGGGGGGCGAGGCCACTACGGCCACGTCTGGCTGGAGCTGGAGCCCTTGGAGAAGGGCGAGGGCTTCGAGTTCGAGAACAAGCTCGTGGGGGGGGTTATCCCCAAGCAGTTTATCCCCTCCGTGGAGCGAGGCGTTCGTGAGGCTCTGGACAGTGGCGTCTTGGGCGGCTATCCGTTGATTGACTTAAAAGCTATCCTCGTAGACGGTTCTTACCACGAGGTGGATTCCTCGGATGTGGACTTTAAGATCGCTGCCTCTATGGCTCTGAGAAATGGCGTGCAACAGGCTGATCCCGTCCTTTTGCAGCCCGTGATGAAGCTGGAGGTCGTGGTTCCGGAGGAGTTTGCAGGCGAGATCATCGGCGATCTGAGCGCGCGAGGAGCTCAGATCGAGGGGATGAGGCCCCTGAGCGGGAGCTTGCAGGCCATCCAGGCTCATGTGCCTTTGGCAGAGATGTTTGGCTATGCCACTGATCTCCGATCGAAGACGCAAGGGCGCGGTGTTTTCACCATGGAATTCGATTACTATGATCAGGTGCCGCCCGAAGTCATGGAGCGGGTCGCTTTGGGGGAGCAGCGTTGAGGCCCCCAGCACTATAACTGTTTGAAGGAAAGGAGAATTTCAATGGCTAAGGAGCATTTTGAGAGGACGAAGCCGCACGTGAACGTGGGGACGATCGGGCATGTCGCTCATGGAAAGACAACCCTCACTTCGGCGATGACCAAGGCCCTGAAGACGAAGGGATTGGCCAAGTTCGTTCCCTTTGACGTCATCAACGCGGCTCCAGAAGAGAAAGCTAGGGGCTTGACCATCGCCATCAGCCATGTGGAGTACGAAACAGAGAAGCGCCACTACGCCCACATAGACTGCCCCGGTCACCGGGACTATATCAAGAACATGATCACTGGTGCGGCGCAGATGGATGGGGCCATTTTGGTGGTGGCTGCTGACGATGGGCCGATGCCGCAGACGAGGGAGCACTTGTTGCTGGCACGGCAGGTGGAGGTGCCCTCGATGGTCGTGTTTCTGAACAAGGTGGACAAGATGGCGGACGCGGAGTTGTTGGAGTTGGTGGAATTGGAGATGAGGGAGCTATTGGACGAGTATGGATTTCCTGGGGATGAGACGCCAATCGTGAAAGGGAGTGCGTTGTTGGCTATGATGAGCGAGTCCACCGATCCTGGGGCTGCGGAGTATGAGTGCATTTGGGAGATATTGAGGGTGGTGGATGAGTACATACCCACGCCCATTCGGGAGATGGACAAGCCGTTCTTGATGTCGGTAGAGGACGT
This sequence comes from uncultured Anaerolineae bacterium, assembly GCA_964446635.1. GTDB lineage: Bacteria > Chloroflexota > Anaerolineae > VGOG01 > VGOG01 > CAYUPJ01. The sequence continues at coordinate 17,876 of CAYUPJ010000001.1, forward strand.
ATTCAGCATCAAGGGCCGGGGTACAGTAGTGACGGGTAGAGTTGAGCGGGGGACGGTCAAGGTTGGAGAGGAGATCGAGGTTGTCGGGTTGAGGGATGCGGCGAAGAGGACGGTGGTGACAGGGGTGGAGATGTTTCACAAGACGTTGGACGTTGGGGAGGCTGGGGACAACGTCGGGTGTTTGCTGCGAGGGATAGATCGGGACGAGGTGGAGCGGGGTATGGTGTTGGCGAAGCCTGGTTCGATCAAGCCGCACACGGCGTTTTTGGGAGAGGTGTACGTGTTGAGGAAGGATGAGGGAGGGAGGCACACGCCGTTCTTCAGTGGGTATCGGCCGCAGTTTTTCATTCGGACGATGGACGTGACGGGGTCGGTGGTGTTGCCTGAGGGGGTGGAGATGGTGATGCCTGGGGACAACGTGAACATGAATGTGAAGTTGATAGTGCCGGTGGCGTTGGAGACTGGGTCGCGGTTTGCGATTCGGGAAGGTGGGCGGACCGTTGGGTCTGGTGTGATCACCAAGATCCTGGAGTAGAGGTAAGCCTCTTGCGATGGGTGAAGGTCTCGTTCGACTGAGCTCACGACGAAGTCTTGACCGAGCCCTTTTCACCTCGGTCGGGAGACCATCGGCGATCAAAGGAGGGAGGGAGGAAGCCTGAATAGATTATGGCCAAGCAGAAGCTTAGGATCCGTTTGAAGTCTTACGACCATCGAGTGATTGACCAGTCGGCGCGACTGATAGTGGAGACAGCGGAGCGCACAGGGGCTACCGTGATAGGCCCCGTGCCTCTGCCGACCAAGATCGAGCGGTTCACTGTGCAGCGCGCGACTTTTGTGGACAAGAACTCACAAGAACACTTCGAGATCCGCACCCACAATCGGCTTATAGATGTCTTGGATCCAGACTCAAAAACCATAGACACGCTGATGCGCTTGAACCTGCCGGCTGGAGTGGACATAGAAATCAAGCTTTGACGGTTTTCAACGACCCATAGGCTAGTAAGTGACATAGGTCATAGAGAGTGATTATGAAAGGAATCTTAGGCAAGAAAGTGGGGATGACCCAGGTCTTCGATGAGAAGGGGGAGGTGATCTCTGTTACGATCATCGAAGCAGGGCCCTGCTTTGTGACGCAAAAGAAAACAGTGGGAAAAGACGGGTACACGGCCATCCAGTTGGGCTTCGAGGAAGTCAAACAAAAGCGCCTGACCCAGGGCCAGTGGGGCCATTTGCAAAAGAACAAGCTGCCCCCACTGCGCCAACTCCGTGAGATTCGGGTGAATGAGAGCGAGCTCGAGGGGTATAAGGAGGGGCAGAAGATCAACGTTGGCATCTTCGAGGCCGGTGAAATAGTGGATGTGATTGGCCTATCCAAGGGCCGGGGCTTCGCCGGGGTGGTGAAGCGGCACGGCTTCCGAGGCGGGCCCAAAACCCGTGGCCAGTCGGACCGGCTCCGCGCGCCGGGCTCCATCGGCCAGACCACCTCGCCGGGCCGCGTTTACAAAGGGAAACGCATGGCTGGCCGGATGGGCAATCAGCGGGTCTCTGCGCAAAGTCTGCAGGTGGTCCTGGTGGATCCTCAGCGCAACCTCCTGGCTGTGAAAGGGAGCGTGCCCGGAGCCAGGAATGGGCTGGTGCTCATTAGGGAAGCGAGAAAGACGGTCGTCCTGAGAAAGAAGAGGTAGAAACCAGAGTTGGTGGGAGATATGCGAGTTCCTATACACAACATCGCGGGGGAAATCGTTGGCGAGGTAGAGTTGCCAGAAGACATCTTTGGTGTGCCCATCAGCGTGCCGGTGATGCATCAGGCTTTGGTGCGCCAGCAGGCCAATGCCCATCTTGGCACCCACAAGACCAAGACCAGGGGCGAGGTGAGCGGGGGTGGCCGCAAGCCTTGGCGTCAAAAGGGGACGGGACGGGCCCGCCAGGGCAGCACTCGGGCACCCCAGTGGCGAGGTGGCGGTGTAGTCCATGGCCCTGTCCCGCGTAGCCATCGCCAGAAGATGCCTCGCAAGATGCGGCGTTTGGCGTACAAATCAGCCCTATCCGCTAAAGCCATGGAAGGACAGATCATCATCCTGGATGATCTGCAGATGCCTGCTCCTAAGACCCGGCAAATGGCATCCATTTTGGAAGCTTTAGACGTGGACTCCAGTGCCCTGATCCTTTTACCGGAGAGGAACTTTAACGTCGAAAAGTCGGCCAATAACCTGCCCGATGTGAAAACGTTGCGCGCCAGCTATCTGAACATACGCGACCTTCTAGGCTATCACTACCTGGTTATGCCCTTGGGGGCCTTAGAGGTCATTGAGCTAATATTGGCAGACCGAACACTGGACACTGAATACTGATCCAGGGGATGAGGTGTGATGAACATCTACGAGGTTTTGGTACGCCCCATTAGTACAGAGAAGACGGGTTTCCAGTCGGATTATCTCCATCAATATACTTTTGAAGTTGATTGCCGAGCCAATAAGCTCCAGGTGAAGGAGGCGGTGGAGGAGATCTTCGATGTAGACGTTGTCTCCGTCAATGTCATGAACATGCCCGCCAAGAGAGGGCGTTTCGGCCGGCGTCACATAGTAAGGAAGCTCGCCTGGAAGAAAGCAGTGGTCACGCTAGCGCCAGGACAGCGTATCGAGTTTTTCGAGGGAGTGTAGCGTTGAAAGCTCAGAGTGTTGGGAGTTGGAGAGATCATGCCTGTTAAGACCTACAAACCCACCTCGCCAGGGCGGCGGGGAATGAGCGGTTATGATTTCGAAGAGATAACCAGGACCGAACCCGAGAAGGCCCTCCTAGCTCCTTTGTACAAGAGAGCTGGGCGGAACGTGCGGGGCAAGATTACCGTCCGCCACCGAGGCGGCGGCCACAAGCGAAAGTACCGTATCATTGATTTCAGACGGGATAAAGCAAGTATTCCTGCGCAGGTGGATTCTGTTGAGTACGACCCGAATCGGTCGGCGCGCATCGCTCTCTTGGTCTACACGGATGGCGAGAAGCGCTATATCATTGCTCCCCTGGGCTTGCAAGTGGGCGACATCCTCATGTCCGGGCCTGAGGCCGAGATCCGCGTGGGCAACACTTTGCCCATCGCCAACATCCCCGTAGGCACTCTCATCCACAACATCGAGTTGAAGCAGGGGAAGGGTGGGCAGTTGGTGCGGGCTGCCGGCTGCTCGGCCCAGCTCCTGGCCAAGGAGGGCAAATATGCCCACGTGCGTTTGCCTTCCGGGGAAGTACGCTTGGTGCACCAGGGGTGCATGGCCACCATTGGCCAGATAGGCAACACTGAGCACGGAAACATCAGGCTGGGCAAGGCTGGACGCAAGCGTTGGCTGGGCTGGCGGCCCGCGGTGCGTGGCTCAGCTATGTCGCCGGAAGCCCACCCCCATGGTGGGGGCGAAGGGCGCACACCCATCGGGATGCCCTCGCCAAAATCTCCCTGGGGTAAGCCTACCCTGGGCAAGAAGACGCGCAGACGTAAGGATACGAATAAGTGGATCGTGCGTCGGCGGAGTAAGAAGCGGCGCTAGGTAGGAGGTTGCGTCATGGCGAGATCGTTGAAGAAGGGGCCGTATGTGGAGCCCAAACTGCTCGGCCGAATTGAGGACATGAACAAGCGGGGCGAAAAGCGGGTGATCAAGACGTGGTCCCGAGCTTCGACTGTCTTCCCCCAGATGGTTGGCCATACCATCGCGGTGCATGATGGCAGGCGCCATGTGCCCATCTACATCACTGAGAACATGGTGGGGCACAAGTTGGGGGAGTTTGCTCCCACCCGGACTTATCGGGGGCATGCTTATAAAGAGAGGAAGAGCCGGGTTATAAAGAAGTAGCGGTAGGGAACATGGCTTTTGAAGTTAGAGCGGTCATTAAATACGTGCGTATGTCTCCACGCAAGGTGCGCCTGGTTATAGATCAGGTGCGGGGCTTGGCGGTGGACGATGCTTTGGCCATCCTCAAGTTCACACCAAAGGCAGCGGCTAAGCCGGTGGCCAAGGTGATCAAGTCGGCTATGGCCAACGCTGAAGAGAACTTTGGGCTGTCTAGAGAGGACCTATACGTCTCTCAGATCTTCGCTGACGTTGGTCCTACTCACAAGCGGTGGAAGGCCGGAGCGCGGGGGAGAGCCAAGCCCATCTTGAAGCGTACATCTCACATCACTGTTGTCCTTGAGGAGATGGAAGCTAGAAGTTAGACGTTGGAGGTTAGAGGATGGAAGGGCCACTGACTACCTGACCATCCGACCACCCGACCAACTGAAGGGAGGATCTATTGGGGCGAAAAGTACATCCTCTAGGTTTCAGGTTAGGGATCATTAAGGATTGGCAAGCGCGATGGTTTGCTGACGGAGAGGAGTATGCCAATCTCTTGCAGGAGGACCTGAACATCCGCGAGTTGATACGTGATCAGATGGGACAGGCTGGCATCTCCAGAATTGAGATCGAGCGTTTCCCCAGACAGGTCAGCATCATCATTTGGACGGCCAAGCCGGGCATCATAATCGGGCGCAAAGGGGCGAACGTCAGAGACTTGCGTCAGGATTTGGAGAAGTTATCAGATAAAAAGGTTCGCATTGACGTCCAGGAGATCGAGCGACCTGAATTAGATGCCTATCTTGTGGCCGAGAACATAGCTGCTCAGTTGGAGCGCCGGATTGCCCACAGCCGCGCGATGAAACGAGCGGCAACGCAGGCTATGCGCTTGGGTGCTGAGGGAGTCAAAATCATTTGTAGTGGCCGCTTGTCTGGCGCTGAGATGGCCCGCCGGGAGGGGGTGATGGAGGGGCGGGTGCCCCGCAGTACCATCCGAGCCGATATTGATTATGGCTTTGCTGAAGCCTTGACCACTTATGGCCGCATCGGCATCAAGGTGTGGATTTACAAGGGCGAAATCTTGCCCGAGGCGGCGGAAGCAGCGGCTATATGATTTCGGATTGTGGATTGATCTGACCATCCGACCACCTGACCAAGTGGAGTGAATCGTCATGTTGATGCCTAAGAGGGTTAAGTATCGCAAACAGATGCGGGGTCGTATGAAAGGCCGGGCTTCCCGCGGGGCTACGGTGGCCTTTGGCGATTATGGTCTTCAGGCTTTAGAGCCCTGCTGGATGACCAGTCGTCAGATCGAGGCTGCCAGAAGGGCTATCGTCCGCCATGTCAGGCGTCGAGCGAAGGTGTGGATAAGGGTCTTTCCCGATAAGCCTGTCACTAAGAGGCCGGCCGAGACGCGAATGGGCAAGGGCGGGGGCACCTTAGATCATTGGGTGGCAGTGGTCAAGCCAGGCCGCATCCTCTTCGAGATGGCTGGCGTTAGTGAAGATGTAGCTAAGGAAGCCATGCGCTTGGCTTCCCGTAAGCTGCCGATAAAGACCCAGTTTGTGAAGCGGCTGGAGATATAGGGGGTCTGATGCAAGCACGTGAGATCCGAGCTATGGCTGCGGAGGAGATCCAGCGTAAGCTGGAAGGAGCTCAGGAGGAGTTTTTTAACCTGCGGTTCCAATGGTCAGCCAGGCAAATAAAGGACACCAACCGGCTTACCCAGGTGAAGAGGGATATCGCTCGCTTGAAGACCATCTTGCGCGAAAAGGAGCTGGCCCAACTGTGGGAGGGAGAGGATTAGCTATGACGGCGGGGCGTAAGAGGTTGATTGGTCGCGTGACCAGTGATAAGATGGACAAGACTGTCGTGGTGGAAGTAGAGAGGCTGCAGCGCCATCGTTTCTACCGCAAGGTGGTGAAGAGAACTGAGAAGCATATGGCTCACGATGAGGAGAATGCATGTCGCATCGGCGACTTGGTGCGTATCGTCGAGTCGAGACCCTTGAGCCGCAGGAAGCGTTGGGTCGTTGAGGAAATAATGGGAGCGGAGGACTGGGAGCTGGTCGAGGATTTCGACAACCAGTAACCGGCATCCTAATTGGGGAGAATGGGGGATGATTCAGCAGGAGTCAAGACTGAGGGTAGCCGACAATACCGGCGCCAGGGAGATCCAATGTATCAGGGTATTGGGTGGCTCAGCGCGTCGCTATGGGGGGGTAGGCGATGTTATCGTTGCCTCGGTGAAGCAGGCTACCCCCACAAGCTCGGTCAAGAAGGGGGAGGTGGTGCGGGCGGTCATCGTTCGCATAGCCAAGGAGTACGGCCGCCCCGATGGTTCTTATATCCGATTTGACGAAAACGCGGCCGTGATCTTGGATGATCATCAGAACCCCAAGGGGACACGTATCTTCGGTCCCGTCGGTAGGGAGCTCCGCGATAAAGGATTCATGAAGATTGTCTCCCTGGCCCCAGAGGTGTTATAACTAGGAGATCGGTGATGAGAGAGATAAGAAAGGGTGACAAGGTGGAGGTCATTCGCGGCGAGGACCGTGGGAAGAGGGGGACTGTTCACCGAATCTTACCTGAGAAGGCCGAGGAAGTCAAGAAAGGTAAGAAGAATAAAGAGAAAAAGCATGGTTGGGTGGTTGTTTCGGGCATCAATCTGGTCAAGAAGCACCAACGGCCCATGCCAACCGGAGGCCGCATGCAGGCCCAAGCGGGCATTATCGAGTTCGAGGCTCCGATTCATCTATGCAATGTCATGCTGGTCTGTCCCCAGTGTGACCAGCGAATCAGGGTGGCTTTCCAGTTTCTAGAGGATGGCGGCAAGGTGCGTGTTTGCAAGAAATGTGACGCGATCCTAGATTAGTTCTTTAGGGAGTTTATTGTGCCAAGGCTAAGAGATAGTTATCGTGAGGAAATTATTCCTGCTTTAATAAAGGAGTTTGGCTATCGCAACGTGATGGAGGTGCCGCGCCTGCAGAAGATCGTAGTGAACGTGGGCGTAGGCGAGGCTCTGCAGGATGCCAAAGCTCTGGATCACGCTGTCCAGGACATCGCCACCATCACCGGCCAGCGGCCCATCGTGACCAGGGCCAAGAAGTCTATTGCCGGCTTCAAACTGCGCGAGGGTATGGCTATCGGTGTTAAGGTTACCCTGCGGGGGAACCGGATGTACGATTTCTTAGATCGGCTATGTAATGTTGCCCTTCCTCGCCGACGTGACTTCCGTGGCGTCTCTCTCGACGCCTTCGATGGCCGAGGCAACTATACCTTGGGCCTTCCGGAGCAGCTTGTGTGGCCGGAGATCGATTACGATTCCATTGACAAAGTGCGGGGCATGGAGATCAGCATCGTCACCACAGCCAAGACCGATGAAGAGGGGCTGCGCTTGTTGGAGCTTTTAGGGGTGCCCTTTGCAAAAAGATGAGCCAGCTTAAGGTGCAACGCACTTTTCGAAGTGCACTGCACCTGCGAGACTTTGCCAATTAGGAGGGACTGTGGCTAAGAAGTGCATGATGATACGGGAGGAGCGTAGAAAGTACAAAGTACGGGTGCGCAATCGCTGTCAACGGTGTGGCCGTCCCCGGGGTTATATCCGTCGTTTTAAGCTCTGCCGTATCTGTTTCCGCCAGCTTGCTCTGGAAGGCAAGATCCCAGGCGTAGTCAAAGCTAGTTGGTGAAATCAGGAGTAGGAGTCCCAGTAATGACCATGACTGATCCCATTGCCGACATATTGACCCGTATCAGGAATGCCATCATGGCTGGCCATAGCTATGTGGTTGTTCCCGGCTCAAAAATAAAGTTAGCTATTGTCAGAATCTTGAAAGAGGAAGGCTTCATCGAGAACTACGATGTCACCAAGGATCGTCCTCAGCCGATGATCAGGATTTGGTTGAAATTCGCCGGAGATAGAAAAGACAGGCGGTGTGCGATCACAGGCCTGCAGCGGGTCAGCAAACCGGGGCGTCGGGTCTATACCGGCAAGAAGGACATCCCTTGGGTGCTCAGTGGCATGGGCATCGCTGTCCTGTCCACATCCAGGGGGCTTATGACGGGCAAGGAAGCTCGCCGTCTCGGTATCGGTGGCGAACTGTTGTGCTACGTTTGGTAGTTTCTAGTAGCCAGGTGCAGTGCACTTCGAAAAGTGCGTTGCACCTCAAGGGAGGTATTTCAGTGTCACGCATAGGTCGTATGCCGATTACCGTGCCCAAAGGTGTGCAGGTGGATATAAAAGACAGTCACGTAACAGTGAAGGGGCCCAAAGGCGAATTGCGCCGCTCCTTCAGTCCAGACATGAAGATAGCCATCCAAGACGGTCAAATCGTGGTGACTCGCCCTACGGACAACCGGCAGCATCGGGCTCTGCATGGGTTGACGCGAGCATTGCTGGCTAATATGGTGATCGGGGTGACCAAGGGGTATCGCAAGGACCTGGAGATCCAAGGAATTGGTTATCGTGCTGAGATGCGAGGCAATAGCCTTGTCTTGTACGTGGGCTTTTCACATCCGGTAGAGATGGCGCCGCCTTCGGGTATAACCTTTGACATTGAGGGGCGCGGCAAGAACATCGCCGTCGAGGGGATTGACAAAGAGTTGGTCGGCGAGATAGCGGCTAGGGTCAGGCGAGTTCGCCTCCCTGAACCCTACAAAGGCAAGGGCATCCGCTATGTGGGCGAGCACGTGCGCCAAAAAGCTGGCAAAGCGGGCAAGGTAGGAGCAAAGTAGAATTCTTGGAAGGGACGAAGTGACGATGAGTGAGCGAGCTGAATTGGCGCGCCAGCGGCGGCACCGGCGGGTGCGGAAGAAAGCAGTGGGGACCGCTGAGCGCCCCCGTTTGAATGTTTTCAGAAGCCTGAAGCACATCTATGCCCAAGTGATTGACGATGACAAGGGACACACCTTGGTGACTGCTTCCACCCTTGACCCTGAGCTGCGCGGAAAACTGACTGGCCTTACCAAGGCCGAGCAAGCCAAGCTGGTGGGAGGGCTTTTAGCTGAGCGAGCCCTGGCGCAGGGCGTGAAGCGAGTGGTCTTCGATAGAGACGGCTATAAGTATCATGGGCGGGTGAAGGCCCTAGCCGAGGGTTCGCGCGAGGCCGGACTGGAGTTTTAGAAGGAGGATGGATGGCGAGGGAAGTTTTCGAGGAGAGGGAAGAGCTAGATGAGCGGGTGGTGCATATCGCACGCACAGCCAAGGTGATCAAGGGCGGGCGGCGTTTTGCCTTTCGCATCGTTGTTGTGGTGGGCGATAACCAGGGCAATGTGGGTGTCGGGGTAGGCAAGGCGCGCAATGTGCCCGATGCGATCCGCAAGGGAGCAGAGCAAGCCAAGAAGAACATGAGGAAGATTAATTTGGTTGGCACGACGATCCCTCATGAGGTGATAGCTCAGTTCGGCGCGGCCAAAGTCCTTTTGAAGCCAGCATCGCCGGGCACGGGGGTCATCGCTGGCAGTGGAGTGCGGGCCGTGGTGGAGGCAGCGGGTATCCGCGACATATTGACCAAGTCTATGGGCAGCTCTAACATTCTCAACGTGGTCAGGGCTACCATGAAGGGGCTTGCGCAATTAAAAGATGTCGCAGAAGAGGCCAGACTCCGGGGCAAGCCTGTAGCAGACTTGACTCCCTTTTGGGCGAAGGAGCGGATTAGTGGCTAACAAGCAGACCGAGAAGAAAATCGAAGGCCGAAAGAAACAGAAAGAAGCTAAGTTGCGCATCAAGTGGGTGAAGAGCAGTATTGGCTATTCCAAGCGGCAGAAGGTGACCATTAAGTCCCTAGGTCTCAGGCGGCTGGGTGACACGGTGGAGTGGAAAGACGACCCGGTGACCAGGGGGATGGTTAACAGGGTGAGACACTTGGTCGAGATTGAAGAATTCGTTGCTGGAAGCTAGCTACAGACCAATGACCTAATCTACCAATTTACCAACGTTGGGGGCCATGATGACGTTACACGAATTACGGCCCGCTGAGGGGGCCAAGAAGAAGAGGAAACGAAAGGGGCGCGGGATTGCTGCTGGGCAGGGCAAAACCGCTGGCCGGGGTACCAAGGGGCAGAATGCCCGCTCTGGTGGGGGTGTGCGTCCCTACTTCGAGGGCGGCCAGTTGCCTCTAGTACGGCGCCTACCCCACAAGCGGGGCTTCACCAACATCTTCAAGGTACACTACACTCCGGTCAACCTCGATCGGTTGGATGTTTTCGCTGCGGGGGAAGAGGTTAGCCCAGTTACTTTGGCTGAGGCAGGCATCATCAAGTCGCCCTGCGAGCCAGTGGCTATTCTGGGGCGCGGTGAGCTGGATCGGCCTCTTACCGTCAAGGCCCATCGCTTCTCGGCCAGCGCCCAGGAGAAGATCCTGGATGCCGGCGGCACGGTGGAAGTGATGTCGCGAGGAGGACTAAATGATACAAGCTGCCCGTAATGCTTTCAAGCTGCCTGACCTGAGGCGCAGGATCTTGATCACTTTTCTCATCTTGGTTGTTTACCGCTTGGCTGCCCACATTCCTGTACCCAATGTGGATCCGGTGGCTCTGCGCCAGGTCTTTGAAGCCAACCAACTCCTGGGTCTGCTGGATATGTTCTCTGGCGGCGCCATGTCCGACTTTTCGGTTATGGCTATGGGGGTCTACCCTTACATCACGGCTTCCATTGTTATGCAGCTCTTGATGCCCCTCATCCCCAGATTGGAGGAGATATTCAAAGAGGGTGAGGCTGGGCGCAACAAGATGGAGCAATACACCTATTACTTGGCCATCCCCTTATCTGCCCTGTCGGCCTATGGCCAGGCCCAGTTGTTGCAGAGCCGAGGCGTCATCACCAACTTCGGCCTTTCTGGGGCGACACTCTTGCCTACCATCGCTACTGTCTTAACCCTGACGGCAGGTACGATGTTTGCCATCTGGCTAGGGGAGCTGATCACAGAGCAGGGCATAGGCAACGGCCTTTCTATCATCATTTTTGGCGGCATTGTGTCTGATATACCACAACGGGTGGGTGCCTTACTGGTAGGTGACGTGCGAGGGTTGATAGCCTTTGTTATTATCATGGCTATTACAGTGGCGGTTATCGTCATTGTGCAGGAGGGACAACGACGCATCCCGGTTCAGTACGGCAAGCGGGTGCTGGCCATGCGGGGCAGCCGATTGCGCATTGCCGGCGGTCAGAGCACCCACATTCCTTTGCGGGTCAATGCGGCGGGCATGATCCCGCTCATTTTTGCCCAGTCCTTTTTGATGTTCCCTGGGGTCATTGCTTCCTACTTCGTCTCGGTGCAAAATCAAACGGTGGCCAATATAGCCAACGCCATATACCAGATTTTCAACGGCCGGAGCCATTTCTACTACATCATGTACTTCCTGATGGTCATTGGCTTCACCTATTTCTACACCGATGTAGTCTTCCAGCAGCAGAACCTTCCTGAGAACCTGCAGCGTCAGGGGGGGTTCATCCCCGGCATCCGCCCTGGCAAGCGTACCGCCGATTACTTAAACGGAGTTATGCGGCGCATTACCTTGGTGGGGGCTATCTTCTTGGGCATGGTAGCCGTTCTGCCCTGGATAGTTGGCGTGCTCGGGGTCGTGCAGAACCCTGGGATGATGCTCATCACCAGTGCTGGCTTGCTCATCGTGGTTGGCGTGGTGTTGGATACCATGAAGCAAATGGAGGCTCAGCTTTTGATGCGCCACTACGAGGGCTTCATCAAGTAATGTTCTATGATAATCCTGAAATCGCCCTCGGAGCTGGCACGCATGCGCCAGGCCGGTCGCATCGTGGCCGAGGTGCTGGCTGTCTTGCAGCAGGAGGTCAGGCCTGGCATCAACACCGCCGAGCTAGACGAGTTGGCCTGTCAGATCATTATCAAGCACAAGGCAACTCCTTCCTTCAAAGGCTATCGTGGCTTCCCGGCCTCTTTGTGTGTCTCGATCAACGAAGAGGTGGTGCATGGCATCCCCAACAAGAAGCGGTATCTAAAGGAGGGCGATATCGTCAGCTTCGACGTGGGGGCCATTTATCAGGGGTATCACGGCGATGCGGCCGTGACTGTGGGGGTGGGGGAGATCACCGAGGCGTCAAGGAAACTGTTAACGGTGGTGGTTGGAGCCCTGGCGGCGGGCATTGCACAGTCACGGGCCGGGAAACGCACTGGTGACATATCGTGGGCCATTCAGAATTATGCCGAGAGCAGGGGCTATTCGGTAGTGCGGGAGTACACTGGCCACGGTATCGGCCTTCAGATGCATGAGGACCCGCAAATACCCAATTACGGCCAGCCTAAACGGGGCGTTCTGTTGAAGCCGGGCATGACTTTCGCGCTGGAACCCATGGTCAGCGAGGGGGATTGGCGCACGCAAGTCCTGGCCGATAATTGGACGGTGGTTACCAAAGATAGGAAGCTCTCGGCTCACTTTGAGCACACCATAGCCGTCACCGAAGGTGAGCCTGAGATACTGACTCGCTTATAGGTCTAGATTGGAGGTTTTAACGGTGAGAGTTTCAGCATCGGTTAAACGGCGCTGTTCTAGGTGCAAAATCGTCAAACGCAGGGGCGTAGTTCGCGTGATCTGCGAGAATCCTAAGCACAAGCAGCGGCAAGGATAGTGTAGAGGGAGGTAAAAGATGGCACGAATTGCCGGAGTGGATTTGCCTCGGAACAAGCGGGTGGAGGCCGGCTTGACTTACATCTACGGCATCGGTCGCTCGGCCAGCCAGGAGATTCTGGCCAAGGCGGGCGTTAGTCCCGACACCCGGGTCAAGGACTTGGCCGAGACCGAGATTAGCCGATTGCGCGAGGTGATTACGTCTGATTACAAAGTTGAGGGTGATTTACGTCGTGAGATCAGCCAGAACATCAAGCGCTTGATGGAAATCGGTTGCTACCGTGGGCTTCGCCACCGTCAGAACTTGCCCGTGCGTGGTCAGCGAACCAAGACCAATGCCCGCACCAAGCGGGGCCCACGCAGGACGGTGCCCGGCCGCGGCCGCAGACGCGGAATGAAGAAGGGATAGGGGAAGAAGGATGGCGCAACGAAAGGGCAGAAGAACAACTCACCGCGCGCGCAAGGCGGTTCCTTATGGACAGGCTCACATTCATGCCACGTTCAACAACACGATCATCACCATGACTGACCAGCAAGGGAATGCCCTCGCTTGGGGGAGCGCAGGCACCGCGGGCTTCAAGGGATCGCGCAAGAGTACCCCCTATGCGGCGCGCTTGGCCGCTCAGCAGACGGCCAGACAGGCCATGGATAATGGCATGAGGGAGATAGACATTCTCGTTAAGGGGCCTGGGCCTGGCCGAGAGGCGGCCATTCGTGCTTTGCAAACGGCGGGCCTCAAGGTGAGATCCATCACCGATGTAACCCCCATTCCCCACAATGGCTGTCGCCCACCCAAGAGGCGAAGGATGTAGAACGAGGAGGTGAAATGGCCAGATATACCGGCCCGGCTTGCAAACAGTGTCGGCGGGAAGGGGAGAAGCTGTTCCTGAAAGGCGAACGGTGTTTAACCGCCAAATGTGCTCTTGATCGGCGTTCCTATGCTCCTGGCATGCATGGCCGTGAGTCCCAGTTCCGCCGCAGACGACCATCGGAATATGCCCGGCAGCTTCGAGAAAAGCAAAAGGCACGCCGTATCTATGGCATCTTGGAGAAGCAGTTCCGACGATACTTCAAAGAAGCCGAGAGGCGCAAAGGACTAACCGGCGAAAACCTGCTGATCATTCTAGAAAGCAGGCTGGATAACGTCGTCTATCGGCTTGGGTTTGCCGATTCGCGATCCCAGGCTCGCCAATTGGTATGCCATGGTCACTTCAACCGCAATGGGCGGAGGGCCGACGTCCCTTCGATGCTGGTGGAGCCGGGAGACGTGATATCAGTGCGCGAGCGGAGCAAGAAGTTGACCTATTTCAAGGACCGGGCAAGGGAGCTAGAGCGCAAGGTTGTACCGGATTGGATGAGCCTGGACACTCTCAGTATGTCGGGGCGTATCTTGAATCTTCCCGCGCGAGAAGACCTAGACTTGCCTTTGAGCGAGCAGTTGATTGTCGAGTATTACAGCCGTTAGAGTGGTTCTTGGCGCTAGCTTTATCCTCCTAGAGGGAGGGGGTTAGGCTAATGACAAGTCAGGAAGGCAGTCCTTTGATGAGCAGTGTTTTGCCCAAGGTCGTGTGCGAGATTAGCTCGAGAGGTTATGCGCGCTTTGTCATCGGCCCTATGGAAAGTGGCTATGGCATAACCATTGGCAATGCTTTGCGACGTGTTCTCCTCTCGTCCCTGACCGGAGTGGCGATCACATCCATCAGGGTCAGTGATGTGTACCATGAGTTCTCAACCATACCTCATGTCAAGGAAGACATGACTCAGTTGATTCTCAATCTAAAGCAAGTGCGGCTGAAGATGCACTCCGAAGATTCTGATCCGGCCCACTTGCGGTTGGAGGTACAGGGCGAAGGCGTGGTGACGGCCGGTGATCTGGAATGTCCCAGTGATGTGGAAATCATCAATCCCGATTTGTACTTGTTCACCGTAGACTCCGATGAGGCCGAGTTGGAACTGGAGATAACGGTCCAGACAGGTAAGGGTTACTCGCCCGCTGAGGAGCGGAGCAAGTTGCCCATCGGAGAGATCCCGGTTGATGCTATCTTCAGCCCCGTTCGCAAAGTCGGTTGCGAGGTGGAGCGAGCCCGCGTCGGTCAGACGACCAACTTCGATCGGTTGATCATGGAGATATGGACCGACGGTACCATTCAGCCCCTCGATGCTTTGAAAGAGGCTGCGCAGATCTTGGTGAAACATCTATCGTTGGTAGCTGGTGTAGAGGAAGAGGCTCCAGAGGAAGAGGTTGAGGAAGAACATATACCCGTCCATGTTTACGAGATGTTGATCGAGGATTTAGACCTCAATGTGCGGGTCTACAACTGCCTCAAGCGGACTGGGATAACAAATGTGGGAGAGGTGCTCGAGAAGCTGGAAAAGGGCGACGAAGAGATGTTGAGTATCCGGAATTTCGGTCCCAAGTCTTTGAGAGAATTGCGGGAAAAGCTAAGGGAGAGGGGCTTGCTGTTGACCGAAAAAGAATCTAAGGGAGTGACTACTTCATGAGACATCGGAAAGCGGGCCGCAAGCTAGGTCGCTCCAGCGGCCAGCGCGGAGCTCTATATAGAAACTTGATAACTGAATTGTTTCGCCGTGAGCGGATAAAGACAACGGAGGCCAAGGCCAAGACTATTCAGGGGAAGGCAGAGAAGCTGATCACTTTGGGTAAGCGTGGCGATCTCCACGCCCGTCGGCTGGCCGCCGCCAGGTTGAACGATCCGATCATCGTCCGGAAGCTTTTCGATGAGTTAGCTCCTCGCTATGAAGGGCGAGCCGGCGGCTACACTCGCATATACAAACTGGGACGACGTCAGGGCGATAGGGCGCCCATAGTCCTTTTAGAGTTGGTGGAGTAGCTTGAGGCTGGAAGTTGGAGGTCGGAGGCCTGCCCTGAGACTAGCCGAAGGGGTGGAAGTTGGAAATCCGAAATCGGAGGCCAGCACCCAACAACTTTTGGCCGTCGTCGAATACGATGGCACCGATTACTTCGGCTTCCAGATACAAGCCCAGGGCCCGACGGTTCAGGGGGAGATAGAGAGGGCGCTGGCAGCGGTTACTCAGGAGGAGATCAGGATCATTGGGGCGGGCCGGACGGACGCCGGCGTTCATGCCAGGGGGCAAGTGATTGCCTTTAGTACGGCCTGGCGACATCCCATTGAGGAGCTTCAACGAGCACTTAATGCCGTCTTGGCCGAAGACATCGCGGTGCATGAGCTGAGGCCTGTGGCCGAGGGTTTCCACCCCCGCTTCGATGCCGTAAGCCGGGAGTATCGCTACACTATCTTCAACCAACCCTTGCGTTCGCCTTTGGCCCGACGTTTCGCCTATCATTTCCCTCAGCCTCTCGACGTAGTAGCGATGAACGAGGCGGCGGGCGTCCTGGTTGGCATCCATGATTTCGCTTCGTTTGGACAAGCGCCTCAGGGCGATAACACGGTGCGCGAGGTGTACTGGGCCCAATGCACTCGAGAGATGTCATTCGTTTACCTCGACATAATAGCAAACGCTTTTCTTTATCGGATGGTAAGGAGACTGGTGAGCACGTTGCTGTTGGTGGGAACAGGAGAGCTATCTCCGGAGGGGTTTGAAAGGATTCTCCAGGCTGTTGATCGAGATGAGGCTGGCCAAACCGTTCCGGCTCATGGGTTGTGTTTGATGAAGGTAAACTATTGACGGAGGACTGGTAGGTGAAAACATATACAGCCAGAGTAGAGGACATAGAACGAGAGTGGTTCTTGGTGGATGCTGAGGGCAAGACGTTAGGGCGTCTGGCTTCGGGTATCGCCAACGTCCTGCGGGGCAAGCACAAGCCCATTTACACTCCCCACCTTGATTGTGGTGACTACGTCATTGTGGTCAACGCCGACAAAGTGCGGGTCACCGGGCAGAAGCTGGACCAAAAGATCTATTATCGCCATTCGGGTTATCCTGGCGGGCTCAAAAGCATCAACTTGAGGGATCAACTGCAGAAACACCCGGAGCGGGTGCTGGAGGCTGCCGTGCGAGGGATGCTGCCCAAGAACCGGCTGGGTCGAAAAATGTTCAAGAAGCTCAAAGTGTATGCAGGTGATTCCCATCCCCATCAAGCTCAACAGCCTAAGCCGTTGGAGTTTTAAGGCGAGTCTTCATCGAGAGGAGAGGTTAATGGAAACTGTTTATTATGAGGGAGTAGGGCGACGGAAGGCGGCGACGGCTCGTGTGCGGCTCTATCCCGGCGAGGGTAACATCATCATCAACGACAGGCCAGTGGAGGAGTACTTCCCGCGGGAGGGTGATGCGCTGGTTCTAATAGAACCGCTAAAGGTCACGGGCACCGTGGGCAAATTCAACGTCTCAGTCAAGGTTCAGGGTGGAGGCGTATCTGGCCAAGTGGGAGCTGTACGTCATGGTCTCGCTCGGGCCTTGTTGGCGGCCGATCCCAAATTGCGACCCGTTTTGCGCAAGGGCGGCCTCCTGACCCGGGATGCACGCATGAAGGAAAGGAAAAAGCCCGGACTCAAGCGCGCCCGTAAGGCGCCGCAGTACACCAAGCGGTAAAGCTTATTCGAAACTGTACCATTTCACCTCGCCTTGGTAGCTGAAACCGTGATTCAGGCCAAGTACAGCTACAATTGATAGCCCCCATCTCTTACGCCAAGGGATGGGGGCTTGCCTTTTTGAGAGAAATGGGGTATCATTTAGGCCGTGTCGCAGAGGAGGAACGGGGGAATGGCGCGAGCGCTGATCACGGGCATCTCCGGCTTCGTCGGTAGCCACCTGGCCGAGCATCTTCTCGAGCACACCGGCTGGCAGGTGGCTGGTACGGTCTACGGCCCTGAGGACAATATCGAGCATCTGCGAGACAGGCTGGAACTCTACCCGGCGGAGCTTTCAGAGCTGGAGACAGTGATCTCCATCGTAGAGCAAGCGAAGCCAGATTACATCTTTCATCTAGCTGCTCAGCCCCTTGTCTCCCTCTCGCGGCGCGACCCCTGGGGGACCCTGGCCAATAACATCCGTCTCCAGCTCAATATCCTGGAAGCCGTCGCCAGGCTGGGCTCGATGGCCAGGGTACTGGTGGTTGGCTCCAGCGAGGAGTATGGGCTGGTGCGGCCCGACGAGTTGCCCATCAAAGAGACCAACCCCTTGCGCCCCACCAGCCCCTACGCGGTGAGCAAAGTAGCCCAAGACATGCTGGGGCTGCAGTATCACTTGAGCCACAAGTTGTTCACCGTGCGAGTACGGCCCTTCAACCACATTGGTCCCCGCCAGAGCCTGGGCTTCGTAGCTCCGGACTTTGCCAGCCAGATAGCCGAAGCGGAAGCGGGTTTGCGAGAGCCTGTCATCCGGGTCGGCAACCTGGAACCCCAGCGCGATTTCAGCGATGTTCGGGACGTGGTGCGGGGATACCACCAGCTCATCACCCAGGGGGAACCAGGGGAGGTCTACAATCTGGGCTCAGAGCAGGCTCGATCAGTCAGGGAAATACTGGAGACATTGATAGCCATGAGCAAAGTCCCCATCACCGTCGAGCAGGATTCGGAACGCTTCCGGCCCACCGAGGTCCCGGTGATAGTCAGCGACTGTACCAGGATTCGGGAGCGGACTGGCTGGCGACCGAAGATTTCCTTCGAGCAAAGTCTGCAGGACGTGTTGGACTATTGGCGGGAAAGAACCCGTCTGGCAAATGGCAGATAGCAGATAGCAGATGGCAGATAGCAGATAGCAGATGGCAGATGGCAGATGGGCTATCAGCCATCAGCCATATAAGGAGAGGTAGATGGCAAAGAAAGCACTGATCACCGGCATCACCGGCCAGGACGGCTCCTATCTGGCCGAGTTTCTACTGGAAAAGGGCTATGAGGTTATCGGCATGGTGCGCCGCACCAGCACGGTGAACTTTGAGCGCATAAAGCACATCCAAGACCAGATCACTCTGGTCCCCGGCGATCTGATGGATCAGGTTTCCATCATTGACATCTTGCGAGAGCACCGACCCGATGAGGTCTACAACCTGGCAGCTCAATCTTTTGTCCCCACCTCCTGGAGCCAGCCTGTACTGACCGGCGAAGTGACGGCTCTGGGGGTCACTCGCGTACTGGATGCCATTCGCACCGTGGATCCGACCATCAGGTTCTATCAGGCGTCGAGTAGCGAAATGTTCGGCAAGGTACGAGAGACGCCCCAGAACGAGGACACCCCCTTCTATCCCCGCAGCCCCTATGGGGTAGCCAAGGTCTATGGCCACTGGATAACCATCAATTACCGGGAGAGCTACGGCCTGTTCGCCTGCTCAGGCATCCTTTTCAACCACGAGAGTCCAAGGCGAGGCCTGGAGTTCTCCACTCATAAAGTGACCTACGGTGTGACCCGCATCAAACTGGGCCTGGACAATGAACTCCGGATGGGCAACCTGGACGCCCAACGAGACTGGGGTTATGCTGGCGACTACGTCAAGGCCATGTGGCTAATGCTCCAGCAGGACGAGCCAGATGACTATGTGGTAGGTACAGAGGAGACCCGCTCGGTACGAGAGCTTTGTGAACAGGCCTTTGACTACCTCGGCCTGGATTGGCGGGATCACGTAGTAGTGGACCCCAAGCTCTTCCGCCCGGCCGACGTGGACTTTCTGGTGGCTGATGCCACCAAGGCTCGTACCAGGCTGGGCTGGGAGCCCACCGTCACCTTTGAGGAACTGATCAAGATGATGGTGGATGCTGATCTGGAAGCGCTGAAGAGGGAAAACAACCTGAGAGGATAATTATGAAGATCACGTTCGGCACCGACGGGTGGCGGGGTAAGATAGCCGAGGATTACACTTTCGACAACGTGCGGCGCTGCGCCCAGGGCTTCGCCCGCTATTTGCTCGATAAAGGTATGGCTGAGGGTGGCGTGGTGGTGGGCTACGACCGCCGCTTCGTCTCAGAGCACTTCGCCGAAGCCGTGGCCGAGGTGATGGCCGCTCACGACATCCATGTCCACCTCACCCAGGGAGCCACGCCTACCCCCGTCATCAGTTACAGCGTAGTGGCGCTGGAGGCCGGGGGAGCGGTTAACATCACTGCCAGCCACAACCCGCCCTCAGACAACGGCTTCAAGGTGCGCGATCGTTACGGGGCCGCGATTGATCCCCACGATCTCAAGGAGATCGAAGCCCTCATCCCCCCCATTGAGGAGGTGAAATGCTTGCCTCTGGACGAGGCCGAGGCTAAGGGCCTGGTGGAACGCTTTGACCCGGTGCCAGCCTACATCGAGCACCTCAAGGATCTGATTGACGTAGAGCCCATAAGACGAGCAGGGCTGTTAGTCGTCCACGACGCCATGTGGGGAAACGGCGCCGGGTGGTTCGAGCGCATTTTGGGCGGCGGCGAGACGCACATCGTCAGCATCCGCCAGGAGCGCAATCCCCTCTTCCCCGGCATGATCCGTCCTGAGCCCATCCCACCCAACATCGAAGCCTGCCAGGAGAAGGTTAGGGAGCTCGGCGCCGATGTGGGCATCATCAACGACGGCGACGCCGACCGCATAGGTCTCGTGGACGAGAAGGGAGGCTTTCTCAACCAGCTCCAGGTCTACGGCCTGCTGTCGCTGTACCTTCTACAGGTGCGGGGCTGGCGGGGCCCCATTGTCAAGACTCTCTCCACCACCTCGATGCTCGATAAGCTGGGGGAGATCTACGGCGTCCCCGTCTACCACACCGGGGTGGGCTTCAAGTTCGTGGCCCCCAAGATGCTGGAGGTGGACGCCATCATCGGCGGGGAGGAGAGCGGAGGATACGCCTTCCGAGGAAACATCCCCGAGCGGGATGGGATATTGGCTCCTCTATTCTTCCTCGATTTCATGGTGCAAACGGGCAAGAGCCCATCTCAGCTTTTAGAATACCTGTACGAGGTCGTTGGCGCTCGCTATTTTTACGACCGCATTGATCGCTACTTCTCCCCTGAGGAGGGGGAGGCCGTGCGGCGGCGGGTCAAGGAGGCCAGGCCAAAGCTACTGGCAGGCCTCCAAGTGACCGGCCTCGACATTACTGATGGGTACAAATACAGCTTGGAGGACGGTGGCTGGCTTTTGATTCGCTTCTCCGGCACCGAGCCTGGCCTGATCCGCATCTACTGCGAGACCACCCATGAGGACAAGGTGGGGGCGCTTTTGGAGGAGGGGATGGGGCTGGCAGGGCTGGCAACGGATTGATAGCGGATAAACGGATGGAACCGAGTGGACGTTATTGACTTCAGCCGAGAGCACAAGGCGCTAGCGGCGAGGGAAGAAGAATTTCGAGGTAAACACGTCATCGTCGTTGGTGACGAAATCTATCCATTCGAAAACGGGGAGGAAGGGTTGCGAATCCTGGCGCGTGTCAGAAGAGAGCATCCCCATAAGATTTCCCTCGTCACTTATGTGATGAATGAGGAAGATCTTATCCTTCGAGATGTCTGCTGGTTGAGAAGCACCTTGGCCATATAGGGTGGGATTGGGAGGTTGGTTATGGAAACGATAACTGTTTTGAGAGAAGCTTCTGAAAGGTTAGGAATACCCGAGGATACCCTTCTGAGGGAAAGCTTCACTTCTTACCTGCGAGAGCGGAAACGCGCGTTGATGGCCGAGCGGTTCGAGATGCTCTCCCGTCACGGAGTGAATTCGCCCGAAGAACTCAAGGGGAGAATTGAGGAAGGAGAAGTCCCCGAACATCCGACTTGGGAAGATTACATCGAGCTTACCAATTTAGAGGATGAACTAGCCCGTTTAGAAGATCATCTCCGTTCCCTTTAGACCGAGGTACCCTCAAGATGACAGTCATTCCCTGGACAACCTTTGATGCGATAGCCCTTTCTGAATACCGAGACGTCGTCGAGATGGTAGAGTCTATCCTCTCGCCTGCAGGGCGAATGAGGAAACTGCGGGTCTACCTTCTCGATGGCAGCTTTGTTGATGTGTGGTACTCTTTGAAAGGCGATTATTCGTTTCACTGGGAGCGGCGCTTTATCAATGGCTCGCTCTACCGCCATGACAACGCACCTCACGCTCGATGGCGTTATGTCCCAACCTTCCCCAAGCACTTTCACAATGGTCGAGAAGACAACGTGGAAAGCAGCTTCATCAGCGATTCCCCTGAGGAAGCATTGCGGGATTTCCTCGACTTCGTGAGAGGAAAACTGGCGGAGATTGCCCGAGGGGCATAGATCATGTTTCTTACCGACACCCACACTCATCTCGACTTCCCAGAGTTCGACGGCGATCGAGAGCATGTCATTGAGCGAGCAGCGACCGCCGGGGTAGGGGCTATGGTTAACGTTGGGGCCGACCTGGCTTCGAGCCAGGCGGCGGTGGCCCTGGCCGAGGCGCACCCTCAAATCTACGCAGCGGCGGGAGTGCACCCTCACGACGCCAAGACCGTGACGGGGGAGATGCTGGAGGAGCTGAGGGCTTTGGCCAGTCATCCCAAGGTCATCGCCATCGGCGAGATCGGGTTGGACTTCTATCGCGATCTCTCGCCGCGAGATAAACAGCATCAAGCCTTTGAGCAGCAGTTGGCCTTGGCGAGCGAAGTAGGGAAGCCGGTCATCATCCATGATCGCGAAGCCCACCAGGAGATTATGGCTACTCTGCGCCACTGGGTCGAGGACACCCATCAGCCATCGGCCATCAGCCATCAGCCAGTAGGTGTTCTACACTGCTTCTCAGGCGATCTGGCTATGGCCCAAGAGGCCATTGAACGGGGCTTCTATATCTCCATCGCCGGTCCCGTGACCTTTCAAAATGCCCGCCGCTTGCGCGAGCTGGTCCGCCAACTACCCTTAGAAAAGCTCCTGATAGAGACTGACTGTCCCTTCTTGACACCCCATCCCCATCGAGGAAAACGCAACGAGCCTGCTTACGTGAAGTTGGTGGCTCAGGAAGTCGCCCGCATAAAAGGATTATCGCTCGAAGAGGTGGTACGCGTCACCTCAGACAATGCCCGAGCACTCTTTGCATTGAAATTTTGAACGAAAGGAAGAAGCCTTGAAGGTCATCTCCATCTTCGAGCTCATCCGCGAGGACCTGGAGCGTGTAGAGCGCAAGATGCGCGAAGTCTCTAGCATTGAATACCAGCAGTTGAGAGTAGCACTGGATTATCTTCTGGGTAGCGGAGGCAAGCGGTTGCGCCCTGCCCTGGTTTTACTGGCGAGCAAATTCTATCCCGCTGATGCCGAGAAGGTCACCTCCCTGGCTGCAGCGGTGGAGACGCTGCACACAGCCACCCTTATTCACGATGACCTAATAGACAACGCTTTCTTACGCCGCGGCAACCCTACCCTGAACGCCTTATGGAACAGCGCAGCGACGGTGCTGACTGGCGATTACCTCTTCGCCCGGGCCGCGGCTTTTGCCGCCGAGACAGAGAGCGTGCGTGTGGTCTCTATCTTCGCCCAAACCCTGATGACCATCTGTGGTGGTGAGTTGAGGCAGATCTTTGACAGTGATGAGGGACAAACGACCAGGGACTACTACTACCAACGCATTTACAGCAAGACTGCCTCCCTATTTGCCGCGTCAACAGAAACAGGAGCCATTCTAAGCGGAGCCCCAGAGCCAGAAGTGCAAGCTTTGCGCGATTATGGCTATAATTTGGGAATGGCCTTTCAAATCGTGGATGACGTCCTCGATTTCGCAGGTAACGAGGGTGATCTAGGCAAGCCCATCGGCAGCGACCTGCGCCAGGGAATCATCACGCTGCCCGCCATCCATTTCCTGGAAGCCCATCCAGAGGATGAGGTAGTAACTAGAGTGCTAACCGGCCGAGATGAGGAAGACGCTGAGGTGCGGGCCGCAGTGGAGAGGATCAAAGAGTCAGGAGCCATCGAATCGTCCATGGCCGATGCCGAGAGTTTTGCCGCCAGAAGCCGCAATGCACTCTCGGTCCTGCCCCACAACGAGTATTCCCAGGCCATGCTTGATTTAGCTGACTTTGTGATAGAACGGCAAAAGTGAGGATAGCCCGAAAGTGCCCACTTGTGATAAATGTCCATGACGCGGCGGCCCAGGAGCCGCCGTCTTAGCAATTGGAGGTTGGAGGTTGGAGGCTGGAAACGATCTGTCCATTGTAATTGTGAACTGGAACGTACAAGAGCTCCTGAGGCGTTGCCTTCATTCCATCATGTCCAACTTCCAACTTCCAATCCTTCGGCGGGCCTCAGGACAGGCTTCCAACTTCCAGATTGAGGTCATCGTGGTTGATAACGCTTCCTCGGATGGTAGTGTGGCGATGATAGAAGAGGAGTTTCCCCAGGTGCGACTCCTCGCTAACAGCGAGAACGTAGGCTTCACCGTGGGCAACAATCAGGGCATCGCCGTCAGCCGAGGACGATACATCCTGCTGCTGAACCCAGACACCGAGATCGTGGGCGACACCCTGCCGACGATGGTCGAGTACATGGATAATCACCCCCCAGTGGGAGCGCTGGGACCGCAGCTCCTGAACCCTGATTGGAGCATCCAGTCCTCGCGGCGCCGCTTTCCAACCATGGCTACTGCTTTCTTAGAAAGCACTATCCTGCACCAGTGGTTCCCCGACAATGCTGTCCTGCGGCACTACTACATCCTTGACCGCCCGGACGGTGAGATACAAGAGGTGGACTGGGTCACCGGCGCTTGCTTGCTGACGCGCCGCGAGGCCATCGAAGAGGTGGGTTTATTGGACGAGGGCTTCTTCATGTACTCCGAGGAGCTGGATTGGTGCCGTCGAGCACGGGAACGAGGTTGGAAGGTGATCTACCTGCCCACGGCCAGAGTGATCCACCACGGAGCACAATCGAGCGAGCAGGTGAAATCCTTCCAGCACATCCAATTCCAGCGCAGCAAAATCCGTTATTTCCGCAAGCATCATGGCCTGTGGCAAGCGGAGGTGTTGCGATTATTCATCCTGACCACCTATCTCTACCAACTGATTGTGGAAGCGCTCAAATGGCTGGTGGGACATAAGCGCTCGCTGCGAGTGGCGAGGGCGAAAGCCTACTGGCAGGTGTTGCGGTCAGGGTTGCAATGAGAGCGAAAGGGGAACTATGCCTATGAGCAAAGTGTTTCTTTCTTCGACCTGGGTGGATTTGAAAGAACATCGTCGGGCGGTAATTGAGGCCCTGGAGCGATTGCGGCACCAGGGTCTGGAAGTGGAGTGGCGGGGGATGGAATACTTCGGGGCCAAAGACGATTCCCCGGCCAACACCTGCCAGGAGGCTGTGGACTGGGCCAACGTCTACGTTGGCATCTTTGGCCTGCGCTACGGTTCCCTTGACCCCCAGCGGGGCCTCTCCATGACCGAGTTTGAATACCGCCGCGCTGTCGCCCAGGGCAAGCACCGCCTGCTCTTCCTGATTGACGAGAAGTATGCCCAGCGTACCATGGCCAGGCATGCAGAGAAGGACTCCCAGGCTCAGGCAAAGCTGCAAAAGCTCAAGGCCGATGTCCTGGATCGGTGCGTGGAGGCCCATTGCACCGACCCCGGTGACCTGGCAGCCCGGGTGGTGACCGCCCTCCAGCCATATCTCCCCCCACCAACGGGACGCGCCAGCGTTGAGGAGCCATACCTGCGCTTCCTGGTGGAGGCCGACTGTCGCTACCTGCCCCTGCGCGGCCGTGACCCCCGAGAGAGCTCCCAGGCCGGCCTGCCTCTGCGGTTGGAGAAGGTCTACATCGCCCTCAACACCACTGAGCGACCTCCTGCCTCCAGGGAAGCAGCCCGCCCAGAAGCCTTTGGGCGTGAAGAGCAGAAGCCAATCTCGGCTCTGCGGCTGACTCTGGACAACCGGTGCCTGCTTCTCCTGGGTGAGCCTGGCTCGGGCAAGTCCACCTTTGCCGAGCATCTGGCCCTCTGTCTGGCCGGTGAGCGGTGGCAGCCGGGCAGTGGCTGGCTGAAGTGGCTGACCACGCCTGACGCCTCCTGGTCTGATCGTGCCCCCTTGCCGGTGCGTCTACGCTTGCGGGAGTTCGCCGCCGATGTGGCTCGTCTGCCCACCGACGAAGGCCTGACCGGACAGGCCGAACACCTTCTGGCCTACCTGGAGAAGACCTTGCGGGCCGGCAACTTTCACCCCAACCTGCCTGCACACGTCCTTGGACTGTTAGATCGTGGCGATGTCCTGTTGGTGCTGGACGGGCTGGACGAGGTCAGCGACCCCAATCGCCGCCAACGGGTGGCTGAGGCCATCGCTGATCTCAGCCACCACCGCTGTAGCCGTGCCCGCATTATCGTCACCTGTCGCCTCCGCCAGTACCCGCTAGACCAGGCCGGCCGCCCTGTGGCCCCCTGGTCTCTGCCGGGGTTCCGTGCCACCACTCTGGCCGACTTTGATGCCAGTCAGGTAGACACCTTCGTGGACCTCTGGTTTGGCGAACTGTGTGACCAGAAGCGTATCACCCCCGTTCAGCGCCAGGACAAGGCCACATCACTGAAGGCAGCCATCCGCACCCGGCCAGACCTGCGGGCCATTGCCCCGCGCCCCATCATCCTCACCCAGATGGCCATCGTACACGACGTGCGTGGCGAACTCCCTCCCACCCGCTTGCAACTCTACATGGAATGTGCTGAATTGCTGTTGTGGGAGTGGGAACGACTGCGGGCCGAACAGGCGGGCCGGCGCGAAAGCGCCGACGAGTTCATCCAACGCCTGGGCGCCCCTGGTCTACGCCGAGAACATCTGCAAAGTGCCCTGGATCACGCCGTCTACGACGCTCACGCCCAGCCCGGCCAGGCCGCTGATGCTCCGGCCAACATCACCGAGGAAATCCTGAGCAAGCACCTGACAGTTTGCCTGGAGCGCACGGGTTTGCCCCGTCACGAGGTGGTGGGCCGGGTGCAGCGGTTCATAGACGAATACTTGCGGTTGCGCAATGGTCTCATCGTCCCCGCTGGCGAGGGAACCTTTCAGACCCCCCACCGCAGTTTCCAGGAGTTCCTGGCCGCCAGGCACCTGGCGGTCAACCGCATCCGCTCCTTCACCAGCGAAGTGCCTGGATTGGTCAGGCAGAACTATGACCTGTGGCGGGAGGTCTTCTTGCTGGCGGTAGGCCAGGCCGGACTCAACAACGCTGTGGATGCCATAGACCGTCTATGCCCGTTGGCTCTACCAGAGACTCCGGACGGCTGGCAGCATCTCTGCCTGGCCGGCCGGGCTCTCGCTGAGGTGGGCCTGCCCACAGTGCGCGGCGACGAGAAGGGGCCAGGTCTGGAAGAGCGTGTCGAGCGCCTGCTCTACCACACCATGCGGGATACCGACGAGCATGACGTGCCTCACGACCCGCCTCGCGTCCCCATCCGCACCCGCGCCGACGCTGGCGAGGTATTGGACGAGCTGCGCTCGCTGCCGAAAGACCTGGACGCCTTCCTGCCAGTGCCGGCGACCAAACCTGCCTTCTGGATGGCCCGCTATCCCGTCACCAATGCTCAGTACGAACGCTTCATCCAGGCGGGAGGCTACGGGGAGCGACGTTGGTGGAGCGACGAGGGCTGGAAGTGGCGCCAGGGAAAACCGCGTTGGGAGTGGCAGAGGACGGATCGGCCCGATTTCTGGGATGACCCTCGCTGGAATCGAAAGAGCTACCCGGTGGTGGGCGTCACCTGGTATGAGGCGGAGGCCTACTGCAACTGGCTGACAGAGCAGATGCGAGAAGCGGAATGCAAGATTCAGGTGGTCAATGCCAACGAGGAGATCGGCGAGCTGCGACTGGAGAACTGTCGCGTGCGGTTGCCTACGGAAGAGGAGTGGTTACTGGCTGCGCGGGGGCAGGGGAGCCGGGAGTATCCCTGGGAGGGCAGTTTCGACCCGGCCCGGGCGAATACCAGTGAGAGCAACCTGGGTAGTACTACACCTGTAGCCATGTATCCCGCTGGAGCCAGCACGCATGGCGTCTGGGACATGGCCGGCAACGTCTGGGAGTGGACTGGGTCATGGTATGATGAGAAGACCAAAGACTCCCGTGTGTTGCGTGGCGGGTCGTGGTTCTACGATCTGGACTTCGCCCGCTGTGCGTTCCGCGACTGGGACTACCCCGACTACTCGTACCTCAGCTTCGGGTTTTGGGTCGTGGTTTCCCCCGGCTCTCCCTAGTTCTGGTTTCTGAAATGCTGGTTTCTGGTTGCTGATTTCTGGGGGGAGTCTGAGGGGGGCAAAGCCCCCCTCAGAGGGTATCGGCGCGAAGCGCCGTCGCGGGTAGTGGTTTGTAAACCCTATGCTCTGCTAGAAACATAGAACTGATGAAGACATATCGCAACCTCTATCCCCAGGTCTGGGCTTTCGAGAACCTGTACCTAGCCTACCGCAAGGCCCGCAAGGGCAAGCGAGGCCGGGAACCGGCGGCCACCTTCGAGTTTGATTGGGAGGTCAACCTGCTCCAACTCCAGCAAGAGCTGACTACCAAGACCTATCAGCCCGGCCCATACCACAGCTTCTACATCCACGAGCCCAAACGGCGTCTCGTCTCCGCCGCTCCTTTCCGTGATCGTGTCGTACACCACGCCCTCTGCAACGTCATCGAGCCCATCTTCGAGCGCCGCTTCATTCACGACAGCTATGCCAACCGCGTGGGCAAGGGCACCCATCGAGCTTTGGATTGCTGTACTTTCTTCGCCCGGCGATACAGCTATGTACTCCAGTGCGATGTCAAACAGTTCTTCCCCAGCATTGACCATGCCATTCTGAGACGCATCCTGGCCCGCTACGTCGCCGACGAAGATGTACTGTGGCTGGCGGATCGCGTCCTGGAAAGTGGAGTAGGCATCCTTTCCGAAGAGTACGAGATGCAGTGGTTTCCGGGTGACGACCTGACGGCAGCTCTTTGCCCCCGTGGCCTGCCCATCGGCAACCTCACCAGCCAGTTCTGGGCCAACGTCTATCTCAACGAGCTGGATCAGTTTGTCAAGCGCACCCTCAAAAGCCCAGCCTACATCCGCTATGTAGACGATTTCCTGCTTTTCAGCGACGACAAGCTCACTCTGCATGCTTGGCGTGAGGCCATCATCAAGTTCCTGGTCAGCCTGCGCCTGCGCTTACACGAGAGCCGCGCTCAGGTCTATCCTACGACTGAGGGCATCCCCTTCCTGGGCTTCAGAGTCTACCCGACTCATCGTCGCCTGAAACGGACCAAGGGCCTTGCCTTCCAACGGAGACTGAAACGGCTCCTGGCAGCCTACGCCACCCGCGAAATCGAAAGCGAGCAACTGAACGCCTCGGTGCAGGGTTGGGTAGCTCATGCTTCCCATGGCGACACCTATGGCCTACGTCGGGCTGTGCTGGGAGCGAGTTCCATACCTCGGAGGTAACGTCATGAAGGAATCACCTATCTTCGCTCGCACCCATGACATGCTATTATGGCTCATCCCGCATACCACGAACCACTTCCCTCGATCGCAGAGATTCGTGATGGCCAAGAGGGTACAAGACAGGGCCTTGGACTTTCAGGAGCTTATCCTGGAAGCGGGACTGAGCAAAGACTCTCAGCGAGCAGAACGACTGGCCCAGGCTGACATAGAGCTGGCCAAGCTGCGTTTCCACCTGCGACTGTGTCATGAAATGAGACTGTTCTCGCTGGGACAGTATGAGCATGTCGCCCGCATGGTGGCCGAGATCGGTCGGCTGCTGGGTGGGTGGCGCGAATCAGCGGCAACACCGGCGGATTGAACGCCATATTGTGGGGGCAGACCGAAGGAGACCCGTGTGTTGCGTGGCGGGTCGTGGAACAACAATCAGAACAACGCCCGCTGTGCGTACCGCAACAGGAACAACCCCGACAACTCGAACAACAACATCGGGTTTCGGGTCGTGGTTTCCCACGATCCTCTACACTGGCCAGGAATACCGCACGCCCAAGGGTTTGCGGTCGAGGCCGCAAAGGAGAGCCGGCGTGGTCTGTTTCCCGGCCGACGGTTGAGCTCTGGTCTGACCGTCGGGCAAATACACAATAGCCCCGCCCCCTGTGGTAGGTCTGAGCCTGTGGAGGACCGAAGCCTGGGGCGGGGCACCCTTGCAAAGCAGGCACCCTTTGGTCGAATTCCATTTCAATTGTAGCACAACAAAAGCGGAACCTATGAAAGCCTGTCTAATCACCGGCGAATTCCCACCCATGCAAGGCGGCGTGGGCGATTTCCTAACGAGCTGGGTAAGGTGTTGGCAAAGCTGGGAGTTGAGGTCAGCGTCGCTACTCTGGCGCGTATCGCCGCCTACCGACAGGTGCGGCGGAGCAGGCTGCAACCCTGGAGAATAGAAGTGATGAGTCCCCGTCGCTGGTGGGCTGCTGCTCTTCTAATTGTACTGGTGGGTGTCGTCAGTTCGATTTACATCATTACCGCCTTCGCCACGGCCGACGGACGCCCGGTGGCGCCTTTGGACGATGCGTACATCACCTATCAATACGCCCGTCAGATCGCGCGGGGCTATCCCTACCAGTACAACGACGGGGATCCCCCGACGACGGGGATGACCAGCCCACTGTTCGGTTTCCTGCTGGCAGGGGTTTACCTCTTGGGCTTTACTGGCGAGCGGCTCGTCGCTTTCGCTGTGGGAGCAGGCGTGCTCTGGCTGGTACTGATCGCCTGGCTGACTTATCGCCTGACTTCCCATCTGACAACCGATACAGGCTGGTCACTGATTGCAGCCGTTCTCGTCCTCCTCAGTGGCCCGGTGCAGTGGGGATGCTTCAACGGGATGGAGACGGGGTTCTTCACCGTGCTGACCCTGGCTGCCCTGGACGCTTTCCTGGCCGGGCGAACCGCCTGGTGCGCTCTGTGGTTGGGCCTGACGGGGCTCACCCGACCCGAGGGCCTGATCCTGATCGGGTTGATTTGGGTGGTGACCCTGACGAAGGGCCTCCTCAACTCCGGCGTCGTTCGTCGGAAACAGATGGGCATTCTTTCAGTGGCGGTTGCGGTGGGACTCGTGCCTCTTCTCATCAATTGGACGCTTACCGGCACAACCGCCGCATCAGGCCTCCAGGCCAAGTCCTGGTGGTTTAACGTTCCTTTCTATCCGGTGGACATCATCCGCTTCATCTTTGGTTTCTACGGACGGATTATCGTTCGCTTCCTGGGGTGGGAATCCCCTGCCCGCTGGTTCGCGCCGCCCGGCTTCCTCTTGCTCTCTATCCTGGGGTGGGTCAGCCTGGGGATGCGACGCCGCTGGACGGCGCTGGCCGTGACCGCTTTGTGGTTCCTGGTGGGCACGTTGTCCACCGCCACCTTGATCACAGCCACCTGGCATCTGGGCCGCTATCAGGTCCCGTTTGTGCCGCTGGTCATCGTTCTGACGGTCTGTGGCCTGACATTCTTCTCCGGTCGAGCGGTGCAATGGTGGCCACGCGTCCTGTTGGGGTTGGCGACGCTCCTGCTATTGAGCTTCTCCATATACGGAAGCCTGAGTCTTGTGCGCTCCTATCGTAGCGCAGTTGGCACGATGGTTCGACAGCAACTGGCAGTTGTGGAATGGCTGCAGGAGAATCTGCCTCCTGATGCCCGCGTGGGCGTCCATGACATCGGCAGTCTGCGTTACCTCGGCCAGCGGGCAACTTATGATCTGATCGGCCTGACGACAGCAGATGCCGCCATCGCCTGGCGGCACGGCGCGGGGAGCGTGTTTGAACTGATGGAACACTCGCCCATGCGTCCCGACTACTTCGCCATCTATCCGGACATCTTCTTCATCCCCTACCTGGCGGCAACTGATCTGTTCGCCGACGAGTTGTTTCGAGTGGAGGTGCCCGACTACTCCGGCGTCACCAGTGCCGGCCCGGTCCAGGGGGTGTGGCGGGCCGACTGGCACCTGACCGATACTTCGACTGGGCTCAGTACAAGCAGCGGTGAGCAGTTCTACCAACCTGATGTCCGGGAACGAACAGCCGGCTTCAGGCTGGTAGATAGGCTGGACGTGGCCGATCTCGATGACGAGGCGGCCCACGGCGTGAAGTGGTGGCACGATGCCCGCCCTTCCGGTTGGCCCACTGAGGTGTGGCAATTGACCTACCGCGACCCCCCTGATCGAGAAGTGCTGGACGGTGGGCGGTTGTTGACCGGCGGCGTATCCTTCGAGGTGGCGACCAGGCCCGGTGAGCCGCTGCAGATCGTGGCTCGGCTGCACGCTCAGGAGGCAGGAGCGGTGCGGGTGGAAGTGAGCGGACGGGACTTGGGGCGCTGGGCCTATCCTGCCGTGCCGGGCCAGTGGCTGGAGACGGTGTTCTGGGTGCCGGCCGAGGCCATCACCAGCTCTCAGACGCGCGTCGTGCTGCGGGTGGACGCGTCCAACCCGGACTTTCGCTACTACGCCCCCTATCACTTCTGGTTCCTGCAGGGGGAAGTAGAGATCGTGCACCGATTAGAGGTCACTTTTGACGGGGGGTTCCGCCTGGTAGGCTTCGACCTGCCGGAGCGAGCCTGGCATCCCGGCGATGTGATGCTAGTGACGCTCTACTGGCAGGTCACCGCGCCGACCCAGAGTGAGGCCAAGGTTTTCCTCCACCTGTACGACGCCGATGGCCGCCTGGGTCCTCAATCCGACGGCTGGGCCTTTCACGGCACCCGCCCTCCCCACACCTGGTACCCAGGCGAGGTCGTGATTGATCCCCGGCCCCTGGCCTTGCCAGCGGACCTGCGGCCAGGTCAGTATTCGCTGGAGGTGGGCCTGTACAACCCCGATGGGGTAGTGCGGCTTGCGGCCTACCTCAACGGTGTTCGTCAACACGAGGACCGGGTACCTTTGACAGTGATCGAGGTCATGGAGTAGAATGCGCATCGTATTGATCAGCGGTGAGTTCCCGCCCCTGCAAGGCGGGGTGGGGGATTTCACCAACGAACTGGGTAAGGCGCTGGCAGAACTGGGCCACGAAGTTCACGTGATCACCAGTGCCTCAAACAACACGCAACCCTGTCCTGAGCGAAGCCGAAGGAACGCAACACGCAACACGATAATTGTCCATCGCAGTGTCCACGGCTGGGGCTGGGCCTCTTGGCGACGCATCATCCAGCTTCTGAGCGAGATCCGCCCCGACATCATCAATATCCAATATCAAACGGCAGCCTATGGGATGCATCCGTCCATCAACTTTCTGCCCCTGCACCTGCGAATGAGTAGCCATCCGTTTATCCGTTACGCCCATCCGTTGACCACCTTCCACGACCTGAAAGTGCCCTACCTCTTTCCCAAGGCTGGCCCCCTACGCTGGTGGGTGAACCTGGCCCTGGCCCGCTGGAGCGATGCGGCCATCGTCACCAACGCCGAGGACTTCGCCAGACTGTCAACTTATTCGTTTATCCGTTCCCTATCGCTGATCCCCATCGGCTCGAACATCAGCCCTGAACCTCCGGCAGGCTATGATCGAGAGGCTTGGCGAGTCAACCGGGGACTGAAACCCGATGATCTCTTGTTGTCTTACTTCGGCTTCCTCAACGAGAGCAAAGGAGCCGAAACCCTGGTCCGTGCCCTGGGTAGGCTGGTGCAAAGAAGATACGACGCGCAGTCAGTGACCAATACTTCGACAGGGCTCAGTACAAGTCTCCAATCTCCAATCTCCAATATCCAACTAATGATGGTGGGAGGCAAGGTGGGCTCCAGCGATCCTACCAACGTGGCCTATCTGAAGAAAATCGTCGGTTTGATCGAAGAGCTGGGCCTGACGGATAGGGTGCTTTGGACAGGTTACACTTCCCAGCCCGAGGTTTCGGCCAACCTCCTGGCCTCCGATATCTGCGTCCTCCCCTACCGGGACGGGGCCTCCTTCCGACGGGGAAGCTTCATGGCGGCCTTGGCCCATGGCCTGCCTATCGTCAGCACCTGGCCACGAGTTGATGTGCCAGAGTTACGGCATGGGGAGAACATCCTCCTCGTTCCCCCCGACGCCCCCGTCGCGCTGGCCGAGGCGGTCGCCAGGCTGGCCGAGGATGCCAGGCTGCGGCGACGCCTGGGTGAGGGGGCCGCCAGATTGGCCCAGGACTTCACCTGGGGGAAGATCGCCGAGAAGACAAAGGCACTTTATGAAGAACCCCTGGGCCATTAACAGAAGTGGAGATTTCCCTAAGTGAAAGAAGGTCCACTGATGCAGGAGATAAGTGAACCGTCTTTGCGCGCCAACCAACTGCTCCGCAGCTCAGGGGATTCATTTTGCGGGAGAACCCCTCTATACCTCAGGGCATCACCTATCGTGGCTCTCCTCATCGTCCTTGCCGTAGGCGCCGGTTTCCGATTCTTTAACCTTGGCCTTGTGCGTCATAGCTACGATGATAGCTACCCAATCTACGAGGCGCTCCGCATCCTCGATGGGCATAAGCTGCTGCTCACTGGGCAGCCGTCTTCTGTCTTCCTGGATAATCCTCCTCTGATGAGCTATCTGCAGGCGATTCCGCTCCTGGTCTGGCGGTCTCCCTGGGCAGTATACATCTTCATCACTGCACTCAACACTATTGCGATATGGTTTGTGTACCGATCAGCACAACAGCTTCTTGGGAATGCTGTCGGATTACTATCAGCATTTTTGTTCGCCATCAACCCGTGGGTGGTCTACTTCAGTCGCACTACCTGGGTACAGGCATTGATACCCTTTTTCACAGCCCTCATCGCCTGGGGGCTGTGGCCGACCATCGCGACGGAACACCGTTCTCCATCCCGTGTGCTGGTTGCGGGATTGGCAGTGACAGCGATGATGCAAACTTATATCCAGGCCTGGGGAGTGCTGGTGCAGACAGGGCCATTGGTGACTCTGTTCCGCCGCAGAATTCCTCGCCGAGCGCTCTATGTGGGAATCTCCATCTTCGCTCTGGCCCTGGTAGTGTACGGCGGCGGCCTATCAGAGAGATGGGAAACGAACCGCACTAAATTACTGGGATTCCTCTCCAAAGGCGAGCTTCGCCTGACACGAGAAGGGTTGGACCACGCCGTCCGACTTGTTACCGGGCGAGACTTCGAGTACGTCTACGGCTGGGGGGAAACGAGGGAATACAATCTTCGACGGGCATCCTCATTGGCGGTACACTACCTGTTAGGTGCAGCATTGATTACTGGAGTGACACGTGCCGTGATAGAGTTGCGGCGACGAGGAAGAGGTCAGCGGACTGCGGTGGTGCTACTGGTCTGGTTTGCCGTGCCAATCTTGCTGGCGAGCATCTCTGCCTATCCTGTACACCCACACTATCTTCTGCTAAGCTGCCCGGCAGGTCATATGCTGGCTGCGTGGGGAATCTCACCACTGTTGCACCGCAAGGGGCTACGGTGGATCGTGATCTTTATTCTGTTGGTTATCGCTATCCTGTTTGGATTCAATCTCTATCAAGCCAGCGAGGAAGTAGCCACCAGACCAACGGGACCAGAGTTTAACGACTGGGCTCTAGGAGCGGGCGCCAAAATGGGAGCTGCTGTGCGCGATTTATCCAAGGGCGATGGCTACCCTCAAAGAATCTGCGCCAAAGGGCATGAGACACTGCTCAGCAGCCTGAGCGGAACCTACCTAACAACTCTGGGAGAAATCGACTTTCCGAACTATGTACTTCTGCCGGGCGAGGACCCGCTGTTGTATGTATTGGTCAACACTGTCCCTGAGCCAGAGGCCCTGGGACCGTTACAAGAATCATTTCCTGAACACGACATTATATTTGCTGACGGTACCCGTGTTTCCTTCCTTCGAGCGTTGCCATACAGTCGGGACAGGGCCCTTGCGCTGCCGGATGCGGTTCTTGACTGGCCCAGTGAAGCTGGGCTAACAATGCTGGGCTACAGTCTAAACGCGGCAGTCCGGCCCGGCCAACCGATTCACTGCACAACGTATTGGCGTGTCGAAGAACTGCGTCCAGGGCGAGAGGAATGGTACATTGATGCCTTCTACCATCTGTTGGACCAGGCTGGTCAGATCATTACGAACGTCGGTGGACACGGTCAGTGGGGCTACCACTGGCAGCTCGGTGACGTGTATGTGGATCGAGTGAGCATTCCGGTCCCGGCCGATCTGGCTCCAGGAGAGTATCGGATCGAGATTGGCCTCTTTGATTGCATTCACACGCGCAATTATCCCCTGCGTTCGCCCGACGGCCCGATCTACGCGGTGGTCGTTCCCGTCACGGTTGAGAAAGCGGACTGAAATGGAATAATGTGAACATATTCGCTTATACACCGTCAGCAAAAATTGCCTGTCCCTTTTGAGGAGGAGGACAACATGAAAAGAGCGCTCAATTTCACCTCAGGCTCGGCCGTGGCCCTGGTTCTGCTGATTGCCTTGGCTGCGCAGTTCATATCCGGTGCGCCACCGGACCGAGAACAGTCGGCTGCCTCGGTTGCGCCGCGAGGCTCAGGGAGGACCCTTGTCGTCACCAGCACCGCTGATAGCGGCCCCGGCACCCTGCGCCAGGCATTGCTGGACGCACAGAGCGGCGACACCATCACTTTCGATCCAGCGGTCTTTCCGCCAACCAGCCCGATGATTATCACCCTCACCAGCAGCCTGCCAGAGCTCAGCCAAGGCAACCTCACCATTGACGCCAGCAACGCCGGAGTGATCCTGGACGGCAGCAACATCGGCACCACGCCGGAGACGTTGCTTCTGGACGATGTCAGCCTGACGCTGGACGGCGGGCCAAACCTCATCGCCAACGGCGACTTCACCGCTGGCCTGGGACACTGGCGGCCCTGGGATGGTGCTCCCGGCACGACGCGTAGCCTCAACAGCAGCGACTTTACTTCGTCGCCCTACAGCTATCAGTGGAGTAGCGTGGCCCACGCTGGCGAGAGCTACACAGTGTACGACACCACCGATACGAGCGACCCCTTCGATGGGTGGCCCTATAATCACCCCTTTTATAACGGCAGCACGGTCTGGATATCCGCAACAGGTGGCAGCACAGTCGAGTTGCGCTTCTGGTACAGACATAGACCAGTAATGGCCAGGTTGCACGCTTTGTTCTCAGATGGCCATGAAGAGGGGATCGGTGAATGGTGGTTCGACTGGCAGGTCGACTGGACAGAGGTGGCTACCAGCCAGACCCTGCCAGCCAATGCTGTGGGCGTAGCCTTGGAGTTGCGCTTCGCACACTCAGAATTCTATACCAGTGGATTATCAATAAGATCCGATGGGAACACCATCTGGGGTTTGCAGGTCATCCACTTCCCCGGCGCAGGAATCGCCTTGTGGCACCGCACCCGAAACAACACGATTGGTGGAGACCGAGGTGTCAGCGCCGGGCCGTTGGGCCAGGGCAACCTGATCAGCAGCAATGGAGACATTGGCGTAGGCCTCATGGATGCGTCCTTCAACACGATCAGGGGCAACTACATTGGCACTGACCCGAGTGGCACAGTGGCTTTGGGCAACCGCTACTATGGTGTCTACATGAACGGGGCTAGTCACAACCAGGTGATAGACAACCTGATCAGCGGCAACGGTGGAAGTGGTGTGGTCCTGTGTGGTACTAGTGATACCCACCATAACACCATCAGCGGCAACTACGTTGGCACGGATGCCAGTGGCATGGCCGCCATCGGCAACGGTGGGAACGGTGTGGCTATCCAGGACGGCGCAAACTACAACCTCATCGGCGGTGATGCTCCGGATGAGTGCAACCTCATCAGCGGCAATGGCGGTGATGGCGTTTCCATCTTGGGCAGCGGCACAAGGAGCAACACTGTCTCCGGCAACTACATTGGCACGGATGCCAGTGGCATGGCCGCCATCGGCAACGGTGGGAACGGTGTGGCTATCCAGGACGGCGCAAACTACAACCTCATCGGCGGTGATGCTCCGGATGAGTGCAACCTCATCAGCGGCAATGGCGGTGATGGCGTTTCCATCTTGGGCAGCGGCACAAGGAGCAACACTGTCTCCGGCAACTACATTGGCACCGACGCCAGCGGCCTAAACGTCCTGGGCAATCATATCAGTGGTATCTCCATCAGTGGGGGCGCCAGCTATAACGTCATCGGCCCTGACAACATCATCGCCTATAACGGCGAAAATGGCGTGTGCGTGCACAGCCGGAGTTCGCTGGGCAACACCATCACCCAAAACAGCATCCACGACAATGTCGGGATGGGCATTGACTTGTGGGATGGCGACAACACCGAACTGGCTGCCCCTGTCATCTTCGACTTCGACTTGGGCGCTGGCACTGTAACGGGCGCCACATATGCCAATTGCACAGTCGAGATCTTTTCCGACAGCAGCGACGAGGGAGAGGTCTACGAAGGCCGGACGACAGCCGACGGCTTAGGTTTTTTCACCTTCAACAAGGGCACTCCCTTCACCAGTCCCCGTCTGACTGCCACGGCCACCGACGCCTACGGCAACACCAGCGAATTCTCAGCGCCTACCTCGGGCACACGCAGAGCTCTGATCCTGCAAGAGGGAAACAATCTGCCTAAAACCCGACTCCGGCCCAAGCGATCGCAAGAACTTGCAGACAACCGCATTGGAAGTATCTGCACCCCGCCCTCGTGCCCACAAGACGAGAGAACTGTCGCTGATTTTGCCGCGCTAGGCGTGAAGCGGATCCGGTTGTCTCTCAATGAGCTTGATTACGATCAGGTGGAGTGGAGTAAGCCCGAACTTTACATCGCCCCGGGCGACGATGACTGGATCACTGCCATAGCTAGCAATGGTATAACCATCACCTATGTCCTCAGTTTTTGGGACAAAGCGGACCAAGCTGGGAGAGAGCACCCAAGCTACCCTACGTTCAAAACAGAAGACCAGATCCAACGCTATCTTGATTACGTGCGCTTTATCGTGCGTCATTTCAAGGACCGCGCTCGTTATTTCGCAATATACAACGAACCTGAAAACACAATAGAGGTAGCTGACTATATCAACCTCGCTAGGCGAGCGGTCCCCGTCATTCGCCAGGAGTATCCAGAGGCGAAAATAGTGGTTGGCGATAACGGTACCTATGGTGGGCCATGTGGATGCAATCCATACGGTCGCAACTACTTATTTAGCATCCTCCGCTCTGACATCATGCCTCTGGTGGACGAGGTCGCCTGGCATCCCTCGCATGGGGCTGCTCCGGACTGCGACTACTACAGGGAATATTACTACGCATATCCATCCCTCGTGCAGGAGATTAAGGATGTGGCTTCCACCCATGGGTTTATCGGAGAGTACAGTGGTACAGAGCTACAATATCGGAATCCAGAGAACTATGATCCCGGTGAACCCTGCACACATAGCAAGGTGGTATGTGCCAAATATTATATTCGGGGAATCGTGATGCACCTGGGTATGGATGTTTCTACAGGGGTTGTTGGAACGTTTACGCATTCAGCGTATTCAGTATCTCTCTGGCCGGTTCGAAACCTATGCACCATCATGGCCGGCGTCAGAGCCATTACCATACCTGTGGAATTGCAGATCGAGGCCACGAACGTCATGAGCTATGGCTTTTCCCTGCCTAACGGTGACCGCATGTTGGCGCTGTGGACCAACGGCGTGGCAGTCGACGACGACGCCGGGATAACGTCTACCCTCGTGCTGCCGGGCTTCGCGTGGCATAAGGCGGTCGGCATCGACGTCCTGCACAGCTTCGCGCAACGGATGATAACAAGCAGTGAAGGCGACAATCTGGTCATCCGTAACCTGCTGGTTAACTTGACATTGTTAAATTAGACAAGTGTTCTATTGACGATTGACCAAAATTGT
>CAYUPJ010000002.1:0-41696 GCA_964446635.1 uncultured Anaerolineae bacterium
GGTGTCAAGGAGTTCAGGCTGTCATTGCGAGCGAAGCGAAGCAATCCCCAAGCCGTAAGGAGGAGATTGCTTCGTCGCAAAAAACGCTCCTCGCAATGACACGGGCTGAGCAGTTACATCCAATCAATCCAATTGGGGCTACAAAGCCCTATGTCTCCACTGGCAGGGGATATAGATCATCCCATAGCGCTCTTTCACCGCGCCCCGCTGAACGATGAAGCTGTACATGCGGTGCTGGTGGTCGTAGGCATGGAGGCAATCTTGATCGTAGACCACCGCCGAGAGTTCGTAAGTGCCCTCCAACAAGGGCAACATGTCCACGATGTAATCAATCTCCCCTGACCCTTTCACCGATTCCACGGCATAGTCAGAGAACCTGGTATTGGGGCCGTTGATGTGAACGCCGTCGCTGGCGTAGATAGCGATGCCGAAGACGGGCTGCTTGACTTCAGTGTGAGCATGGTACCTCAACCTGACCACCATCCTCTCCCCCGTCTTGAAAACGCGGCGCTCCCTCCCCTCAGCGTCGAGCAACTTCACCTCGGTGATCTCCACCTCCCCACTCCCCCAACGATTCTCATCGCTCTGTATGCGCCGCTCATGGCTCAACCGCGCTTCTGTGATAGTGGTTACGTTATTCAGATAGCTGTCAATGACTCTATCAGTCGTTCCTCTCTCCTGGATTACCCCGTCCTCTAGCCAGATAGCCGAAGGGCACAGGTTCCGCACTGCCTCCAGGTCGTGGGAGACAAAGAGGATGGTCACCCCCTGGCTCTTGAGCTCGCTGATCTTGCCCAGGCATTTGTTTTGAAAGGCCTGATCGCCCACCGCCAGGATCTCGTCAATGAGCAAAACGTCGGGATCAACGTGGATGGCCACCGCGAAGCCCAGACGCATGTGCATGCCGGAGGAGAAGTGCTTGATAGGCACGTCAATGAACTTCTCTAACTCCGAGAACTCGACGATGCTATCGAACTTGCCCCTCATCTCCTTCCTGCTGAAGCCAAGGATGGAACCGTTGATATAGATGTTCTCACGGGCTGTGAGGTCAGGGTGAAAGCCAGTTCCCAGCTCGATCAGAGCCGACACTCGGCCCTGGACGTCTATCCGCCCCGAAGATGGCTCCAAGATGCGACCGATGAGCTTGAGGACCGTGCTCTTCCCTGAGCCATTGGGCCCGATGATCCCCAGGGTCTCGCCCTGCTCCACGGCGAAACTGACCTCTTTCAGCGCCCACAGTTCCTCCTTCGAGCTGCCCCGGCCCTGAAGGAAAGCCAACGCCGCCTCCTGAAATGACCGCGCCCGTTCGCGGCGCAGGGTGAATCTCTTGGAAACGTTATCGAATCGTACGGCTGCAGTCACCAATACCTGATCTCCAATATCTAATATCTGCTTTGCTCTAACGCCTGCTCCAAATCAGCAACGATGTCCCCCACATCCTCGATACCTACCGATAGGCGCACCAACCCCTCGCCAATGCCGATGGCGGCGCGCTCCTCCGGGGAAAGGGCGCGGTGAGAGGAATGGGCGGGGTAGAGCACCAGGCTATAGACGTCGCCCAGGGTGGTGGCCGGCAAGATGAGCTTCAAAGCCTCCATGAAGCGGAAAACCTGGGCTCGGCTGGCGCCAGCTATCTCGAAGGAGACCATCCCGCCGTAACAACCATCTCGGAAAAGGCGAGTCGCTACGGCGTGCTGAGGGTGACTTGGCAGGCCGGGGTAGTTCACCCTGGCGATCTTGGGGTGCTCGGCCAGCCAATCGGCCACCGCCGCCGCATTGCGGCAGTGCTGCGCCATGCGCAGAGGCAAGGTCTTGAGGCCGCGCATGGTCAGCCAGGCCTGGTCAGGGCCCAGGTTGCCACCGGTGAGCTTGATGAGCTCCCACAGGCGCTTTCGCCTCTCGGCGGAGGTGACCACTACCCCACCCAGGACATCGCCGTGACCACCCAGGTACTTGGTTGAGCTGTGGACAACGAAGTCTACGCCGAGGGTCACGGGCCGGACGAGATAGGGAGTGGCAAAGGTGCTATCCACGATCATCTCGGCTCCGTGGGCGTGGGCCAGCTCGGCCACGGCGGGCACATCGGCCACCTTGAGCAAGGGATTAGAGATGATTTCGCAGAAAACGGCTTTGGGTTTCTCCTCGGCGATGGCCTGTTCCACCGACGCCAGATCGGCGATGTCCACGAAGCGCACCCGCACGCCCAGCGCGGTGAACAGGTTGGCCAGTAAAGCATAGCTGGCCCCATAGACATCATGAGCAGCCACCACCGATTGGCCTGCCTCCAGGCCCGCGGCCAACAAGGCAGCGTGGATGGCCGCCATG
The DNA here is from genome assembly GCA_964446635.1 of uncultured Anaerolineae bacterium. Taxonomy (GTDB): domain Bacteria; phylum Chloroflexota; class Anaerolineae; order VGOG01; family VGOG01; genus CAYUPJ01. The sequence goes on from CAYUPJ010000002.1 coordinate 2,326, forward strand.
CCGGAAGCGAAGGACAGGGCCGCCTCGCCGCCCTCCAGGGTAGCCACCGCCTGTTCAAAGGCTGCATTGGTGGGAGTGCCGTAGCGGGGATAGACGTAACCCTCGCGCTCGGCGGCGAAAACCGCATCCAGTTGATCCATGCTCTCGTACAGGTAGCCGACCGAATGGTAGACCGGGGTTACTACTGGAGTGAAATCGGGCCGGGGGCCGCGCTCCCCGGCGTGCACGGCTTGGGTAAAGATGCTTAGCTTGTCTAACATGGCTCCGTCCTCATCCTTTCAGTTCTTCGATCTCCTTTTCCACTTCCCCACGCATCCCTCCCTCAACCAACCCCACTAGTTTGGTCGAGGTAATGGTATTGGCCAGATTAAGTTCACTGCTCGTTATCACCCGAATGTAGTTGTCCGTCAGGCCCGACCAGACTAATTTGTCGTCTCTGCTCTCCCAAAGCACTTCCAGCTCTCGGCCCAGGAACCTGCGGTGAAAGCGTTGACTGCTCTCCCGCGCCAACTCCAGCATGGCATCACTGCGCCTTTCCTTCTCCGCATAAGGCACCTGATCGGGCATCTCGGCAGCCGCAGTGCCCGGCCGGGCCGAATACTTGAACACATGAATGCGGGCGAATTCCATCTCCTCCACAAAGCTCAGGCTCATGGCGAACTCCTCGGCCGTCTCGCCAGGGAAGCCAACGATGATGTCGGTGGTGACGGCCAGGTCGGGGATTGATCGGCGCGCGGCGTCTACCAAGTGAACATATTCGGATGTCGTGTAGCGGCGCCCCATGCGCTGCAGGGTGGCGTCGCCGCCGCTCTGCAGCGGCAGGTGCAGATGGCGGCAGAGGCGTGGGTTTTCCCAGCGGCGCAAGAGAGAGGGTTCCAGGTCCCAAGGCTCAATGGATGAAAGGCGCAGGCGAGGCACCGTCGTCTCGGTCAAGACACCCTCGATCAACTGACCCAGTCCGGTGCCCAGGTCCCTCCCGTACCCCCCGATATGCACGCCCGTCAAGACCACTTCTTTGCAACCAACAGCCACCAGGGCCTTGATTTCCGCCAGGATTTCCTGACCAGGCCGACTCCGTTCCCTGCCGCGCGCCAGAGAGACAATGCAGTAAGCACAGCGGTTGCTACAGCCATCTTGAATCTTCACAAAGGCCCGAGTGTGGCCCAATCTACCAGTTTCCCAATTTACCGACCTACCAGTTTCCCAATTTACCAGTTTCCCCACCATCTCCACCAATCGCTCTTTATTCTCGTTGCCCACGATCAAATCAATTCCACCGATGGCCTCTACCTCCTGAGGGCACATCTCGGCGTAGCAACCTGTCACGATGAGACGGGCGGTAGGATTGGCGCGGCGCAGGCGGCGAATGAGCTTGCGGGACGTGCGGTCCGCCGCATGGGTCACGGTGCAGGTGTTCACCACGCACAGGTCAGCCTCTTCACTCGCTTGAACCACTTGGTGACCAGCCTGGACGAAACCGCGCGCCAAAGCCTCTATCTCGCTTTGATTCAGCTTGCAACCCACTCGCTCCAGATATACCCTCACTGGCAGCCCCCTCTTTAAGTATACACCAAAAGGGGAAGGTTAGACAAATCTGCCCTAACGATGCTTTCGGCGTCGCGATTTTGACTTCTTTGCTGCACGTGCCTCTGACGTTCTTGCAGCTATTAGTTGCTGAAATTGCTACTTTGGGAAGACCCCGAATTTGATAAATTGATACTTGACACTAAAGGAAAATTGTGATATAATATTGCTTGTAGGATTGTCGACATTCGACTATAGCGTAAGTAGAAAGCGAAAAGATGACCTCACAACCACCTCAACTACAGCCCCTCAATGTGTTGAACCTTCGTGATCATATTGAACAGCAAATACGTAAGGCGATCCTGAATGGGACGTTTAAACCCGGCGAACGGTTGGTCGAAATAACTATTGCCGAGCAACTCGGCGTCAGTCGGGCACCAGTCCGTGAGGCATTATCGGCTCTAGAGCGGGAGGGGATTGTTGTCAACGTTCCCAGACGAGGCTACTCTGTCATTGATTTCATGGATAAGGATATTGACGAGGTTTACAGCCTGCGTTTATTATTGGAGATTGGAGCTTTGCGACGTGCTGTATCTCGGTTAACTGAAAAAGACCTCGCGGAGATGCAGTGCGTTTTGGACAAGTTAGATAAGGCCGCCCATCAGAAGACTGACCCCGAGAAGATAGTTGCACTTGACTTAGCGTTCCATGAGCTTATCTGCCGCCTTGCGGATCACAGCCGCCTGTATTCAGTCTGGAACACCATGCGCCTGCAGACGCAACTCTTGATCAGCTTAACCAGCAGAACCCACTACGATCATCCCGATCAGCCCGGAGAATTTCATCGGCGCATCTTGGATGCCATTCGGGATAAGGATCTAAGACGTGCTGAGGCGACTCTCACTGATCACATTTTGGACGCTCAGCGGCGTGCATATATGGCCTTGCGGGGGCTACGTTCAAGCGAGCAGTAGTAAACTGTATGAGAATACTGATCGTCAATCCGAACACCTCTAAGAGCATGACGGACAAGATCCGGAGGGTGGCTGAAGCGATCAAACGCGATGATTGTGAAGTGACCGTCATTTGCCCTGCGCGTGGGCCGATAACGATTGAGTCATCGTATGATGAAGCATATGCCATCGCGCCTACCATCAATCTGTGCGACAACGTGATCCGGGGCGAGCAGCCGAGTTGATGAGGGTTCATTTGGAGGAGTCATCACTTCGTATACAGGAACTGCGGGGCCAGGTGATTGGCATATCCCTTTGAGTCATAGCTGCATCACCAACGGAGGCATAATACGATATGATTCTTGGATTGCTGTATGTCGGTTGTGCGGAGGAGAACGTTGATTATACTCACCGCACTTTCAAAGAACTGTTCGGGCTGCCAGGAGAGCGCGTGGAGCCAGATCCGTTCCTGGGCACAGATAGGGGAGCGCGCATCGCGTTTCCAAACCAGTGCTGGCTATATGTGATGGAAAGCCACCAACCGGAGTCGCGCATTTTCCAGTACATGCAAGAGCGGGGGGCGGGTCTCGAGCGCATCGCCTTCATGACTGACGACATCGAGGCTGAATTCGAGCGTGTTCGGCGTGGCGGCGTCCCGTTAAGCGACGATGATCTAGCCGACACACCGTCGGGGCGGAGATTTGTTGTTCCACCTGAATATGTGAGCGGAGTCACAGTAGAGTTGTTTCAACCGAGCGCAGGCTATTGGGTTCACGACGCACCGGCCAATATCTCCGGCGTGCTCGGTTTGCAGCACATTGGCATCGCCGTACGCGATTCGGAAGTGACCTGCAACACTTTTGAGCGACTGTTTGACCTGCATCCACGCGACCTGCGTATTGATCAACATGGCGGCGAACAGAAGGACGCGATAATCACGCCCGGGAACGACTATTTGTGGTTACACGTGGTACAGAGCTGGGGGCCAAAAGCTCGCGTGCGTATGTTTCTGGAGGAAAAAGGGGAGGGTCTCGAGCACATTTGTATCGAAGTTGATGACATTCGAGAGGCGGTGAAGCGAGTTACCGGTGCAGGCACCCCGATCTTTGATCACAAGATCTATACAAATCGTCCCGATGGATTCGAGGCCTTTGTCTACCCAGAACACACGACGGGTGTCACTGTCGAACTGATCGAACCCTATCCGACCAGTAGACGATACCGGGCGCATAAGTGATTGAGCATTTGAGATATGAGAATCCTGATTATCAATCCCAACACCTCCGAGAGCATGACGGCCAAGATCCGGGCGGTAGCTGAAGCTGCCAAACGCGATGATTGCGAAGTGAGCGTCATCCGCCCCGTGCGTGGACCGGTTACGATTGAATCCTCATATGACGAAGCATATGCCATCGCGCCGACCATTGATCTGGTCAAACAGGCCAATGAAGAGAACTATGATGCCATCATCTTGGCTTGCTTCTGTGACGTAGGGGTCGAAGCCGCTAAAGAGATCTCCTCGATCCCGGTACTCGGGTTGGAGGAGACGACGTTGTCTGTCGCGCTCCTGTTAGGTGACAAGTTTGGCATTATGACTGAAAAACGCCCACGCGTGGCGATGAAAGAGTTGCATGTCCGCCGGCACGGTCTACTTGAACGCCTGGCTTCAATCCGACCACTCGAGTTGTCGGTGGCTGAGTTGGACGCTGACCCTGAACGTACCAAGGCTGCGGGGATGGCCCTTGCGCGTCGCATGGTGGAGGAGGACGGGGCGGAAGTTATTATTATGGGTTGTGCTGCCATGGCGGGCTACAGCGAGGACCTCGAGCGGGAACTTCAAGTGCCGGTGTTGGATCCGTTGAAGGTGACGTTGAAGGTGGCCGAAGCCCTGGTGGATATGGGGCTGAGGCATAGTCGGGTAGGTCTGTACGCGCCGCCGACACCTAAAGAGTTCAAATAGTCTGACCAGGGTCGCCCCGAGCGCTGGCCTGTTTGGGGGCGTGACTCGGAATGGACAGCAGCAAATCTATAAAAGCTCGATCACGGAGGTACTGGAGAAGATGCCTGGTTCTCAGACCAAGGAGATGATCATTCAACGGCATATGGCCAACGAATTGTTGCAGGCGCCGATCTTGTTGCCCATGCAATGTTCTCAAGGTCAAGACCTCAGCGTGGATCAACCCACCATGCAGCCCGATCCGGCGATTGTCGAAAACGCTGCCATGGCCCTGGAGCAAGGGCAGACGCACTATGTGGACGTGCCAGGCATCGCGCCGCTGCGCGAGGCACTCGCCGCCTATCTCAAAGATATGGGGCTCGTTGGCTATGAGCAGGCGAACGTGCTCGTAACCGCTGGGATTCAGGAGTGCCGGTTCCTGACGATCCAGATGATCGGAGAGTCGTTCGGTTGTGTTGCACTACCGGAGGTAGTGCACCCTGGTGCGCGTAAGGCGGCCGGTGTGCGCCAGATCGACGTCAGGTTCCTGCCCATTGACGAGGAAAAGGGTATGCTGCCGACGCTGTCGGGCATGCGAAGGGCACTGGAGGGCGGCTGCCGATTGTTGTATCTCGAGTCGCCGGTACGGCTGACCGGCGCCGTGTTTGATGCGGCGGCCGTCCAAGAGATCGCCAGCATGATTGAGCAATTCGACGCTGCCGTCATCTGGGACCAAGGATTGGCGCCCTGGGTACAGAACGCGCGGTACGCCTCTCTGGGAGCGCAGCCTGGCATGATGAAGCGGGTAGCCGTGTTCGGCGAGGCCTGGCCCGGGGTCGGGTTGGAGAGCTGGTTCATCGGCTATGTGGCCACCAACGAGGATTGGGTGGAGAGCATGCGTTCGCAGAAGCAGATCATGTCGATCTGCACCAGCACACCGTCGCAGTTTGCGGCCCTTAAGGCGGCTGAGCTATATCCCAATTTGTACGCTGGCCAGCTTCTGGAGTTGGCACAATCTCGGCAAGAAGCACTGGAACTGGTCCGTAGGTTGGGTGCCGAGCCGCTGACTGGAGCTGCTGTCAACTTGATCGCTCTGCGGGTGTCGGACCCGGAGCAGGCCAGGGCCGTATTGTGCAAGGGTGGTTTTCGGTTTGCAGACGGTGCTGACTTTGGCGCGCAGGATGTGTTTCGTCTATCTGTTACAACTGACAACGCTATCGCCGAAGCTTTGAATCAACTGGCATAGTCGCCTGATGGAGGACGATAGGGATGACGAACAAGAGGAGAGGGACCGATCTTCTTTACGAACTGATCGCTGAAGCCCGGGGCTATCCCGACTCTATCATCCTGGGCCGTGGTGATCCCGATTTCGATACGCCTCCTCACATTATCGCCGCGGCGCGCCAGGCGATGCTGAAGCACGCCAACGACCATACGCCTCCGGAGGGCATCCTGCCGCTGCGTCAGGCGATCGCGGAGCGCGTGAGGCGCGTCAACAACATTGACGTCGACCCGGAGACCGAAGTCGTGGTCACCAACGGCGGTCAGGAAGCATTGTTCCTGATGGTCGTGGCCGTCATCGGCGAGGGGGATGAACTGCTCGTTCCTGAGCCCAACTACAACACCTACAATGACGCACTCCATTTCGCCCGCGGTGTGAAAGTCGGCGTGCCAACCTATGCGCAGGAGAATTTCCGAGTCGACCCCAAGCGAATGCGTCAGGCTATCACCGAGCGCACGCGGGCGATGCTGCTGGTGTCGCCCAATAACCCCAGCGCCAGCGTGATCGCGCCCGACGACGTATGTGAACTGGTCAAGATCGCACAAAAGAACGATCTGATGATCCTCGCAGATGACATCTATGACCTGTTCATCTACGATGACTATGTGCATCTAAGCCCTGCCTCTTTGCCCGGCGGCAAGGAACGCACGCTGACGCTGAATGCCTTGTCCAAGGCCTTCGCCATGACCGGCTGGCGTGTGGGCTGGATCGTCGGGCCGGCTGATTTGATGGCGCAGGTCAGGCAATTGAAAGCCGCCGTCACCGTCGCTACCTCGATCATCGCCCAATATGCCGCGCTGGCTGCGCTGACCGGTCCGCAGGATGCGGTGAACGAGATGCGCCAGGCCTACGCACGCCGTCGCCGCATGGTATTGGATGCGTTGGATAGCATGGGCATCCGCTACGGCGTGCCGCAGGGTGGACAGTTCCTCTTCGCCGACATTGGTTTTACCGGCATGAGTTCCGTTGAACTGGCGCAAAAGATTCTCACTGAGCAGCATGTGCTGGTGTACCCCGGCTCGGCGTTCGCGCGCGACAAAGAGTGGGACAATTACCTGCGCATCACGTTTTTGCAGCCGGAAGAGAAACTGCGTGAAGGGTTAGAACGAATGAAACTAGCGATGGACAGAATTCTCGCGACGCGCTAGGTGACAAACGCAAACGGACGAATGATGAAAGCTGCTGGTTCTCGGTTATCATAGTTTCACCATGGAGGTGCTGATGACACCATCCGAAGGCAAGGACCGCTTGCACATTCTGATTGCCGATGCCGAGTACGCCAGTTCGATTCCTGAAGTCGCTCCCCGTTTTGAGAATCTGGAGCTAGTCTGTGCTGACGAAACACACAGTGCACGTTCACTGGCGTCTCCTGATTTTGATGGACTCGTCTCTCAGTTTGAATCAGTAGACCGTACCCTTTTGGACGCGCTAAGCAACCTGCGCGTCGTGCTCAAGATGGGGCGTAGTTACTACAACGTGGACGTGGGTGCCGTGCGGGAGCGAGGGCTAGTCTTGGGCTCAGTGCCGCGCAAGGGTCCAAACTGTGTAGCTGAACTTGCCATGACGTTGATCCTGGCACTCAGCAAAGACCTGTTGATCTCGCACAAGAGCGTTGCCGAGGGCGCTTATCGCCTGCGTGGGCTGCGGCCCGAGCGCACGGCGCAGTGGAAGATGGCTTTCCATTGGATGCGCCACACCCGGGTGCATGAGGTGCGTGGCAAAACGCTGGGGATCATTGGCATGGGTGAGATCGGTTGCGAACTGGCCCTTCGCGCCAGCGTGATGGGGATGCGCAACCTCTATTACAAACGCAATCGGTTGTCGCCGGAACTAGAACAGCGTTTTCAGGCGGAATATCGCGACCTGAAAACCTTGTTGGAAGAGAGCGACTATGTCTGCCTGGCAGTGCCACATACTCCTGAGACTGATAAGATGATCGGCCGTGAGGAGTTGGCACTGATGAAAGAAGACGCCTACCTGGTCAACATCTGCCGTGGCGGCGTGGTAGATGAAGAGGCGCTGATTGATGCACTGGCCAATAACCGTATTGCCGGCGCTGGGCTTGATGTGTTTACCTACGAACCACTGCCAGCGGATAGTCCGCTATGCAAGATGGACAACGTGATTCTGACACCGCACATCGGAGGCGGCACGGGAACGAACCGTGTGCTGGAATTGAGCGAGACGCTGGAAGAGATGGTGCGCGTTCTTTCGGGCCAGCGCCCTTGCATAGATCTGAGCGATTCCCCTCAGAAGGGGTAGGAATTCGATGGTGCAGTCTCTGCAAGGAAAAGTAGCGGTCGTCAGTGGCGCAAGCCACGGTTTGGGCAAGGCCATAGCGGAACATCTGGCATCCTTGGGTTCCGATGTGGCGCTGCTGGCGCGTGACATGGAGCGCCTGGAGGCTGTGGCCAAGCCATTGTGCGCCGAAGGCCGGCGGGTGTTGACTATCCGTTGCGACGTATCCCAAGCCGAACAGGTGCGAGAAACAGCCAAGCAAATCATAGATGAGATGGGTCGAGTGGACATCCTAGTCAACAATGCTGGCATCCCAGCCCCACGCACATTTCAGGACACGGGCTTTGGCGACTGGGACCAGGTCATAGGCGTGAACCTGTCGGGGGCGTTCTACCTGACGCGAGCCCTGTGGGATGCACTCATCGGCAGTGGGGCCGGCTATGTGATCGTGATCTCCGGGACAAATGGCAGGCGCGGAAGTTCAAGTCCTGCCTATGGGAGTGCCAAGTTTGGCCTGACGGGGCTGACTCGGTCCATCGCAGCCTCTGGCAGCGCGTACGGCCTTCGGGCTACCGTCTTGTACCCTGGGGCCATGGACACGGGCTGGCGGGGTGCTCCCATAGAAGAAAAGCCCCGCGCCGAGGCCATGGATCCGCAAGAAGTGGCCCGTTTTGTGGGCTACCTGGTGAGCACGCCACCTGAATTCGTGATCAACGAAGCGGTTCTGAATCCAATTAAGGACATCTGGTTGTAGAGAGATGGTGGTCAAACCTCATCCTCGGACTACAAATGTATTCACCCGCGACGGTAAGCCGTTGGTGGCCAAGGTGCCACACCTCAACGGGGACTACCTGCAGGCTTTGATAGGGACGGCTCTGGAACTGCTGGGTGGGTTGGAGAAAGCCATCCGACTTGGCGACCGTGTCATGATCAAACCCAACTTCAACTGCTCGTACGCCCTGCCCCTTTCCACGGACCTTGGCTTTCTGGCAGTGGTCATCGAGATTCTGCAGGATGCTGGCGCCAAGGTGATGGTGGGAGAACTTTCGGGACGGGCCGACTGGCCGACGGAAAAGGTGATCGCCAATCTGAAGGTGATGCCGGTGCTGCATCGGTACGGCGTGCAGTTCATCAACTTTCAATACGACGAGTGGATCCCGCTCGAGGTTGAAGGGCAATACTGGAAGTCGTTCCGGGTTCCACGCAGCATGTACGAGGCGGACAAACGGGTCTATCTCGCAAACATGCGCTGTCACTCGGCAGGTCGTTTCTCAGCCTCTCTCAAGTTGGCCGTGGGGTGGATTGATCTGGAAGACCGAGACTTCCTGCATGAAGACACAGAGACCGTGGAGGCCAAGATCGCTGAACTGCATCTCGGCTGGCAGCCGAACCTAGTCCTGATGGATGGGCGGCGCAGCACCGTGATGTGGCATGGGCGAGGGGACTACGTTTACCCGAACGTGATCATGGCCTCCGCGGATATGGTGGCCATTGACACCGAAGCTGTCAAGATCCTGAAGCAATTTCCCGAGAAGAATCGACTCGATATCCCCATCGAGGAGATGGGGCAACTCAAGATGGCTGTGGAGCATGGACTGGGTTCCATGGACTACATTCTGGTCGAGGCGCCGGCCCACACCCGCACGGAGCAAGAGGGCCTGCTTAAGGATCCGGCGTTGGAAGCTCATGCTGCCCGCTTGGGTGCTTCCAGGCCATGATTTGTTCACAAGGCTGGCTTATCATGGCATGAGCATGGCATGAGAAGGAGGGAGACACGGTTGTTCACTGCGGGGGCCGGGACATGGAAAAGGATGACCCAATTCACGGTTTTCTTCAAATTGTGGTGGCTTTGAACGTGGCCGTCGGCAAGCGGACGGGGATAGAGCCACTTCTTTCCAGTGCTACTTACTCGACAAGGTCCAGGTACAGGCTTACAAGTAGGGCTCAAGTTGCTGGACTTCCCCGAAGTAGAACTGAAGAACTGCTCGCCAGAATTGCTGGAAGCCCTGGATCCTGGTGTCAGTGCAGATGGCAAGCTGGTGGTATCCGTGAAGGGCATCGCGCCGAGCGTGCTGGCTGGCGCAGGGGCGGGTTTCAGCAGTGAGAACAGCGTCGTCAACCTGCAGACCTCCGATCCGGAGATGCTGGCCAAAGGTGGTCTGGCCGACCTGCGGTTCGGGGACCTGGTGGCCGTCACCGATTGGGACAGCCGCTTTGGCCATGGCTACCTCCGTGGCTCTGTCGCCGTCGGGATCGTCTGCCAGGGAGGTAGTTTCCGCAGTGGGTATGGCCCCGGTGTTGCGATCATCATGACCAGTAAAACCGGGGCGATCCAACCCCAGGTAACGGACAGGGCGAATATTGCAGACCTGATTTGACGCCCATTCATAGAGTTCCTATGAGTTGTTTCTCGGCTTTTCGTTAGTGGCGACTGGTTGCAGGGTATCATCGGGGAGAGATAAGATGGCGATTCTTCGACTTCAGCACATCGGCGTGGCGGTTCAGGATTTCCATGCAGCCTGCGAACGGTTTGAGAGATTGCTGGGACTTAAGTGTCGCGACTTCCGCGACGACCAGGGCGGTGGAATGCAGTACGACGCGCGCATCCTGCTGGGGAACGAGTGCTGGCTGCACGTAGTGCAGAACTGGAACCCCGAATCCCGCGTGTACAAGTTCCTGGAGAAACACGGTGAAGGACTAGAACACATCGCCCTGGAAACCGACGACATCGAGGCAGACGTCCAGCATCTGGGCGAGATCGGCGTACCCATCTACCAAGACAAGATCTTCAACGCCCAGGACGGTTTCGAAGCCTTTGTCTACCCGCACCAGCCCCCCAGTGTAACGGTCGAACTGATCCAGCCGCACCCCACGAGTTGGACTTATCCGAAGGATGCTGGCAGAGTCAGCAGCAAGATGGGCATCATCCGGCTCCAGCACATCGGCGTGGTGGTGAAGGACCTGAAGGCAGCCTGCGAACGTTTCGAGAGGCTCTTTGGGCTCAAGTGTCGCGACTTCCGCGACGACCAGAGCGGTGGGATGCAGTACGATGCGCGCATCCTGCTGGGGAACGAGTGCTGGTTACACCTGGTGCAGAACTGGAACCCCGAATCCCGCGTGTACAAGTTCCTGCAGAAGCACGGTGAAGGGCTGGAGCACATCGCGCTTCAAACCGAGAGCATCCTGGAAGACCTGGAGTACCTGCGCAGCATCCAGGAACAGGTTTACCAAAGGAAAATCGCCGACGCGGACGATGGTTTTGAGGCTTTCCTCTACCCCCATCAGACGCCGGGCTTCACCATTGAGTTGATCCAACCGCACCCGACAAGCTGGACGTACCCAAAAGACTAGGTGTGCAGGGGATAGCCGCAGCCCGCGCTCGGATCAAGCGCCTGAATCGTTGGCAAACAACAGAGCGGCTTCGTCTCTGCTTTCGTAAAGTTCCATAAACCCACCGAGGAGAATTGCAATGGCTGCACCACTGAAGATCGGAACAGTCTCGGTCATGCCCGGCGAAGTCCAGCGCGGAGGTATCCCCATTTGGGCGGACATGTATGGCCGGGAACGCGAACTTCCCCTTATCGTCTACCGGGGCGTGCAAGATGGCCCCAGGCTCTGGATCAGTGGGGCCACACACGGCGATGAACCAGAGGGACCCTACTCTATCCTGCTGACCCTGCCTAGACTCGATCCCAAACAGATCAAAGGGACCCTGGTCGCTGTCCCGGTGATGAACGTCGAGGCCTTCATGCAGGGCGATCGTGGCGACCCGCGCGATACTTTCTCCTACGACATGAACCGCATCTATCCGGGTAAGCCGGATGGATATGCTACCGAGCGGGTGGCCTGGGCCCACTACGCCGCCATGAAGGACAATGTGGACCTGCACATTGCCATCCATTCTGGTGGTGACCATTCGTACCTGGATACGGCAATCTTCGCCGCCGAGACGCCCCAGTGCCTGGAACTGGCCGGGGCCATGGGGCCAGAGTGGGACCTGGTGAACGCAAGCGGTGTCGGGCAGGGCAGCCCGGCCTCTATCTTGGCGGAGGAAGGGAAGGGTGCCATCACCGTGGAACTGGGTGGCTGGTGCCGCATGCTGACGAAAGAGTTCCACGAGGTGGGCCGGCAGCTTTCTCAGGCGTTTCTCAACGTGATGCGGCACTACGACATGATCCCAGGACGTCCGAAATATCCCGACAGATGGTACCGTGGTCACCAGATCGCCCTGTTGGCGAACGCAAACGGCATCTGGATCGGCGAGGACATCCCGTTCCGCAAGCCGATGAAGAAAGGGACGGTGCTGGGCCGCATCTACAACCTGTACGGGGACGAGATCGAGGTGGTGGAAGCGCCAGAGGAGGGTCAGGTCTTCGGCCTGCGCTTCCGCCCCATGGTGCGCACCGGCGACTGGCTCTGCTTCTATGCCGTCATTGACGAGGTCCGAGACAACCTGGCGCCCAGGCAGGGATAGGCATGGAGTCATGGGGGCAGTGAAATGGCTGAGACGTTAGAGGGGACCCTTCGTGGGTTGGTGCCCGAGGATCTGATGAAGTTCCGGTGGCTGCAGGAGATCGCGATGTCGCCGGATGGCTCGCAGGTAGCTTACATGGTCAGCCGCGCCGATGCCGAGCGCAATGGATACCAGACGGATCTGTATCTGGTAGAGGTAGAGACGGGCAACGCGCGCCGGCTGACGGAGGGGGTGGGTCGTGGCGGTTCGCCAGTCTGGAGTCGGGATGGAGGGCGGCTGGCTTTTGTGTGGCAGGGCGAGGAAGGGACGCGGGTTGAGGTAGTCAGGGCGGATGGGGCCTGTGACCGGTCATACGTGGTGGCAGGGCGGGCGCCTTCTGGGTTGGACTGGTCGCCGGACGGGAGGCGGTTGGCTTTCACGCAGTGGACCGAGGTGCGGCGTGAGGAGGACGGGCGAAGGTATGGGGGCATTCCTGCGCCGGCTGTCCGCGTGGTGAGGCGGCTGCGCTACAAGCAGGATGGTGTGGGGTGGGTGGAGGGCCAGTACCGACACATCTGGCTCCTGAATCTGGAGACGGGCGATCTCCAGCAGTTGACAGATGAGGAGTGTGACTATGGGGAGCCGCGGTGGAACTGGGATGGCAATCGTCTTGCGTTCGTGGCGGTGGCCCGGGAGCAGAACACCCTCCTGGGGCAGGGGCGGATCCTCATCCACGACTTCCGCACGGGGCAGACCGAGTTGCTGGCGCCTGATTGGGAGGGGGCGGCGATCAGCCCTCAGTGGCGCGCCGACGACGGCGCCATTGCCTTTGCCGGGTATGCCGGGTCGCCGCCGCGGGACACCCGGCGGTTCTACCACGTCTGGCTGGGCGAGGTGGAGACAGGCCGGGTACGTGAACTGAGCGGTGATCTGGACCAGACGGTGGGCAACTATGCCGTGGCCGACCAGCGGCCGGGCCTGGCCAACGTGACCGTGAAGTGGCCCGGCGGAAAAGAGGCCATCTACTTCCTGCTCACGGAGCAGGGTGCCACGCACCTCTACTCGGTGACGGAGGAGGGGGAGTGGCGTCAGGAGGTTGGTGGCAAGTGTGTGGTCTTCGAGTTCTCGCCTTCGGAGACGGGGATTGTTGCCTATGGCCAGGCGAGCCCGAGGGGCAATGGTGAGTTGTACGTGCTGGCAGGTGGTGAGAGCCGGCGGCTGACGGGCCTGAACCCATGGTTGCGGTCGCGGCTGCTTTCTGAGCCACGGGAATACTGGTATGATGGCGTGGACGGGACGCGCGTTCACGCCTGGGAGATCAAGCCCGTAGGGTTCGAGGAGGGGAAGCGCTATCCCACCATCGTGTACGTGCACTGCTCGATGTTCTCGTGGGACTTCAGCCACGAGTTCCAGTGCCTGGCGAACGCCGGATACGTTGTGGTCTACTTCAACCAGCGCGGAACCACGGCCGGCTACGGTGAGGCTTGGACCCTGGCCAGCAGAGGTGACCAGGGTGGCAAAGAGTATGAAGAGATCATGCTGGGCGTCGGCGATCTGGTGAAACGGCCCTACGTGGATGCGGAGCGGCTGGGGGTGACGGGGGGCAGTTGTGGTGGTTTCATGACCAACTGGATTGTGGGCCACACCGACCGGTTCGCCGCAGCCGTCACACAGCGCTCCATCGTCAATCAGATCAGTTTCTTCGGCACTTCGGACATCGGCCCGGAATGCACAGAGGGGGAAACAAGAGCCAACCCCTGGACCAACCTGGAGTCGGTTTGGAAGCAATCGCCCCTGGCGTATGTACGAAACGTGCGCACTCCGCTCCTGATCCTCCATAGTGACGAGGACCATCGCTGTCCCCTGAGCCAGGCTGAGGAGTTGTTTGCCGCGCTGCGGTGGATGGGGAAGGAGGTGGAATTGGTGATCTTCCAAGGGGAGAGCCATGGGCTCTCCCGAGGCGGGAGGCCCGGGAACCGCATCGAGCGGCTGCGGAGGATCCTGGGTTGGTTCAGAAAGTATCTGGGAACGCGTCCTTCATGAGCCTTTGAGCAACCTGTGTGAGAATGCTTCTGAGAAAGGAGTCTATGTCATGCGCGTGGGTAAGATTGAAGCCAAGCCTGGAGAGCACGCTTTCGGCTACCTGGAGGTGGCCAAGTCCCGTTCGGGCTTAAGCCCTGACATCCCTGTCCATCTTATTGCCGGTGCAGAGCCTGGCCCTACGCTCCTGGTCCAGGGGGCCATCCACGGTTCTGAGATCATCGGCACGATGGCCATTCTGAACTTCATCAAGAAAGTCGACCCGAAGAAGGTCCGGGGCAACGTGATCGCGGTGCCGGTGGTGAACCGGGTGGGGTTCGAACTGTCCGACCGGGGCAACCGCATAGACGGGAAGGACATCAGCCGTCTGTTTCCGGGCAATCCCAAGGGCAGCGTGTCGGACCAGGTTGCCTACGTGTACTTTGAGGAAGTGATCAGCCAAGCCAACGTAATGGTCGACTTCCACGCAGGTGGCCGCACGGCCTACGAACGCTACGTGCTCTTCACAGCCGAGAAGGACCCGAACAACCTGACCGAAATCGAGAAGAAGTGCCGCAAACTGGTGGTGGCCTTCGGCCTGGACCAGGCGGCTTTCTTCCCACCAGGAACTTTCGGTGCCAACAAGTCCAAGGAGGCCATCGAACAGGCTGGTGTGGTCATGTTCACCACGGAGTTTGGCGGCGGAACTGGCTGGTTCAACAACGGCGAGGACAACGTCCGCGATGCCGAGCGTGGCATCTGGAACACCATGAAGGCCATGCGGATGATCGAGGGCGAATTCGAGGCCGATGGCCCCCTCTGCACCGTCTACAATGCCTGCGTGGTTCTCTGGAAGCCCCCTGTGGATGGCCTGTTCATCCGCAAGAAGGAGTTCGGCGAATTGGTGAAGGAGGGGGAGATCTACGGGACCCTGGAGGACCCCTACACCGGCGAGGAACTGGCCCATCTATACAACACGAAAGAGGCCATTGTCATCCCAAGCGGTCAGAACTGGCCCACAGTGGGTGCGACGTCCATTGGGATCCTGGGACTCGTAGATCGTGTAGAGGACCGACGCACTGCTGACCTGTACGTTTCGTTCGACTGATGTTGCACCCTTGAACAAGCGGAGGTATTCACCATGAGAATTGGGAACATCGAAGCCAGGAAAGGCGCGAAAGCCTTCGGGTTCTTGAAAGCCGTCGAGACCCATGGGCGTTTCGATGTGCATGTGCCGCTGCACATCGTTCAAGGAGCCTCCGACGGGCCCGTGTTGTTGGTGCAGGCTGGGGTAAGCGGTCTGGAGATCGAGCCTGCCATGATCCTCCCCAAGGTGGTGCAGGAACTCAACCCGGCGGAGATCTCCGGCTCCCTGCTGCTTGTGCCCTTGTTGAATACGTCAGGGTTCGAGTTTGAGCAGGTGAACGCGGTCTGGGATGACAAGGACCTGAACACGTTGGGGCGGGGCAGGCTAGACGGGACCGTCAGTGAGCAGATGATCCATGCCTACTACGAGCAGGTCGTCTCCAGGGCGGATGCGCTGATTGACATCCACACCGGGTCCCTTTGGGGCTATTTCCGCTACGCGGGGGTGTACAACGTTGGCACCGCAGACAGGTCCCGCGCTCTGGCCGTGGCCCTGGGGCTGCCGCAGGTTCTGGTGGGGCAGCCGGAGGATAGGTCCATGGCCTTCGAGGCGGCGAAGGATGGCAAGGCGGTGGTGTCGGCCTGGATCGGTGGAGGGCCTGGGCTGCGGGACTATCGCGAGGAGGATCTGGGCCGGGCGCGGAGGGCGGTGCGCAACGCCATGAGCCATCTGGGGATGCTCCCCGGCAAGCCAGAACTGAAAGAGGGCAAGGTGTCGGTGGTCGAGGCCCACACCGTGCTCAAGGTCACGGGCGAGCGGGGTCTGACCTTCATGGCCAAAGAGAAGCGCGGGCAGAAGGTCAAGGCTGGCGAGAAGATTGGATACGTCAGGCATCCGTACACCGGGGATATCATCCAGGAGTTTGTGGCGCCGAAGGAGGGTGTCATGCTGCACGCAGGGGCGGCTTGGCCAATTCTACCGGAGGGCGTCACGCTGGCTATCCTGGGCGACCTGGTGGAAGAGGTTGCCGGGGTCTGAGAAGCGAGCGCCCTGGAGTGCTGGAGCCATGCTCCAGCCTTCGGGGTGCGGGTGGGCTCCGAAAGTTCAGAGGACGTCTGATGTGAACGAAGCGCAGGGCGCGGTAGTGACGGTGGGCATCGTCGGCGCGGGGCAGGTGGGCCAGAAGCACGCCCAGGCCTTCGCCCGGCTTGGGCCGGACGTGCAGGTCCTGGGCGTTGCAGACGTGGACGCGCGCCGCGCCGCTGACCTGGCGGCCTCCTGCGGCACCCGCGCCTTCGAAGACTACCGCGCCCTTCTCGGCCTGACGCCGGACATCGCCGTGATCTGCCTGCCGCACCACCTGCACCGGGAAGTGGGCCTGGCCGCGGCGGAGGCTGGCAGCCACATCCTCATGGAGAAGCCTTTGGCCAACACACTGGAGGATGCCCACGCTATCCTGGAAGCCTGTCGCAAAGGCGGGGTGCGCCTGACAGTCAGTTTCGTCCATCGGTATCGGGTGGAGTTTCAGGAAGCCTATCGCCTGATTAGAGCGGGGAAGATTGGCACGCCGGTCGCCATGGTTGATCTCTTTGGCCTGCCAGGTGGCAACCATGTGCCCGCGTGGGTGTGGCAGAAGCGCTGCTCCGGCGGCGGCATCCTGATGTATAGCGGCATCCACAGCGTGGACTGGCAACGCTGGCTGCTAGGCGCCGAAGTGGAGGAGGTCTTCTGCCGGACTTTGACCTACGGGCCGGGCATGGACGTGGAGAACGGTCTGGTGGCGACGCTTGCCTTTGCTAACAGCTGCGTGGGGACCGTGATCGGGAACCAACCGCCCTATCAGGTCACGCCGTGCACGCGGGAGACCGAGATCTATGGCACGTCAGGCTGCCTGCGTATCCGCAGTGGGGAGCACCTGACCTACAGCAGCGACACGGAGGCGTACCGGCTAGAGGTGAACCGGGACGATCCTTTTGTCACGCAGGCTGGGGAGTTCGTGAGGAGTGTGCGTGAAGGGCGCGAGCCGTGGATCACGGGCGAGCATGGCCTGCGCGCCCTCGAGATATGTCTGGCCATCTACCGTTCGGCAGAGGTGAACCGGCCAGTCCCAGTACGGGGGTGAGACGTATGTTGCGCGTGGGGAGGCTGCGGCAGAACTGGCCGACGGTGGGTGCGACGTCAATAGGGATTCTGGGAACTGTGGACCGGGTGGAAGACCGGCGCACTGCCGAGTGGTACGTCTCGTTCTAGCGATGAGATCATGGACAGGGTTGTTGGTCCACAGGCTCACCGACTGCTTTCGGTACGCCGACTACCGGCATTTCTGGGTGGGCAGCATGGTCGCCATCGGGTCCTTCCGCATGCAGGACGTGGTCCTGGGATGGCAGATGCTGGAGGCGACCGACTCGGCCTTCTGGGTGGGGCTGGTTGCTTTCGCGCAGGGTGTGCCGCTGCTCCTCTGGTCGCCGGTCACGGGCGTCCTGGCAGACCGTCTGAGGCGCCAAGACATCATCGCTGTTGCCGTGGGCATGGCTGGGGTAGCGTCGGCCGGGCTGGCGTTCCTGAGCGCGATCGGCCGGGAACAGCCCTGGCATATCCTTGTCACGTCGTTCCTGGTGGGGAGTGCCTTCACGCTTTTTGGCACGACCAGGCTGGCGCTGTTGCCCAACCTGGTCCCGGCGGAGATGGTCGTCAGTTCGTCAAGCGTCGAGTACTCATGCACGCGGCTGATGGGTTTTGTGGGGCCGGCGGTCGGGGGAGTGTTGGTGGAGTTCCTCGGCGTGCCGTCGGCCCTGGCCGTGCAGGCCTTGCTCTTTGGCGGCGCAGTGCTGTTTTTCCAGGCAACGAGGGGTGAGGCCGGACGCCGGCAGACGCGTGGCAACAGGCTGGGAGGACTCTGGTCTGGGTTTGGCGAGGCCATCCGATTTCTGCGTTGCGATCGGCCCCTGTTGTCGCTTGTGATGCTAGGTCTGGTGATGGTTCCCTTCGGGATGTCGTATCAGAAACTGATGCCCGTGTTTGCCCGTGACGTGCTGGGGGCAGGGGCATCAACCCTGGGACTGATGATGGGGGTGTCGAGTCTCGGGGCCGGTGTGGCTGGCTTCGGAGTGGCAGCGTGGGGTGAGTCCCTGCGCCGAGGCCGTGCTCTGCTGCTTTCGTCTGCCCTGTTTGGAGTGGGTCTGGTGCTCTTCGCCTTCACCCGACAGGTATCAACGGCGCTGGTCCTCTTGGGTGTCTTGGGCCTGCTGGTGGGCGTGTACCTAACCCTGAGCAACGTCCTCTTCCAGAGTCG
Source organism: uncultured Anaerolineae bacterium (assembly GCA_964446635.1). Taxonomy (GTDB): domain Bacteria; phylum Chloroflexota; class Anaerolineae; order VGOG01; family VGOG01; genus CAYUPJ01. The sequence goes on from CAYUPJ010000002.1 coordinate 21,110, forward strand.
GTCTCCCGACAAGTTGCGGGGGCGTGTCATCAGCGTGTGGAGCACGGTGTGGGGGGTGCTGCCCTTTGCCAGCCTGGCGATGGGCGCTCTGGCCGAGTGGGCGGGGGCAGCGACCGCCGTGGCTGCCTGCGGCACCATCTGCGCGGTCTTCTGTGTCGGCATGGCTCTGAGCGGTTCACACCTGAAAGGGTTGTAAGGGCAAGGAAGGGTTAGCGGGTATCAGGGATTGGGGATGCAGGTCCAATGACATTGCTCCTTCGCAATCACGAAATCAGGGGCCTGATGGCCCTGCCGGAGTACATTAAGGCCGTGGAGGAAGGGTACCGGGAGGTTGGCCTGGGGCAAGGGGTCAACTTCCCGCGTCAGAACCTGTGGATTCAGGGCGACCCTCGAGAGTCGGTGGGCGGGGGGCATCTGAAGCCTGGGGCCAAGGCCTCCTTCAAGTTCAAGGCTGCGCTGCTCCCCGGGCTGGGCGGCGCGGGCGTCCAGCCCTACACGGCCGGGCTCCCCGGTGGGCTGCACACCTACATGATCCTCTTCGACGCCAGGACCGGGGAACTGGCCTGCATCATGGAGGTGCTGTACTACGACTGGCTCAAGACCGCGGCCGTGGCCGCGGTGGCCACCAAGTGGCTCGCTCCCAAAGGGAGTTCCGTTGTGGCCCTCTTTGGCACGGGCCGACATGCGCGGACCCAGTTGCACGGCCTGTGCACCGTACGTCCCATCCAGAGGGTTCAGGCCTACAGCCGCAGGCCCGAGCCGAGAGCACGTTTCTGCGCCGCCATGTCCGAAGAACTGGGCATTGAGGTGGTGCCAGCGGCGTCGCCAGATGAGGCCCTGGCGGGGGCCGACGTCGTCACCACCATGACCACTTCGGCAGAGCCGGTCTTCGATGGACGATTGCTGGAAGAGAGGCCCCTTCACATCAACGCCATGGGGGCTCACTACCCCTGGGCGAGGGAAATTGATGAGTACGTCGTACTCCGAAGCCGCATCATTGTGGATGAGTGGCAACAGGGCCTCAGCGAGCACGGGGAGGTTCTGATCCCTATCGAGAAAGGGCTCATGCAGCCTTCCGACATCCACGGCGACCTGGGACAGGTTGTGGCGGGCCGGATATCGGGACGAGACCCGCACACCACCTGGACCCTGTTCCTTTCGGGTGGAACGGGCATAGAGGACGTGGCCGTGGCCACGCGGCTGCATCAGGCGGCCCGGAGCAAAGGGGTGGGGACTGAATTCGAGTTTGGCCAACCCTATGCCTTTGAGTTGTAACTGAGTCACCAGGCGCGTTGATGCCTTTGGGACGTGGCGTGGCACAGACACGTCATCACAATCAGATTCATGATGAGAGGAGAGCAGACAACATGCTGACTCACGTGGCTTTGAAGAGGGATGTCGCCCGACGCATTGAACGCATCCAGGCCATGATGCGCGCCAAGGACCTCGAGGCACTCATCATCGTCGGCGCTGGGGCGCCCGGAGGACTTGGCGCGCTCCGTTACATCAGCAACGTCCACCTGTGGGGTGGGGCTGCCTACGGCGTGCTGGGAAGCGAAGACCCTGACCCGTGGGTGGAGATCTGGAGTTCCTACCAGGCCGTCTGGACCCGGAACGAGACCACCACCATCCCATCCCGGGTGGAGTCTCCGGACGACGTGATCGCGCGCACCGTGCAGTTGGCCAAGCAATACGCGGCAAAGTCGAAGCGCGTGGGCGTGATCAACATGAACAAGCAACTTAGCGTGGGCGAGTACGGCAAGTTCGCCAAGGCGTTGGAAGGCTACGAGATGGTGGAGGCGACTGGCGAGTACAATGCCATCCGCCAGATCAAGACCCCCTTTGAACTGGAAGCGATGCAGCAGAACGGGGCGATTCTGGATGCCTGCATGGACGTGTTCCGAGACCATGCCTGCGTGGGGGCGCGGTATTGGGAGGTATGTGCGGCCACCGAGGCCTTTGTCAAGGGGCATGGAGCCTTCTGGGGGCGGACCAAACTCTCGCTGGACATCACGCCCTACACCGTGCCGACACCCAAAGACCTGACGATGAAAGAGGACGACATCATCAACTTCGAGATTGTCTACGAATCCCCGTGGGGCTATTGGCTGGAGATGACTACCATCTTCTCCTTCCACGAACTTCCAGACGATGTGCACGCCTTGCTGGAGGGGTACTTGCAGGCCGTGGACAACTCCTCCGCGGTGGCGAAGCCCGGCAACACGCTGCGCATGATCTCTGAAGCCAACGATCAGACTCTGAGGGACCTGGGGTTCCCGGTGGTGGGCAAGCACACTCCAGACTGCCACAGCACAGGACTGGACGGGAGCGATGGCCCCAGTTCGGAAGGGGCGCCGGACTTCGTGCTGAAGCCCAACATGGTGCTCTCTTTCCACCCCGGCACCGTGATGGAGAACAACAGGGGCTTCCTCATCTCAGATAACTTCCTGGTGACGCCGGAGGGTGCCGTTCGGCTCTCGCCCCACAGTGCACACCGTTACCATCTGCTCTTGGAGCGGTGAAACTCAAGGAGGAACGCATGACCGTAGAAACCCAGGCCGCCGTCCATGCGGTACAGACGATTGCCAACCATGCGGCCACGCTCAGGTTCGAGGACCTGACAGACCTGACCATCACCCGCGCCCGCCAAGTCGCGCTGGACACCCTGGGCACGGCCCTGGGTGGGTATCCATCGCCTCTTGGTCGGCTGGCGGCGGAATACGCGGCCACCATGCAGCCCGGGGGCGAAGCCACGCTGGTGGCCGATGGCCGCCGCAGCACGGTGGAGGGGGCGGCCTGGGCCAACGCGGTGATGGCCAAATACCTGGGCATGGACGATTCCCACCGCACCTGTGGGCACGTGGCCGCGGAACTGGTGCCAGTGGCGTTGGCGCTCGGTGAGCACTTCCGGCTGAACGGACGCCGGGTGATCACAGCCCTTGCAGCCGGGTACGACGTGTTCGCGGCCATCCAGCCTTTTGTGAGCGAACCGCAGCGTGTGCGCGGTCTGGACCATAAAGGGCAGGCTGGCACGCTGGCCAGTTCGATCACCGCTGGCGTGGCCATGGGATTGGGTGCAGGGAAGATGGCCCACGCCCTGGCCCTTTCCATGGACATGGCCTGCGGCACGGAACAATACGTTTGGGATGCAGGCCTGTGCGACACCAAGGACCTGCTGGCGGGATACGCGGCCCGGAACGGCATCTATGCCGCCCGGCTCGCCGACTTTGGGTTCAGAGGCCCGCCAGGCGCCCTGGATGGACCCTACGGTTACTACCATGCCTTTGGCGCCGGCTACGATCCCGCCTATCTGGACGCGATGGGCAGGCGCTTTGCCCTCGCGGAGACCGGCTTCAAACCTCATGCCGGCTGCCGCTATGTCCACGCCTGCGTGGATGCCACCCAGGAATTGCTCAAGGCAGGGAGGCCGCCTCTCGATGAAATCGTCTTGATAGACGTGGGGACCTACCGGGAGGCGATGACGCCAGACTTCAGGGTCAACTACCATCCAGAGAACGAGGGCCAGGCTGGGTTCAGCCTGCCGGTGACCGTATCGGTGGTGTTGGCTCGGGGCAGTTGGTATCGGGAGGACATCGAGGCTTACGACGAGCCCGAGATCCGCCGCCTGCGACACCTGGTCAAAGTGTACCTGGACGAAGAACTTGAGGCCGCCTACCCGGCGAAGAACGGGTGTGTGGTCCGGGTGCAGACCAGAGACGGCAGGCAGTACGAAGGACGGGTAGACTACGCCAAAGGGGAGCCGGAGAACAGGCTGACAGACGCTGAGTTCGAGGCCAAGTTCCGGCGCCTGGTGGGCGACCTGCTGCCCGAGCACAGGATCGTGCGCCTCCTCGAGGCAGTCTCTCGGCTGGAGGAACTCGAGGACGTGGGTGAGTTGGTGCGGTTGACAATCAGGCAGTAAGGATGGGCGACATCTTGCCTCACATGGGGTGCTAATCATGAAGATCGTGGAGGTTCGTTCAACCATTGCCGCGATGCGCCGGCAGAGGGCCCTGAAGACGGTCTACGGCGTAGATCCAAGCACGGTGACAGTGGTGGTGCAGGTCTACACGGACGAAGGTATCACCGGCGTGGGGCAGACCGTGGCAGAATCGCCAGCCTACGGCGACACGGCGGAGGCGGCCAAGGTCAATATAGATAAGTACTTGCGCCCGGCAATTCTGGGCCAGGACCCCTTCGCCATCGAACACCTGTTCAATCTGATGTACAAGTCGCTTCGGGGAGACCGCTACCCCATCACCGCGGTCGAGTACGCCCTGTGGGACATCAAAGGCAAAGCGTTGGGAGTGCCGGTGTACCAGTTGCTGGGAGGCAAGTGCTGCGCCGGCGCGCCCCTGCATGCCTTTGTGGAACGGGAGAGCGTTGAGGAGACCGCAGCACGGGTTGAAGAACTGGCAGCTCAGGGCTGGACCTGGTTCAAGACCAAGATCGGGTTCGGCGTGGAAGAAGACCTGGCCTGGTACTGCGGCCTGCGCGAGAAGGTTGGCGATGGGGTCAGGTTTCAGTTGGACGGGAACACCGGCTACACCCTCGGGGAGGCAGTCCAGGCGCTGAGCCAGATGGAGCGCATGGGCGGAGTGGCACTCTTCGAGCAGCCGGTGCGCTATCTGGACGAGATGGCGGTCCTGGCAACCAGGCTCGCGACGCCGCTCCAGGCCGATGAACTCCTCACCGGTCCCCGCAGTGCCTACGAGATCGCCGCGGGTCGGGCTGCCCACGTCTTGCACTTCAAGATCCACAAGTACGGTGGTCTGCTGCAAGCCCAGCGGATGGCAGCGATCGCGGAGGCGGCGGGTCTGGGAATCTCGGTAGCCCCGTACTTCGACGTGCTCGCTGCAGCAGCGTGCCATTTCGCTGCGGCGTGCCCCATCGCCCGATGGCCGGCCGGCTTCTCCGATATGGAAGACACCCTCTTGACAGAGCCCTTCGAGCCATCGGGGCAGGTTGCTGAGCCTCCAGAGCGCCCCGGCCTGGGCGTGGAACTGGATGAGGACAAGCTGGCTGCGTACGGGGCCCGGTGGAAGTGAAACGCGATGCTGGGAGGTCATGAGGGGGACGTGGTTGACGATGTCAATCTGGGTAGTATCTCGGCTTGTGCTCTGCTGTTGTGGATAGTGCCCGGCAGGCTAACACCAAGGTGGCGCTAGATACCTGGGTCGAGGTTCGTGCTGCCAAACCCTACGGAGGTAGATGATGTCTGACAATCAAGTCCTGGATGTGCTGATGTCTCGATGCTCAATTCGCCGCTTCCAGGATCGTCCAGTGCCTGACGATCAGGTGCACACCATCGTGCAAGCCGGCCAGCGCGCTCCGGCCGCGGGCGAGTTCTGCAGCATCGTGTGGGTCAAGAGCCCTGAAAAGCGGAAGGAACTTGAAACCCTGCTGCCGTCATTTCCGCTCTGCAAAAACGCCCCCGTGGCGTTGATCATCTGCGTTGACTTCGACAAGGTGGAGAAGGTTGTCCGACTGGGCGGACGGGAGATGAGGCGACACGATGGTCTGATGCTCTTCCTGGTTGGCGTCCAGGATGCAGCCTTGGTGGCTGAGAACATCACCATCGCGGCTGAGTCATTGGGTCTTGGGTCGGTGCTCCAGGGTGGCGTGGCCCGGGTGATGGAGGGCCTGGCTCCCTTGCTCAACTTGCCCGTGGGTGTCTTCCCACTGGTGGGGCTTTGCCTTGGCTATCCGGCTGAGGATCCTCCCGTACGGCCAAGAATGCCTTTGGAGTACTTTCTCTTCGAAGACGAGTACTGTGAACTGAATGGCGATGATGTAGACAGACTCGTGGAGCACATGGACCGCGGGCGGCTCGAGGAAAGGTACTACGAGAAGTACTCGGGTCGTATCCAGATCCCCCCTGAGGATGAACGGCCGTTGATCAAGGGACGCTACGGCTGGGCTGAGCATTACTCCCGAAAGTGGGGCACGAGGGTGCAATCAGCCTGGAAGGAAGGGTACCTCCTGGAGTGTTTGCACAGCCGGGGCGTGCTCAACGACGTGGTCTGGAGGAGCAAGGAGGAATAGCCGGCCAGGTGCCGAAGCCTGTGTCCAAGCAGGCCGATAAGGTCATGGAAAGGAAGGAACAGGGTTGTGGACAGCCTGATAGCGGAAACACTTCAGTCTCTCGCGCGGAACCACTTTGACGCGGTGTATGCGGGCGACGTCCAGACCGCCCGTGAGAAGGTTCTTGGGATGATCGCCCTTGGGGCCACGGTGGGTGTCGGCGACTCCGTTTCGGTGCGGCAGATTGGAGTGCTTGAGGAACTTGTCACACGAGGCAACGTCGTCGTCAACCCGTTCTCCAGAGACATCTCGCTGATGACCACCGCGGGGCAGATCAGCGAGGACCAACGGTGGCAGATGCACAAGATCGCTGTGAACTGCGACTTCTTCATCACCGGCACCAACGTCGTCACCCGCGATGGGAAGCTCTTCAACACAGACGCGGGCGGCAACAGAGTAGCCGGAATGATCTTCGGCCCGAAACACGTGATCGTGGTGGTGGGACGAAACAAGATTGTCCAGGACCTCGATGAGGCTTTCCAGCGGATGAAGAACGTGGTTGCGCCGGCGCTCTGCAAGATCAAGGAGAGGAAGGTTCCGTGTGTGGCAACGGGACGATGTGCCGACTGCAATGCAAGGGAGAGGGCCTGCAATGTCACTACGATCCTGGAGAAGCGGCCTACTTACACCCCATTCACTGTGGTGATGGTTGACGACGACCTGGGCCTGGGATGGGATGAGAACTGGTCATCAGAACGCATTGACAGGGTATACTCTGACTGTGCTGACCTGACCTGGCTCAAGGGCCGACCCAGGTGGACTGCCGGAATGCCTGATGAAGGATAGACCGGATGCGGAGCGTTGTTCGGTGGGATCGGTGCGTCGAAGGCTCGTGCCCTCGTTTGAACCTGGCAGGCAGTATCGGTGTGTGTTGGGTGAAAAGGACGTACGATGAAGGTTCTCATCCTGACTGACATGGAAGGCATCAGCGGCGTTGTCTACTGGACGCAGCCTCAACTCGGTGGCCGGGATGCCAGGGACGATGAGAGACAGCGCAAGGCCATGGCCGGAGACGTGAACGCGGTCGTCGACGGGGCCCGCCGGCGCGGGGCGGAGGAAATCAACGTCCTGGACTTCCACGGGTCCTCTCCCCCGCGGCCAAACCTGCTGCTGGAAGACCTGGATCCCCACGTGAAGTTGTTCAGCGGGTACGGGCACATGAGCATGATGAAACCGCTGATCGACCCCACGTACGATGCCTTGATGATGGTAGGTATGCACGCCTACGATGGCGTGGCTGACGGGGTTCTCAGCCACAATTTCACCAGCACGTACAAGGAGATCTACATCAACAACGTGCGCATCGGTGAGATCGGGTACTTTGCCCTGCTCGCGGGCACCTATGGAGTGCCCCTTGTGCTGGTGACCGGTGACGAAGCTGCATGCCAGGAGGCCCAGGAACTGCTTGAGGATGTGGAGACCGTGGCCACCAAGCAGGGCGTGACCCACGGATTTGCCCTCTTGTATCCACTTGGAGAGGTTCGGCAGGCCCTTGCTGCCGGTGCTGAGAGGGCGATGAAGCGGCTCACGCAGTTCAGGCCCTTTGTCGTCGAGGGACCTCTTTATCAGGTGAAGATCGTGATGGGTGGAGGTCGCGAGACTCGGAAGGCGGACGTCTGCTGCATGTTCCCGTTCGTGGAAAGGCTGGATGCAACGAGCATCGGATACACCTGTGAGGATCTGAAGGAGGCGCTGGCCAACCTGCGGGCACTGCACATCATGGCAGAGAGCCAGCGACCCTAGAGGCAGCCACATCAGAGTTGTGCAACTGGCTGCCATGGCCAGAAAGGGGGTGATGAAACGGAGTACGCTGTCTGGAGCGCAGTTGGGGTTCCGTTGGTGAGGAAGCATACGAAGAAACTCTGGTATAAGGAGGACTAAGGTGAGAGCAAGTCTGGTTTTCAAGTTGATGGCCGTGCTGGTCGCAGCGTCCGTGCTGCTTTCGGCCTGCGGCCCCGCCCCCACCCCCGTGGTGGTGGAGAAAGAGATAGTTGTTGAGAAACCCGTCGTCCAGACCGTCGTCGTCGAGAAGGAGAAGGTCGTCGAGAAACCGGTGGTGCAGACGGTGGTGGTGGAGAAGCCGGTGGTGCAGACGGTGGTGGTGGAGAAGGTGATCACTCCAACACCAGAGCCCAAGAAGCCCACCCAGTTCGTCTTCGCCCATGGCGGCCCCATCCGGACCCTGGACGCTCCGGTGACCTGGTATGGTTCCACCCACTGGCTCACGAACCTGCTCTACGAGTGCCTGATCTGGCGCGAACCCGCTGGTTCGGGCTACGTGGGCCAGGCAGCGGAGAAGTGGGAAGCGGTCGATCCTACCACCTGGCGTTTCCACCTGCGCAAGGGGTTGACCTTCCACAACGGCGAGCCGCTGGATGCCAACGCCGTCAAGTGGAACATCGACCGGGTAAAAACCCGCAGAGACTTCATGGTGAGCCCGCAGTGGGACTTTGTGAAGGAGGTCATTGTCGTTGACGACCTGACCCTGGACATCACCACAGAGAAGCCCTACTCCTACTTCGAGTACGACGTCTCCTACAACGGCTGCGAGATCCTGCCGCCGAAGTACATCGAGGAAGTGGGTGAGGAGGAGTTCGCCAGGAAGCCTGTCGGGTCTGGCCCGTACAAGTTGGTGGAGATGATCGCCAACGAGAAGTACGTCTTCGAGGCCTGGGATGGCTACTGGGGTGGCCGGCCCGAGGTGGACCGGGTGATCTACCAGGTGATCCCGGAGAAGGCCAGCCAGATCGCCGCCCTGCTGGCCGGTCAGGTGGACCTGGTGGCGGGCATCCCGCTTCCGGACGTGAAGAAGGTGGCTCAGGCCAGGGGCATCGTGACGATGGAGATGACCTCCGGCCGCGTGAACCACCTGTACCTGCGGACCGAGACGGAATCCGGCAACATGGCCAAGAAGTATCCGGGCTACCAGCCAGCCACTTTGGACAAGCGCATCCGCCATGCCATCTCCTACGCCCTCGACCGCAACCTGCTGGCTGACGTGATGGGCTCTGCCACGCCAATCGTGGTGCGCCTGAGCCGCTACGACGCGGAGGCCTTCCCCGAGAAGTACGCTGGGGCAGAAGTTGCCGCCAAGTATTACGATCCTGAGAAGGCCAAGGCGCTGATCAAGGAAGCAGGGTACGATCCGGATGCCGGCAAGAAGCCCAAACTCTACTTCGATTCCGCGGCCTACTACTTCGGCAACGAGAAGGAAATCGCCGAGACCATCCAGATCATGCTGGAGGAGGTGGGCTTCGAGGTCGAACTGACCATCCTGGACCGGGCCGCCCACTACGAACAGATCGTCGAGCCGGGCAACAACCGGGACATGATGCTGACCACCCTGGGTACTGGGGCTTCCCTGGTACCGCTCTTCTACATGTGCGACTGGTGGGAACCAACCTACCATGTGTGCGACCCCGAGTGGGACAAGGTATCTGCGGAGATCTACCTGACCCTCGACCCCGTGAAGCGGCTTGCCCTGTGGGATAAGTGGTGGGAGTACTACCTGGACTATGCCCACACGGTGACCCTGCACGAGATCAACAACATCTACGCCATGAACGAGAAGTTCGAGTGGACGCCGCGCAAGGACGGCTGGATGACCTTCCGCGACCTGACACTGGCCAAGTAGCAAGCGGCTCTAGGTGTGGGGGGAGCCTAGGCTCCCCCCACACTCCCTTGGGAAGGTTTGTGCCGCACCACATCTGCAGGCAATGACCCGCACAGGCGAACCTTCAGGTGGGAAGGGTGACGGGTCTGAGTGAGGGGGTTCGGTATGCAACGGTACATTCTATCTCGGGTCATTCAGATGGGCATCACCATCTTCATCGTGTCCCTGGTCGTCTTCTTCATGGTACGTCTCAAGGGCGACCCGGTTTCCGTGATGGCTCCGGAGACGTTCAACCAGCAGCAGATCGAGGAACTGCGACGGGCCTGGGGGTTCGACAAGCCCCTGTGGGAGCAATACGTTACCTTCCTGCGCAAAGCGGTCACAGGCGATTTTGGCAAGTCCATCGCCTACCGAATCCCCGCCATGGAACTGGTGACGCAACGGTTGCTGTGGACGTACGTGCTGGCCCTTTCCTCGGCCGCGGTTGCCCTGGTGGTTGCCATCCCGTTGGGGATGGTCTCGGCTGTATACCGTGGCACTTTTGTAGACCTGCTCAGCACGGTCCTGGCCAGCATTGGCCGAGCCATGCCCGCGTTCTGGCTGGGGCTCATGTTGATGCTGATTTTCTCGGTCAATTTGCGGCTCTTGCCGGCGTACGGCGCAGAGCGGCCGGCCTCACTCATCATGCCGGCTTTGGCGTTGGGCACCGGCATGGCCGCGACCCTTTCCCGCCTGACCCGCTCGGCGATGTTGGAGACGCTGGGGCAGGACTACATCCGCACAGCCTACAGCAAGGGTCTAACCAAGCGACTCGTGGTGGTCCGGCATGCCCTCCGTAACGCGTTGATCCCCGTGGTGACCGCGTTCGGCCTGCAACTGGGCTGGCTGCTGGGCGGCGCAGTCATCGTCGAATCGGTCTTCTCCTGGCCAGGTCTGGGGCGGTTGATGATCGACTCCATCAACCTCCGCGACATCACCGTCATCCAGGCTGGCCTTCTGTGGTTTGCCACATCCTTCGTGCTCATTAACCTGGCCGTTGACGTCCTGTACACCTTCCTCGACCCGCGCGTTCGTTACGTCTAGAGCCTGACTTCCGAGGAGTGTTCGGAAAGAGATGAACAACCTCACCGATACCTTCAGAGCCGATAGCATGCCCGTGGACCGCAGTTCCTTAAGGGCCCGGGTGGGCTACGGGCTTCGCTCGTTGCGCCGCAGCCCAGTGGGCATCATAGGGCTCATCATTGTGTCTGCCGTGATATTCCTCGCCATCTTCGGCCCCAATGTTTCGCCCTACAATGCGGTGCAGCACAATCTTCGCGCTCGCTTCCAGCCTCCTGGTTATGAGTCTGACAGGGGCGTCCACGTGTTGGGAACGGACCAACTTGGACGCGATATCTTGAGCCGAATTATCGCCGGCTGTCGTATCTCCATGATAGTCGGGTTGGTTGCGGTGGCTATTGGCAGCACCGTGGGCGTGACGTATGGCCTTCTCGCCGGGTTTGCTGGCGGGTGGTTGGATACAATGCTCATGCGCATCGCCGATGCGTTTCTCGGGATTCCGTATATCGTGCTGGTGGTAGCCATCTCTGGCGTGGTGGGCCCAGGATTGGTGACCCTGATCCTCATCCTGGGGTTCACCGGGTGGGTCACGTACGCCCGCGTGACGCGGGGCGAAGTCCTGGTGGTGCGGGAGATGGAGTACATCACCGCGGCGCGCGTCGTCGGCCAGACCCAAAGAAAGATCATGTTCGGTCACATCCTGCCGAACGTGGTGACGTCAGCCATTGTCCTCGCGGCCCTGGAGGTGGCCTCGACCATCCTGGCCGAATCCTCATTGAGTTTCCTCGGCCTCGGTGTGCAGCCTCCTACTGTAACATGGGGTCTGATGCTGGCCGATGGGCGGCAGTACCTGGGGAGCGCCTGGTGGATGGCCACCTTCCCGGGCATCGCCATCACCATCACGGTGCTCGGGGTCATATTCCTCGGCGACTGGCTGCGCGATGTGCTCGACCCCCGGCTTCGCCAGTGATGCTAGACCTGCCGGCCTCGTCCCCCAAGCCGGTGGGGCGCCAGGAGACCGTCTCACAACCGCGGGGCGGGCTCTTATACCCCCACCTGGTAGGGTGGGACCCGTCACTGCAGGTTCTTGAGGATTTCCGAGGGGTATGGAGATGGAGCAACCTTTGAGTTTCCGTGTATCGCGCTCACGCGTCCACGAGACGCACCAAGCGATGCGCCAGGAGATCCTGGCGGCGCTCGATCCCATTCTCTTCGGCCCGGTTCTGGGTTCTGAGGAGGTACGCGGCGTGTTAGAGCGCAGGTTTGCCGAGGCGATGGGCCAATCCTTTGCCTGCGCCGTGCACTCGGGGACGGTGGGCCTGTTCCTGGCCCTGAAGGCGTGTGGTGTCGGGCCAGGCAACGAGGTCATCACCGTGGGGAACTCCGATATCTCCACCACAGCGGCCATCTCCCATTGCGGGGCAACCCCAGTGCTGTGCGACATCCTCGAGTCGGATTACACTCTGGACCCGACCCTGGTGGAGCCGCTCATCACCCCGCGGACGGCAGCTATCCTTCCCGTTGACCTCTACGGCCATCCGGCCAACGTCAAGAGCCTCCGCGAGATCGCGGACAGGCACGGGCTGAGGATTGTGGAAGACGCCGCGTTGGCCACCGGTGCGCGGGACCACGGGCAGCTTGTGGGGGCCTTCGCCGATGCCACCGTCTTCAGTTTCGCCCCCCTCAAGCCCCTGGGCTCGGTAGGCAATGGGGGCATGGTGACCACCAACGACGAAGGGATCGCGCGGCACCTGCGGCTTCTCTGTGGGTACGGTCACATTCCCGAGGTCAGGTCTGACGTGCCCGGCCATCAGATGCACATCGCTGAGGGATACAACGTGCCCCTCGACCCCCTCCAGGCGGCTCTGGTGGCGGTGAAACTGCCCCGCCTGCGGGAGTGGACCGAGAAGCGGCGCGCCATCGTGGCGGCCTATGCCCACGGGTTACAGGACCTGGATGTGGTGCTGCCCGCCTTCCGTCCAGAGTCCGCACCCACGTTCCGTTCCTACACCATTCGGGTCAAGGACCAGCAGGCCATCTACCAGGAGCTACGCCGCGCCGGAGTCGAGGTCGTGTTACATTACGTGCCGCCGATCTATCAACAACCAGTCTATGCTGGCAGATTGCGGGGGGCGGATAACTTGCCGGTCACTGACCAATTGGCCCGGGAGCTCATTTGCTTGCCTGTAACAGTCGAATTGGATGAGGACGATGTGCAGTTTGTCGTTAACACTTTGCGCGATCTTATGGTGAGATTGTAGCACCGCTAAACATCAGCACCTATCACCAACGGAGGCAAAGCGGTGATCCTTGGACTGCTATACGTCGGCTTCGCGGTAGAGGATGTTGATCGTACCCGCCGCACTTTCAAGGAGTTGTTCGGACTGCCAAGTGAACGAATGGCTCCGGATCCGTTCCTGGGAACGGATAAGGGGGCTCGCGTTGCCTTTCCTAATGAATGTTGGCTGTATATGATGGAAAGCCACCAGCCGCATTCGCCCATCTTTAAGTATCTGCAGAACAAAGGGCCCGGTCTGGAGCGGGTGGCTTTCCTGAGCGACGACATCGAAGCCGAATTTGAAAGCGTCCGAAAGGGTGGTGTCCCTTTGGGCGATGATGCGCTGGCTAACACGCCGTCGGGGCTACGGTTTGTCGTTCCACCTGAATACGTCAGCGGGGTCACAGTGGAGGTATTCGAGCCCAGTGCAGGCAGTTGGGTCTTCGACGCATCTGCCAACGTCTCCGGCGTGCTCGGTTTGCAGCACATTGGCGTCGCCGTCTGGGACCTGGAAGCGAGCTGCAATGCCTTTCAGCGGCTATTCGACCTGCACCCACGCGACCTGCGCACCGATCAACATGGCAGCGGACAGAAGGACGTAATGGTCATGCCTGGGAACGATCACCTCTGGTTGCACCTGGTACAGAGTTGGGATCCCAATGCCCGCGTCCGCATGTTCCTGGAGGAAAAGGGCGAGGGCCTCGAGCACGTGTGCATCGAGGTTGACGACATCCGCGAGGCGGTGAAGCGAGTGACGGGCACAGGTGCCCTGATCTTTGACCACAAGATCTATACCAATCGTCCTGACGGATTCGAAGCGTTTGTCTACCCGGAACACACGACGGGTGTCACCGTCGAACTGATCGAACCCTATCCGACCAGTAGAGGATATCGAGAGCGCAGGGGCTTAGCCTGTTGTCCCCTTAGCAGGTAACTGAGGTCATTGTCGGCCTGTCGAGTGGCTTGGACTTTGGCCCGGTGGTAGTGTTCGTGTCGGGCGGCATCCAGGTGGAGCCGCTCAATGATATCGTTCTGTGTTTGCCGCTGTTGAGTGTAGGCATAGCACGGGCGATGGTGAGCGAGAACCTGGAGGCCGCCCTATTATGTGAATCTCTCATCGTCCGCGTACCGACATGAGCGCGCTGATGGACGCATTGGTTCGGGTCGGCCGAGTTGTCCGTCGTTAGCGGAATGAGAGCAAGGCCATGAAAATCAACCCGTTCATGGTACTTGCAGGCAGTGGATGTGGAATAGTGGCAGTGTGTGCGTTGAACCGAGAGGCAAGGTATGACGAGAGTTCTAATGAGCGGTAACGAGGCCATTGCCCGTGGGGCCTACGAGTATGGCGTGAAGGTGGCCACCGGCTACCCAGGAACGCCCAGCTCGGAGATCCTGGAAAATGTCGCCAAGTACAAGGAGATCTACTCTGAGTGGTCGGTCAACGAGAAGGTGGCTATGGACGTGGCCATCGGGGCTGCCTACGCGGGCCGGCGAGCCATGGTTACCATGAAGTCGGTGGGGATGAACGTGGCCGCCGACTCGTTTTTCTATGCGGTCTACACTGGCGTGAAGGGCGGGCTGCTCATCGTGACGGCCGACGATCCGGGGATGTTCAGCTCCCAGAACGAACAAGACAACCGCCACTACGCCCGTTTCGCCAAAATGCCGATGCTGGAGCCATCGGACAGCCAGGAGGCCAAGGACTTCGTGGGCATCGGCCTGGACATGTCCGAGCAGTGGGACACACCAGTTCTGCTGCGGACGGTGATGCGGGTCTCCCATTCCGCCTCGCCGGTGGAATTGGGCGAGCGGACGTGCGACGATATCGCTCCTACCCCTCCTCTGGAGCGCAATCCCCGCAAGCTGGTTTCGACCTGTATATGGGCCAGGGATCGGCATCCGGTGGTAGAGGCTCGCCTGAAAAAGCTGGCCGAGCTGGCCAGCACCTTCCCCTTCAATCGCTTGGAATGGGGGGAGCGGAGACCCTTCGACAAGCTCAGGGCAAGGCTGGGCATCGTGGCCAGCGGGCCGGTCTATCACTACGCCCGGGAGATCTTCCCGGAAGCCTCCTTCCTCAAGCTGGGGATGACCTATCCCCTGCCGACGGCCTTGATCCGGGAGTTCGCGGCAGGCGTCGAGCAACTGCTGGTCATCGAGGAACTAGATCCGTTCGTGGAGGAACAGATCAAAGCCATGGGAATCGCCTGTCGTGGCAAGGATATCTTCCCCGCGTGTGGTGAGCTGACCACGGCGGTGATCGAGCGCTCGGCGGCCGAGGTGGGCATCCTGCCCAGGGAAGCGGTCAAAGGCAGGCGACAGGTAGCCCCGCCGGACCTGCCCGGTCGCTCCCCCGTGCTCTGCCCTGGGTGTCCCCACCGTAGCACCTTCTATCTCCTCGGTAACAAGTTGAAGAAGGTGGTGGTCGCTGGTGACATCGGCTGCTACAATCTGGGGGCGCTATCGCCGTTCAACGCCACCGACACCATGGGGGCCATGGGGGCCAGCGTGGGGGTGGCCCACGGCTTCGACGTGGCAGGCATCCCCGATCCCTTCGTGGCCGTCATCGGCGACTCGACCTTCTTCCACGCCGGCATCCCCCCGCTGCTCGACATCGTCCACAACGGCGGGAAGAGCACAGTGGTCATCCTGGACAACCACACTACAGCCATGACGGGGCACCAGGATCACCCTGGTGTACCAATGAAACTGGGAGGTCAACCAGCCCCCAAGGTGGACATCGAAGCGGTTGTCTGGGCCTCAGGGGTGACCGATGTGCACAAGGTGGATGCCTTCGACGTGAAGGCGGTGGGAAAAGCTCTCGAGGAAGCTCTGGCATTCGACGGCCCCTCGGTGGTGATTGTGGATGGCCCCTGCTTCTTTGTGGGACCGGGCTCGGCCGGCATCTACGCGGTGGAGGTCGAGATGTGCAATGGCTGCGGTCTCTGCTTCCGCCTGGGATGCCCGGCCATCATACAGTCCGCAGAACTGGATGCCAAGAGGGGGCGGCCCAAGGCGGAGATTGATCCCGTTCTGTGCGTGGGCTGCGACATGTGTGCCCAGATTTGCCCCCGCCAGGCGATCTATCTGGCAGAGTAGGGAGGACATCGTGGAGACGATCAACTTTCTCATCACCGGTGTGGGCGGTCAGGGGACGGTTCTGGCGAGCGATATTATGGCTGCTGTGGGATTGGCCGCCGGGTACGACGTCAAGAAGTCCGACATCCTGGGGCTGGCCGTGCGTGGTGGCGCGGTGGTGGGGCACGTTCGCTGGGGTGAGCGGGTTCACTCGCCCATCGTGCCGGAAGGTCGCGTGGACTACCTGGTGGCCTTCGAGATCCTGGAGGGCCTGCGCTGGCTCGACCAGGTGCGTCCTGAGGGCACGATCCTGATCAATCAGCAGGAGATCCACCCGGTGACGGTGAGCAGTGGGTTGGCAACCTACCCGGACGAGGCGACTGTGGACAAGGCGTTCCAAGCGGCGGCCGAGCACGTGTATCGCATCCCCGGGATCAACATCGCCCGGGAATTGGGCAGTGCCCGAGTGCTGAACGTGGTGCTCCTGGGCGTGCTCTCGGCCCTGCTGCCGGTGGAGTCGGAAACCTGGGAGAGTGTCGTGAGGGAACGGGTGCCATCTCGTTTCGTAAACCTCAACCTACAGGCCTTTGGCAGAGGGCGAGACTGGATGCAGGAAAAGGAGTAAGACAATGCGAATCTTCGTCATCAACCCCAACACGTCGGAGAGCATGACCGACCACATCCGCCAGGAGCTAGAGAAGATCAGGCGGCCCGATACCGAGCTGACAGTGGTGAATCCAAAGCACGGGCCGGTCTCCATCGAGTCAGCCTACGACGAGGCGCTGGCCGGGCCGCCTACTCTGGAGCTGGTGCGCCGGGCCAACGAAGAGGGATACGACGCCATCGTGCTGGCCTGCTTCTCAGACCCGGCGCTGGAGGCCGCTAAAGAGGTCTCCGACATCCCGGTTATCGGCATCGAAGAGGCTACTCTGCACGTTGCCGCAATGCTGGGCCACAAGTTCTCCATCATGACCTCCCTCTCCAGACGTATTCCGACCAGGGAAGTACACGTCCGTCTGCGGGGTTTGGAGAGCGCCTTTGCCTCCGCCCCGGCCATGAACATGCCGGTGCTGGAGATGGACGCCAATCCGGCCAAGGCCAAAGCCCTCATCCTGGAGCTGGCCCGCAAGGCGGTCCAGGAGGATGGCGCGGAGGTGATCGTCCTGGGCTGCGCTGGCCTGGCCGGCTATGCAGAGGACATCGAGCGGGAACTGGGGGCGGTGGTGCTGGATCCCACTGCGGTGGCCTTCAAGGTCGCCGAAGCCATTGCCGATCTTGGCCTGCGGCACAGCAAGGTCGGGCACTTCGCCAGGCCGCCGGTCAAGGAGATCAAGTGATGACACGAGGGGGTAAAATGCCAGAAGCCTGTGACCTGCTCATCC
The DNA here is from genome assembly GCA_964446635.1 of uncultured Anaerolineae bacterium. Classification (GTDB taxonomy): domain Bacteria; phylum Chloroflexota; class Anaerolineae; order VGOG01; family VGOG01; genus CAYUPJ01. The sequence continues at coordinate 38,601 of CAYUPJ010000002.1, forward strand.
AGGGCGGCGTGGTAGTGACGGGCACGGGCATGGCTCGCGCCGACGTGGGCGTGCGGGGGGAGACGGTTGCCGCCGTGGCCGCCGATCTCCCGACAGCGGGCGCTCGACGGGTGGTTGATGCCACCGGCAAGCTCGTCCTGCCGGGCATCATTGACGTGCACACGCATCCCGTGTATCTGGACGACATTCATCACACGTCCATGACGGCAGCCTTCGGTGGAACTACCACCACCATCCACTACGCCTACGCCCGCCCAGGAATGAAGGTGCTGGACACCATCAAGAAGTTCCGCGATGATGGCCTGGAGAACTCTCTAACCGATTTTGGGCTGCACGCCGGGCTGTTCGATGTGGCCAATCAGATCGAGGAACTCCCCGAGGCCTTCAAGCTTGGGGTGACCTCCTTCAAGGTGTTCATGACCTACGCCAAGCTCAAGTGGATGACCGACGACTACTGGCTCATGGCTGTCCTGGATGTCGTCGGTCAGGAGGGAGGTCTGGTCGCCGTCCACGCCGAGAACGGCCTGGCTACGGACTACCTGGAAGACAAGTACAACAGTGTGGGGCTTTCGGCCCTGGAGGTATTCACCCGCACCCGCCCGGAAGTGCTGGAGGCGGAGGCCATCAACCGGGCTATCGCCATGGCCAACGTGGCGGACTGTGCCCTCTACATCCCCCACATCAGTGCGGCCAGGGCCCTGGCTCCCATCCGGCGGGCGCGGGAGGAGGAACAGGTGGTGTACGCAGAGACCTGCCCCCAGTATCTCACCCTCACCGAGGAGACTCTGTGGAAGTGGGGACCGCAGGCCAAGATCGGGCCACCCCTGCGTACCCTTGAGGACAATCAGGGGCTGTGGCAAGGCATCCAGGAGGGGACGATAGACACCGTGGCCAGTGATCACGCGCCCAAGGCCAAAGAGGTGGATGACGACTTCTTCGAAGCCCCGTACGGCTCTCCCCAGGCCGAGACGCTTCTGACTGTCACCTACGACGCCGGGGTGAACACGGGCCGTATCAGCCTGCCCAGGCTGGTCCAGGTGCTCTCGGAGACGCCAGCTAAAATCTTCGGCTACTACCCGCAGAAAGGGACCATCGTGCCAGGGTCCGACGCTGATCTGGTGATCTTCGATCCCACGGTGCGCTTCACCATCCAGCATGCCAACCAGCACTCCCAGGCCAACTACACCCTCTACGAAGGGCGAGAGTGCCTGGGCCGTCCGGTGTGGGTGATGCAGCGTGGGCGGGTGTTGATCGAGGACGGCCAACTGCTGGGTGCGCCGGGGCAGGCTCAATATCTGCCAACCCAGGCTGCGGTGAGGGGAATCTGAAGACCTGACAGGTTTGGGAAACCTGTCAGGTCTCCATTGACTGGAGGTACAACCATGACACAACCCATCATCAATCTCACCCGGGGGATGCCGCCGCCGGAGGTCTTTCCCGCGGAAGACCTGATCCAGTGCGGGGAGGCTGCCCTGCGACGGGACCCCGACGTGCTCCTGCAATACGGCAGGTCGCCAGGATATGCTCCCCTGCGCGAATGGCTGGGCCAGCAATATGGCGTTGGGCCTGAGCAGGTCCTCATCGGCAACAGCTCACTGGAGATTTTCACCTTCATCACTCAGACCCTGCTGCAGCCAGGCGACCGTGCCTTCATCGAGTCGCCATCTTACGACCGTTCCATCACCCTGCTGCGGCGGGCTGGCGCTCAGGTGGTGGGCATCCCCCTGGAAGAAGATGGTATGAACCTGACCGTTCTGGAATACGAGTTGAAGCAGGTGTCCCCTGCTCTGGTGTACCTGATTACAGACTTTCAGAACCCGATGGGGATCACCACCAGCCTGGAGAAGCGAAGGTGGCTGGCTGCCCTGGCAGAGGAGCACGGCTTCTGGATTGCCGAGGATGCACCATACAGGGCACTCCGCTACGAGGGCCAAGACGTTCCCACGCTCTGGTCTCTGGCACCGGAGCGAGTGCTGCACATGTCTTCATTTTCCAAGGTACTCGCGCCTGGGTTACGCCTGGGCTACGTAGTGGGCCCCTCCGAAATAATTGCCACGCTAGCCCGGTGGGCTGTGGATACATACATCGGCCCGGTCTTCCCGACCCAGGGGATGGTCTACGAATACTGCCAACGCGGGTTGCTGGAGCCCAACATCGAACGACTGAAGGAGGTGTACCGTCCGCGGCTACAGGCCACCTTCTCTGCCCTGGAGAAGCACGCTCCCCAAGCCACCTGGACCCGGCCAGAAGGCGGCTTCTATGTGGGAGTTACCCTCCCGGAGGGGATCGAGATGGTGAGCCTGCTGGTCCGAGCCGAGAAGGTGGGGCTGAAGCTCAGCGACGGGCGGGGCTTCTTCCCCAACTCTCCCGATGGCGACCGCTTCCTACGCATCCCCTTCTGCAGCGTCACTCCCGAGGAGATTGAAGAAGGAGTTTCGCGTCTGGCACACATCTTGTAGACCCTGAGAGGTGAAAAGGCATGTCTATTTTATGTGGCAAAGACATCTTGCGCACCGACCTGCTTTCGGACGACGAGCTGAGGCTCATCCTTTCGACAGCGGCCCGCTTCGAGAGCGCGCTCAAGGCCGGTGGCCGCCTGACGAACATGGAGGGCCAGGTCCTGGCGACCCTTTTCTTCGAACCAAGCACCCGAACCCGGCTCTCCTTCGAGACAGCCATGCTGCGCCTGGGCGGCCAGGTGATCACCGTGGCCGATCCCGAGACCTCGTCCGCGGCCAAAGGCGAATCGCTGGCCGACTCGATGCGCACGGTGGAGGGGTACGCCGACGCCATCGTCATCCGGCATCCCCGAAAGGGCTCAGCCCAGGAGGCCGCCGATGCGGTGGCGGTGCCTGTGATCAACGCTGGGGATGGCACGGGGCAGCACCCGACCCAGGCCCTGCTGGACATCTACACCATCCAGAAGGAGAAGGGCTCGCTGGAAGGGCTCACCATGACCCTGGCCGGCGACCTGAAGAACGGACGTACCGTTCACTCGTTGGTGTATTTGCTGGCCCGTTTCGGCATCCGGCTGCTCTTCGTCTCACCACCTGGCCTGGAGATGCCCGCGGAGATTACCGCAGATTTGCGGGATAT
>CAYUPJ010000002.1:41706-54816 GCA_964446635.1 uncultured Anaerolineae bacterium
TGGGTGCGGATGTTAGTGAAGGCAGCGACCTGGCGGCCGCCATGCGCCAGAGCGATGTGGTGTACGTGACCCGCATCCAGCGGGAACGGTTTGAGGACCCTGCTGAGTACGAACGGCTGAAGGGCTCCTACGTGGTGGGCATGGACATGATCCGTCAGGCCAAGCCAGGCATCACCATCATGCACCCCCTGCCCCGGGTGGATGAGATCGCCCCGGAGGTAGATGCCTACGAGGGCGCAGCCTACTTTCGCCAGTCGGCCAACGGCGTGCCCATCCGCATGGCCTTGCTAGCCCTGGTCACCGGGCGCGAGTAGAGGCGACTGTTCCAGACGATGGGGCCTTTCCGCGATCTCTCACCGCTGCTGAATCCCAAGGCTATCGCCGTGGTGGGCGCCTCGGGGCGTCACGGGAGCGCTGGTCGCCTGGTTCTGGAGAACCTGCGCCACCTGGGGTATCAGGGAACCGTCTACGCCGTCCACCCGAAGTACAAACAGGTGTTGGGCTTCCCCTGTTATCCTGATCTGACCTCACTGCCCGGGCCGGTGGATTCGGTGGCGGTGTTGCTGGCCGCGGACAAGGTGTTGCCCACGCTGGGGGCAGCGGTGGAGGTGGGTGCACGGGCTGCCTGGGTGCTGGCCAGCGGCTTCGCCGAAGCTGGCCCGGAGGGAGAAGCTCGTCAGGCCGAGTTGACTCGGTTCGCCGAGGAGACCGGCCTGATGGTTTGTGGGCCCAACTGCATCGGCGTGGCCAACCTGGTGGATCGGGTGGCGACGTACAGTGTGGCCCTGAGCCCGGCCACCCGTGTTGGTGGCGTGTCGGCAGTGGTGCAGAGCGGGGCCATCTGTCTGGGGCTGGCCAACGCAGCCCGTTTTGGCTTCCGCTACCTCATCTCCAGCGGCAACGAGGCCGTGCTGGACAGTGCCGACTACATCGGCTACCTGGCTGGTGATCCCCATACCCAGGTCATCATCGCCTTCGTGGAAGGGATACGCAGCCCGCAGAAGTTTGTGGCCGCAGCTCAGGTTGCTGCTGAAGCCGGCAAGCCCATTCTGCTGGTAAAAGTAGGTCGCTCCGAAGCGGCCCGCCAGGCAGTCCAGGCCCACACCGGCAGCCTGGCGGGATCCAATGCGGTGTGCGATGCCGTCTTCCGTCGCCTGGGGGTGATGCGGCTGGACACGCTGGACGAACTGGTGGAAGCGGCGGCGCTGTTCCTCACCTGCCCGCTGCCCCAGGGCGAGGGAGTAGGACTCCTGAGCCTCTCTGGAGGTCAAATCGGCCTGGTGGCAGACCTGGCCCAGGACCTGGGGTTGAAATTCCCGCCTTTCTCGGAAGAGGCCCAACAAGCACTGGCCCGGATCCTGCCGCCCTACAGCCCCATCGCCAACCCGTTGGATGCCTGGGGTACCGGTGACCTGGAGAGAACCTATCCGGCCTGTGTGGAAGTGGTCTCACAGGAGAAGGACATCCACTTGCTGGCCGTTAGCCGGGACACACCACCGAAGGTTGCTACCCGGGAAGTGGAACAATCGTTGGCCGTGGCGAAGGCGGCGGTGCGGGCTGCCCAGGAAACCGGCAAACCGGTGCTCGTGTTCTCCAACCTCTCCGCCGGATTCCAACTAGAAGCGAAGAAGGTGCTAGACGAGGGTGGTGTCCCCTACCTGCAGGGAACGCGGGAGACTCTGCGGGCTATCCAGGCCTTGGTGCGCTATGCCAGTTTCCGCCGTTGTATGGGGGAGCCCATAGTCGCTGGTTGTCCTTCACCGACCGACTTGCCTGACTGGCGGAGGAAACTGCAGGAGGTAAAAGGACCTGCCCTGAATGAAGTCGAAGGACGACGCCTGCTGGCTGCCTATGGCATCCCTGGTCCGAAAGAGGCAGTGGCCACCACAGCGGAGGGAGCGGTTGAGGCGGCCCAACACATCGGTTACCCGGTGGTGCTCAAGATCATCTCGCCCGACATCCAGCATAAGACCGAGATCGGCGGCGTGCGAGTCGGCCTGGGGGAAAAGGCGGCCGTTGACACCGCTTTTCACGAGGTAATGGAAGCCGCCCGGCGACATCATCCCCAGGCGCGGTTGGAGGGGGTGGTGATCCAAGAGATGATCCTTGCTGATGCAGTGGAGGTTATCTTGGGAGTGCTGCGGGACCCCGACTTTGGCCCGGTGGTGGTCTTCGGGTCGGGCGGGGTCTTGGTGGAGGTTCTCGAGGATTCCTCCCTGCGCCTGCCACCTCTGAGCCGCGAAGAAGCCCTGGAGATGATCCACGAGACACGGGGGGTGCGTCTCCTCGAGGGGTTCCGGGGACGGCCACCGGCCGACGTGGAGGCCCTGGCCGATGCCCTGGTGCGCCTCTCTCAACTGGCGGTAGACCTGGGCGATCTCATAGCCGCACTGGACATCAATCCCTTGATGGTACTGCCAAGAGGCCAAGGCGTACGGGCGGTGGACGCCTTGGTGGAAATCGTATCCCCATAGCTGATTGTTGTCCCGTTGAGATGCGGGTAGTCTCTCGTTTAGGTGTTGTTGAACCGCCGCTGGGTTGCCTGGGGCTCAACCGCTCGGCTGAGCTCGCGACGAAGCCCCCAGGCTGAAAGAGCAAAGGGCGCTGGAAGCGCCCTAAAGTTGAGCGCCCTTTAGGGCGCTTTGTTCTTTAAGCCCGATGACTTCAGCATCGGGCTGGCGTCTTGCATTCAACAGCGATTTGGGGTACAATCACAAGGCATAAACTCTAAGATTGAGGAGGATCTCATGGCCAAAGTAGCTGTAGTTGCCATCGGCGGCAACTCTCTGATCAAGGACAAGGATCATCAGACCGTGCCCGACCAGTTCGAGGCCACGCGGGAGACCTGCGTCCACATCGCTGGGATGATCGAACAGGGGTGGGATGTGGTCATCACCCACGGCAATGGCCCCCAGGTGGGCTTCATTCTCCTGCGCTCGGAGCTGGCCAGCAACGTGTTGCACACCGTCCCCCTGGACTCCTGCGGGGCCGACACTCAAGGGGCCATCGGCTACATGATCCAACAGTCCCTCTACAACGAGTTTGAAAAGCGGGGGATGAAAAAGCAAGCAGCCACGGTGGTCACGCAGGCGGTGGTGGGCAAGGACGACCCAGCTTTCCAGAATCCCTCTAAGCCCATTGGACCTTTCTACAGCGAGGAGGAGGCCAAAAAGTTGGGGGCTGAACGGGGCTGGGTGGTGAAGGATGATGCCGGACGCGGCTGGAGGAGGGTGGTCCCCTCGCCCATCCCCCTGGAGATCGTGGAAAGGAGCGCTATCAAAACCCTGTTGGACGCTGGCTTCGTGGTCATCGGCGTGGGGGGCGGGGGCATCCCTGTAGTCAGAGACGAAGACGGCAACCTGAGGGGGGTGGAAGCGGTGATAGACAAGGACTACGCATCCGGCCTGTTGGCTGCCAGCATCCAGGCCGACCTTTTCCTCATCTCCACCGCTGTGGACAGGGTGGCCTTGAACTACGGCAAGCCTGGGCAAAGGTGGCTGAATCAGGTGACCCTGGCCGAGGCGGAGCAATATCTGGCCGAAGGCCACTTCGCGCCAGGCAGCATGGGGCCCAAGATCAGAGCTAGCATCGAGTTTTTGAAGCAGGGTGGTCGGGAGGCCCTCATCACCTCGCCGGAGAACATCGAAAGGGCCCTCGTTGGGGAGACGGGGACGCGAATCGTACCGTAAAGGAGGTAGGTGAACAGCCATGCTCGATTTCGGACGTGAAATCTGCAGCCATCTGCCCATTGCTGAACAGCGCGAGTGGCTGGTAACCAACGGTGTCGGCGGCTACGCGTCGGGCACCGTCGCCGGCCTGCCCACTCGCCGCTATCATGGCTTGCTGATTGCTGCCCTCCGGCCACCGCTGGGCCGAACCCTGCTGCTCACCAAGCTGGATGAGACTGCGGCCTACGATGGCTGCACCTATCCACTGTTCACCAACCGCTGGGCTGTCCCCACCTCAGCCCTTTGCGAGCCAGGTAGGGAGTGGAAGGGGGTGGAACCCATCGGCTTCCATAACCTGGAGCGCTTCCACCTGGAAGGCACAACACCAGTGTGGACCTTCGCCTGTGCCGACGCATGGCTGGAAAAGCGAGTCTGGATGCAGCCCGGCGCCAACACGACCTACATTCGCTACGACCTGGTCCGAGCCACCGCACCGTTAGCCCTGAGCATCAAGGCTATCGTCAACTATCGGGACCATCACGGCAACACCTATGCTGGTGAGTGGCAGATGCGGGTTGAACCGGTGGCGCACGGCCTGCGGGTGACAGCCTTCGACACAGCAGTGCCTCTCTACCTGTTAAGCGGCTCCGCCCAGATCACGCCTCAACACGAATGGTATCAGGATTACTTTCTGAGCGTCGAGAGAGGCCGTGGACTGGATGCCCTGGACGATAACCTCTATGCGGGCCTATTCCAGACCACGCTAGAGCCCGGCGAGTCGCTCACCCTAGTTGCCAGCACGGCGGCGACGCCGAACCTGGATGGTGTATCGGCGTATGTCGAACGGCAGGCTTATGAGCAGCGGCTGGTTGCGCAAAGCGGCCACGCCGATGCACCTGCCTGGATCCGGCATCTGGCCCTAGCCGCCGACCAATTCATCGTGCGCCGCGCTCTGCCCGACGATACAGATGGCTGCACGATCATCGCCGGCTATCCCTGGTTCGGCGATTGGGGCCGCGATACGATGATTAGCCTGCCAGGGCTGACTCTGGCCACGGGTCGCCACAACTTGGCCGCCCGTATCCTGCGCACCTTCGCCCGCTTTGTGGACCAGGGGATGTTGCCCAACCATTTCCCCGAAGTTGGCGAACAGCCCAAATACAACACGGCTGATGCTACCCTCTGGTATTTCGAGGCCATCCGCGCTTACCACGCCGCAACGAACGATGACATGCTGTTACGCGACCTCTTCCCCGTGTTGCAGGGCATCATTGAGTGGCACCAGCGCGGCACGCGCTACAACATCCACGTGGACCCCGCCGACGGCCTGCTCTACGCAGGCGAGCCGGGCGTGCAGCTCACCTGGATGGACGCCAAAGTGGATGACTGGGTAGTGACGCCGCGCATCGGCAAGCCGGTGGAGATCAACGCCCTGTGGTACAATGCCCTGCGCGTCATGGCTGACTTCGCACGTCGTCTGGAAAAGCCGTCCGAGCGCTACGACACCCTGGCAGAGCAGGCACAGGCTGGATTTGCCCGCTTCTGGAACGAAGCGGCCGGCTATTGCTACGACGTGCTCGATGGCCCCGAGGGTGATGCCCCGGCCCTGCGTCCCAATCAACTGTTCGCCGTCTCTCTGCCCCACAGCCCGTTGACTGACCACCAACAGCGGGCTGTGGTGGATGCCTGCGCTCGCCACCTGCTCACCTCCCACGGGCTACGCAGTCTGGCGCCAGATGATCCGGCGTACGTTGGTCACTATGGCGGCGACCAGCGCCAGCGCGACGGAGCCTACCACCAGGGCACTGTCTGGGCGTGGTTGATCGGCCCCTTCGTCAGCGCCTACCTGCGCGTCTACGACGACCGTGAGCTGGCGCGTTCTTTTCTGCAGCCCTTCATCCACCACCTGGCCGATCACGGTGTGGGCAGTATCAGCGAGATCTTCGACGGCAATCCCCCCTTCGCGCCGCGCGGTTGCATCGCCCAGGCCTGGAGCGTGGCCGAAGTGTTACGAGCCTGGCAGGAAACGATGGGTTGATAAGATGAAATCGAGGGACAAGCGTGGACATAGAAAAGCTCAAGCAACAAGCCAGCCGATACGCAGTGGATTTCGTGAAATCGGGGATGGTAGTGGGCCTGGGTCACGGCCGTACAGCCGTCTTTGCCGTGCGCTGCATCGCCCAGTTGCTGCACGAGGGACAACTTCAGAACATCCTCGGCGTGCCCTGTTCGCTCCAGGTGGAGGGAGAGGCCCGATGCCTGGGCATCCCACTGACCAGCTTGGACGAGCATCCCGTCGTTGAGGTGACGATTGACGGCGCGGACGAGGTGGATCCCAATCTGAACCTGATCAAAGGCGGCGGCGGGGCGCTCTTGCGGGAGAAGATGGTCGCCCAGGCCAGCCGTCGTGAGATCATTGTGGTAGATGAATCCAAACTATCGCCCGCCCTGGGCACCCATTGGCCAGTGCCGGTGGAAGTGATCCCCTTCGGCTGGCGCTCGCAAGCTGCCTATCTGGAGTCGCTGGGTGCAAAGCCCATCTTACGCCTCAACAGCGATGGCACTCCCTTCAAGACCGACCAGGGCAACTTGATCCTGGACTGCAACTTTGGTCCGATCTCAGACCCAACCCAACTGGCGGCCCGGCTGGGCGAACGCGCCGGCATCGTGGAACACGGCTTGTTCCTGGGGTTGGCAACGGACGTGATCGTGGCGGGTGTTGAGGGAATCCGCCATCTCAAACGTGAAACGTGAAATGTCAATCATCCCCCACGCTTCACGTTTTACGTTTGACGTTTTACGGAGGAGAACACCATGGTCCTAATTGAAGCCTCTATCCTATCAGCCGATTTTGCGCGCCTGGGCCAGCAGGCCCGCGAGGCCGAAGCGGCCGGCGTGGACGCCATCCAGGTGGACATCATGGACGGATGCTTTGTGCCCGACATCACCTTCGGGCCGGGCGTGGTGCGGGCGTTGCGTCCGCTGGTGAGCCTGCCGCTGGATGTGCATCTGATGATCGTCGAGCCAGAGAAGCATCTGGAAGCATTTGCCGATGCCGGGGCGGACCGCCTGATCGTGCATCAGGAGACCTGCCCTCATCTCCACCGCGTGCTGCAGCGCATCCACGAGTTCAAGATAGAGGCGGGCGTGGCTCTCAACCCTGGCACGCCCCTGAGCGTTCTGGAAGAAGTGCTAGACCTGACTGACCTGATCCAGGTGATGACGGTCAACCCTGGTTGGGGCGGGCAGCCGTTCCTCCCCAGCCAATTGGACAAGATCCACCGTCTTCGGCAGATGTTGGACGGGCGTGGGCTAGACATACCCATTGCCGTGGACGGTGGAATAGACCCGACTACTGCGCCGCTGGTGGTGAGCGCCGGGGTGACGGTGCTTGTGGCCGGATCGAGCATATACGATGCCAGGGCATCGGTGGCGGAAAACGTGGCCGCACTAAGAGCGAGTGTGAGGAGCAACAAACCCTAGTTCCTTCCTCCTGTCGAATCTTGACATGGATGGCAAGGTATTGCATAATATACCGCGAGGTAAAAAATCATGCGACCTATCTGCACCTTTACCATCATTCCCTCTTTGCCGACCAAGCTGGAACGCCTCCGGGAATTGGCCTATAACCTCTGGTGGTCCTGGAACCTGGATGGCATAGATCTCTTCCGTCGGCTGGACCATCAGCTCTGGGAGGATTCCGGCCACAATCCTGTACTGATGTTGGGGACGATCAAACAGGAGCGGCTGGAGGAGACAGCCGAGGATGAAGGGTTCCTGGCCCAACTGGAGCGGGTCTATCAGCGGTTCGACCGCTACATGAAAAGTCAAAACACCTGGTATACGAAATACCATGGCCCGTTTGGGGAGCCATACATCGCTTACTTCTCGGCCGAATTCGGGCTCACCGACTGCATACCCAACTACGCCGGGGGCATGGGGGTTCTGGCTGGCGATCACCTCAAAGCGGCCAGTGACCTGGGCTTGCCTCTGGTGGGGGTGGGTCTCCTCTACCAGGAGGGGTACTTCCGTCAGTATCTGAACTCAGACGGGTGGCAACAGGAACTATACCCGGAGAACGACTTCTACAACATGCCTATTCAACTGGAGCAGCGGGAGGACGGAACGCCGGTGACCATCCAGATTGATTACCCCGGCCGTAAGGTCACCGCCCAGGCATGGCGCGCCCAGGTCGGCCGTGTGTCCCTCTTCCTGCTGGATACGAACATCCCAGCCAATGGTCCCCAGGATCAGAACATCACCGACGAGCTATATGGCGGGGATCTGGAGATGCGCATCCAGCAGGAGATCATGTTGGGCATTGGTGGGATTCGTGCCCTGCAGGCCTTGGGGATCCGCCCTACCATCTGCCACATGAACGAGGGCCATTCTGCATTCCTGGCTCTGGAGCGGATCCGCATCCTCAGGGAAGAGCGAGGGCTATCCTTTGCAGAAGCCCGGCAGGCTGCTTCAGCCGGCAACGTTTTCACCACTCACACCCCTGTCCCGGCTGGGATAGATAGGTTTCCGCCTCACCTCATAGACAAGTACTTCTACGATTACTACACATCGCTTGGCCTCTCGCGGGAGGAGTTCCTGGCCTTAGGACGCCAGAATCCGGCAGACCATCAAGAACCCTTCTGTATGGCCATCCTGGCCTTGCGTCTGGCAGCCCATACCAACGGAGTGAGCCGGCTGCACAGCCAGGTCTCGCGCAGAATGTGGCAGGGAGTCTGGCCAGGGGTGCCTGAGGACGAGATACCCATAACCTGGGTTACCAACGGCATCCATATCCCATCCTGGATCTCCTTCGATCTGGCGGGCCTTTATGACCGTTACCTGGGCCCTCACTGGTTGCAGCGTCCGGACGACCAGACCATCTGGGAGCGGGTGGACAAGATCCCCGACGAGGAGCTTTGGCGGACTCACGAGAGGCGGCGAGAGCGTCTGGTGGCCGCCGTCCGGCGGCGGCTGCGTGAGCAACTCGAGAAGCGAGGTGCTCCCCCCTCCGAGGTAGAGAGGGCAGGCGAAATGCTGGATCCCAAAGCCTTGACCATCGGGTTCGGCCGCCGCTTCATCACTTATAAGCGCGCCACCCTGCTCCTGCGCGACCCGGACCGGCTGGCCAGAATCCTCAACGACGAGGACCATTCCGTTCAGATCATCTTCGCCGGCAAGGCCCATCCCCAGGACAACCCAGGCAAGGAGCTGATTCAACAGATCGTCCATCTGTGCCGAGAGGAGAGGTTTCGGCGACGGATAGTCTTCATTGAGGACTACGATATGACGATTGCTCGCTATCTGGTTCAGGGGACAGACATCTGGCTCAATACTTCCCTGCGCCTTCGCGAGGCCAGCGGCACCAGCGGGATGAAGGCCACTGCCAACGGCGCCATCAACATAAGCACCCTCGATGGCTGGTGGGATGAGGCATATCAACCCGAGGCCGGGTGGGCCATCGGCAGAGGCGAGGTGTATGAAGACCTCAATTACCAGAACGACATCGAATCCAAGGCCATCTATGAGATTCTGGAAAAAGAGGCCATTCCCTTGTTTTACGATCGTAGCTCCAATGGGCTTCCGTACAAATGGATCCCTTTAATGAAAGATGCCATGCGGGTCGTCTGTCCGATCTTCAACACCAACCGCATGGTTCGCGAGTATGCCGAGCGTTTCTACCTGCCTTCGGCCGAGCGGTATGAGCACCTGACCGAGAACGAGATGGCTCGAGCGAAGGCCCTTGCCCAGTGGAAATCCCTCCTCCACGAACGCTGGCCGGAGATCCGAGTGGATCACGTAGAGGCGGAGATACCGGCCGAGCTCAAGGTGGGCGCTGAACTCCAGGTACGGGCTCAGGTACGTCTAGGTGCTCTTGAGCCCAAGGATGTGACAGTGCAGCTCTATTATGGCCCCATGGACACGAGGGGAGAGATGTCGAAGGGTGAGGTCATCGCCATGGAATGTGCGGAGTCCAATGGTGATGGAAACCACGTGTTCATTGGCTCCATTCCTGCTCGCGCCAGTGGTAGATATGGCTACGCCCTTCGGATACTCCCTCACCACGAGGATCTAAACAATCCCTACGAGCCTGGCTTGATCCTTTGGGCATGTTAGAAATCCAATGTTTCGACAGGCTCAACACAAGTCTTGAAGTTTGAGGTTTGAAGTTTGAAATTTGCCAGCCTCTGCGTTCACGGACACTTCTACCAGCCCCCTCGGGAGGATCCCTTCACAGGGGCTATTCCTCTTGAAAAGGGGGCTAGTCCCTTTCCCAACTTCAACGAGAAAATCAACGCTGAATGTTATCGCCCCAACGCAGAGCTGGGCAACTTCGATGTCCTGAGCTTCAACCTGGGTCCCACTCTGGCAGCCTGGCTAGAGGGCCACGATGCAACCACCTATCAGCGCATCGTCGAGGCCGACCGACGAAACAGGGCTGCCTACGGCGTAGGCAACGCCCTGGCCCAGGCCTATCACCACACTATCCTCCCCCTGGCCACCCGACGCGACAAACAGACCCAAGTCTTATGGGGCATCGCTGACTTCCGCCATCGCTTCGGCCACGAGCCCCTGGGGATGTGGCTACCAGAGATGGCCGTGGATCAGGAAACCCTCGAAGTATTAGCCAGCCAAGGCATCGCCTTCACCATCCTCTCTCCCCAGCAGGCGACCCCCCCCATCCCCCTCCTGGTAGGGGGGGGAGACACCAGCCCCTACCGCGTGCGACTGCCGCGTGGCCGAGAGATGGCCGTCTTTTTCAGAGATGAGTCTCTCTCCAATCACCTGGCTTTTAACTCGCCTATGACCAATAGTGCTAAAGACTTTACTAGGAACTATCTGTCAGGCGGAGGGGGGCTGCGTCTGATAGCTACAGATGGCGAAACCTTTGGCCATCACCATCGGGGAGGAGAGCGCTTCTTACACGATGTGCTGTACGAGGAAGCTCCCAGGGCGGGTTACGAGGTGACCTTCCTGACCCGCTATTTGAAAGAGCATCCACCTAGGGCAGAGATCGAAATCTTGGAGGGCACCTCGTGGAGTTGTGGGCATGGTGTGGCTCGTTGGCGGGAGGGGTGCACCTGTACCCAGGGCGAGAGCAGGTGGAAGCGCCATCTGCGAGGGGCCCTGGACCGACTAGCCCAGGAGATGGACGCTCTCTACCAGGACGAGGTCGAGAGGTGGGTGGCTGACCCCTGGAGGCTGCGGGATGGTTATATCCAGGTGGTGCTGGGGGAAATGGATGGGACAGACTTCCTGGCTCAGCGGGCCACTGGGAAGTTTACCGAGGACGAAGCAAAGCGGATATTGACCTTGCTGAAGGCCCAAGCCTATCGTCAGGCCATGTACACGAGCTGCGGCTTCTTTTTCGAGGACTTAAGCCGCCTGGAGCCTCGCTACGTCATCGCCTACGCCGCCAAAGCCATCCACCTGGTCAAAGAGGCCACGGGCATCTCCCTGGAGGAGGGCTTCAAGCGGGACCTTCGCCTGGCCGTAAGCTGGATCACCGACCAAACGGGGGAAGACATCTACGAGGAGGTAATGAGCAACGAGGCAACGAGTTAACGAGGAACTCGTTGCCTCGTTAACTCATCAACACATAAATTGCTATCCAGGCCACCACCCCGACCAAAGCAGCGATCAAAAGGCCGGGTAGAAGCGTCCTCTTAAGAACCTCTCCCTCGCGTCCGGCCAGGCCGGCGGTGCTGCAGCCCACGATGACCTTGGCCGGGGCTAACATGCTCCCCAAAGAACCGCCCGCGGTCTGCGCGCCAAGGATGATGAAAAGGCTGATGCCGATGAGCTCGGCGGCCTGCTTCTGCAAGGGGGCGAAGATGACGTTGGAGTTGGTGTTGGAGCCGGTCATGAACGCGCCCAGTACCCCGATGAGGGGGGAGAAGAAGGGGAAGGCCGCTCCCACGCTGCGGCTGATGCCCTCGGCCAACAGATAGGTCATGCCACTGTGATCCATGACCAGGGCCATGCCCACCAGGGAGGCGATGCCGATGCTGGAGGGCGCCGCGCTCCTCAAGGTGTTGGTCGCGATCCTTCGCAGTGTGCCTTCCCTGTAGAACCCAGTGCGCCAATAGAGAAGGTAGGCGGTGACGGAGGTGTAAGCCAGCAAGGCCCCAGGGTGGCCGAAGATGCTGATGGTGCGCCCCGTTCCAGCTTCCGTTGTCCAGCCGTAGACCGTGCGGAGCTCCGGAAAGTGAGTCCTGATCACGACACTGTTGAGAAGCTGGTGAAGGGGACTGTAGAGCTCCGCCGCCGTGACCAACACGATGAGGAGCAGATAGGGGGCGAGGGCCAAAGGCAACCCCAGGCGCTCTTCGGCGCGATCCGCGGTAGATGTTGCCGAAGCAGAGCGGTAGAGGGGCAAGCGAGCCACCCCTGCTCCTGCCAGGAGGCCCACCAGGCCGGCCACGAAGCCGGCCAGATTCCAGAGGCCGTTGGTCGCCAGCAGATACTGCGTTCCGCCCATCAGAGTGCCAATGATCAGGATGGCTGGCAGACCGTGCCGAAGGGCTTTGAGACCACTGTGAGCATGGGCCGCCGCCAGGCCGCAGCCGAAACAGGCCAGGCCCAGAAAGAGCGCCGACCAGGGGGCCAACTCCTGGCCGCCTAGTCCAGTGGCCGCGATGAGAGCCTGAAACGACGATGCCATGTCGCCGAAAGTAACCGACCAGGAATGGCCGATGGCCGTAGCCACCACTGCCGTCGCCGGCTCGAAGCCCAGGCCGATGAGCAGGGGAGCTACCACCGCGATGGGGACACCGAATCCAGCCACCCCCTGCAAGAAGGAACTGAACACCCAGCTCAGGATCAGGAGCTGCATCACCCGGTCGCCGGTGAGGCGGGAGATTCCACCGCCTATGACGGCGATGGCTCCCGCTTCATTCACTACGTTATAGAGCACCAGCGCCATCCAGATGATGTACAGCACATAGGCGGTAAGCAGCAAGCCCTTAAGCTGAGAGTAGGCCAGCAGCCCGGGTGTAGCGCCGAAAAAGGCCAGGGAGGGGATTGCTTCGCTTCGCTCGCAATGACAGCCTGAAACGGTGATAGCCGTGAGCCAGCCCACAGGGCCGGCCTTAGCGCCGCCCCAGCGAAAGCCGACCATCAGGATCAGGACTACGATGATCGGCGATAGGGCTAGAAGCCAGTAGAGAGCGTTGAACGGTAGAGTGTGCATTGGGATAGGATCCTCGCTCGGCCTGGATCCCTTCGGCAGGCTCAGGACAAGTGCCAAATCCAGGCCCTGCCCGCTGGATTGTCAAATCCAGCGGGAGCGGTTGGGATACGATTAGCAGGTTGGGTGGATGATCGCTGCCACTCTTTTCCCCTCGCCCCTCAACTCGTTGTAGCGCCTCACGGCCTGGGGCGTCGGTAGGTAACTACCCAGCGAAGCTTCGCCTCAAACCGACAAGTTGACAAGCGAAGCGTA
>CAYUPJ010000003.1:0-50614 GCA_964446635.1 uncultured Anaerolineae bacterium
GGTGTTCCCCCTCAGAAACGCGCGAGTATTGCGACAACAGCATTGGATAATGAGAGGCGGTCTCACCGCTTGGCGCATCGAGCTGGTAGAGATCGGCCGGAAAGGAGTAGCGCTATGGACAGAATGAGTTAGACACGGCCAACATCCCCCTGGATGAATCAGTGATTGGCTATCATTTGCAATAGAGTTCTCTCGTAAAGTCCAGCGGGTGACTTTTTGACGGGTAGCAGGCCAATCGCATTGGCCGTTTTGAGGCAGATGGCGCCCAACTCGGTTGGGCTACTACCCTTTTCCGGGAGAACTCAATAAAAGAAAGGAGGTCTGAATGGCAGGAGAAGTAAGTCTCCAATGTACACTAGGTAAACCGAATGTGCCCGTCACACAAACCCAACAACTGGCCTACGTGCTCATCGAGGCCAAACCTACGGGGGCGGTGGCCAACGTGCAGATGCCCCTCAACTTCAGCCTGGTGCTGGATCACAGCGGGTCCATGGCGGGGGAGAAGCTGCAGAATCTCAAAGAGGCGGTCAAGCTGGTGCTGGACCAGATGCAGCCCCAGGATTACGTGTCGCTGATCATCTTCGACGACAACGCCCAGGTGGTATCGCCCAGTCAGCCCGTGACCAACCCGGCTCACCTCAAGTCGCTGGTGGACGGCATCAAGGACGGCGGCGGCACGGAGATGTCCAAGGGCATGAAGCTGGGCCTGGCCGAGGTGCAGAAGGCCCTCGATCCCTCGCGCGTCAGCCGCATCCTGCTGATGACTGACGGCCAGACGTGGGGCGATGAGGACCAGTGCCAGATATTGGGAGGCGATGCCGGCCGCCTGGGCTCTCCCATCACCGCTTTGGGCCTGGGCGACGACTGGAACGAGGATCTGCTCGATGCCATAGCCAACGCCAGCGGCGGGGTCTCCGATTCCATTGATGTCCCCCACAAGATCCAGCAGCACTTCCAGGATACCCTGCGCGCCATGCAGGCCACTGTGGTCAACAACGCCCAGCTTATCCTGCGCCTGGTCAAGGGCGTTGACCCCAGACAGGTCTGGAGGGTTATCCCGCTCATCTCCCAGTTGAGCCCCAGGGCCCTCTCCGACCGCGACGTTCAGGTGCACCTGGGCGACCTGGAGAAGGAACAAGGACAGGCCGTGCTGGTGGAGCTATTGCTGCCGCCCCGTTCCACTGGTAGCTACCGCATCGCCCAGACTGAGATCAGCTACGACGTACCTGCTGCCGGTTTGGTCGGTGGAAAGGTGCGCAGCGACATCTTGTTGACCTTCACCGATGATCCGTCGCTGGCCCAACAGCAAGACCCAAGGGTGATGAACCTGATAGAGAAGGTGACCGCCTTCAAGCTACAGACACGGGCCCTGGATGAAGCCAAGGCGGGGGACATCGTTGGGGCCACCCAGAAGCTGCGGGCAGCAGTGACGCGGCTGTTGGCAGTGGGCGAGACCGAGCTGGCAGCAGTGGCAGAAGAGGAGGCCAATCGCCTGGAGCAGGAGGGGAAAATGTCGGACGCTGGCACCAAGAAGCTGCGGTATGAGACCCGCAAACTGACCCAGAAGTTAGATCAGTAATTCATGTGGTCAGCTAGTCACGTGGTCTGGTGGTCAGGTGGTCGGGTGGCCATGTGGTTGTGAGCAAGCGACTACACGACCAGACGATCAAATGACTAGACGACCACACGACCACACGACTATGCGACCAATAGACATTATCGGGAATAGCCGTAGTATAGCGCCTTGTGCGCGTTTTTACGCGATTCTGACGCCCACGAGGGGCTATGCTACTATTCCCAATAGAGTCTAATAGACCAAATCTAAGGAGGTTAAAATGAGTATCTGTCCACAATGCAATGTACAGAGTCAACCCGGAGCGGCCTTCTGTGACAACTGCGGGGCTAGCCTGGCGGGAGTAGCCGCTCCTCCGCCGGCAGCACCAGTCACTCCAGCCGCAGCAGTCATACCAGGAGCAGGAGTAACCTGCCCGTCCTGCGGCACACCGGCCATCCCTGGCGAGGCCTACTGCGACAGTTGTGGGGGAGCGCTTCCCGCAGCACAACCGGCAGCGCCAGCGGCTCCGCCAGTTCAGCCGGTGGCACCGCTGCCGACCCCAGCGGCGCCGGTAGGCGCCGTGGTGAAGTGCCCCGTCTGCAGAGCCGACCAACCGCCTGGTCAGACCTTCTGTGACGCCTGTGGCGCCTCGCTGGCGGCACCGGTACCGCCGCCGGTGAAACCTGTGGCCCCACCGGTGGCGCCTCCGCCTCCTGTCGTGGGCATCCGCCCTCGGCTGGTGGTAGCTGGAACTGGGGCTCAGTTCGACCTCAGTGGGAAGGCCGAGGTCCTGCTGGGCCGCGAGGACCCCGTCAGCGGGGTGTTCCCGGACGTGGACCTGACGCCCCACGGCGGCGAAGAAGGGGGCGTCTCCCGCCGCCATGCCAAGCTCACCATGCGGGGAAATCAGTGGCTCGTTGAGGACCTGAACAGCACCAACTTCACCTTCGTCAACAACCAGAAGCTGAACCCTGGTGTGCCTCAGCCTCTGAACAGCGGGGATCAAGTACGCCTGGGGCGCGTGGTGCTGACGTTCCAGACAACCTAGCGGGACGACGCAGGGGAGCAGGGGAGCAGGGGAGCAGAGGAGCAGGGGGGAATTCTCTTTCGCCCTCAGCACCTCTGCACCCCAGCACCCCAGCACCTCCCCACCCCTGCACATAGAGGAGAGCCATGCAACGTTACAACATCCGTCGCGTGACCATCCGGTCACTCCTGAGGTTTGGGCTGGTCCTGGGAAGTGGGCTTGCCCTGCCTTTTGGCTGCCTGTTCGCTCTGATCGTCGCTCAGGTCATCCCCCTTCTTCGGCGTTTCCTGGAGACCCTGCAAGGGGCTGAGTACCGCCTTCTAGGACAGACGATCCACCTGGACTTCGTCAAGATACTCGATCTTGGTGGTGCTCTTCAAACTCTTCAGACCCTGGACCAACGTCTGGCCCTGGTGGTTGTACTGGCCCTTCTCAGCATAACACTGGGGGTGGGGCTGGCTGCAGCCCTGCTGGTAGGACTGGCCGGTTGGGGCTACAACCTGCTCGCCAGCCTGTCGGGTGGTATCGAGCTACAACTGGCACAGGCTGAGCCCAGCCCTGCAGTCCCTGGTCCGCGTGCTGAGACCATAGGAGAGGCAAGCCGAGCGCCAGGCGCAACAGCCTGGCTGGTTCCGGCCCAGCCAGATGCTGCTGAGCCATCCCATCCTCTGCGCGGCGAGGTCACGTCCATTGGCAGCGGGGCAGGCAACGCCATCGTATTGCCTTTCCCTGGCGTCTCCGAGCGCCACGCCGAAATCCGGCAAGAGGGAGATCGCTACGTGCTTTATGATCTCGGAAGTACTCACGGAAGCTACGTCAATGGGCGCCGCACGCAAGTGAACTTGCTCAGGGATGGCTGGACGGTGCGTCTCGGCGACAAGGAATTTGTCTTTCGCCAGATGTAACGTCATCGGCTTGTCAGCGTATCATACCAAATAGCCCTATCCTGGGGAACTATAAAATAATAAGGGAGGTCCTTTCATGTCCAACTACACTTACAAAGTCGTGCCTTTCATCGGCACTCTCAAAAGTGGGGTCTTCAATGTGGAGAACGCTGAGAAAGTCTCCAACCAGCTTCAAGAGCTAATCGACAACTATTCACGGCAGGGGTGGGAGTTCTACCGCATTGACCCCGTACAGATCCAGATTCAGCCAGGCTGTCTGGCCGGTCTCTTGGGACAGCGGGTAAGCTGGATCAATTTCGATCAGGTCATCTTCCGCCGTCCGGTAGGCACATAAAGATCACCCGTCAGCCAGTCTCGACGGAACAACACAAAAACGTCTTGGGGCCGCAAAGGCTCAGTGTCTTGCCGTCAGAGCTTCCTGTTCCAGTCCTGATGCGTAGTATTGCGACGCCTGGGGAACGTTACCAGTGCGGCGTTACGCCAACGCCGCGATCCGGCCGTCTGGCGCTCCCCCAGTACAGCTCGGCAGAAATGACCTACCGGTATCTGTTTAATTGGAGGATCACTGAATGGAAAGGCAATGGTCATGGCACTGACTCTGTGTAAGTCGTGTAAGAAACCACTCTCCAGGCCAGATGCTTCATTCTGCAGCAATTGTGGCGCTCCCCAACCTGGCGCCCCGCCTGCACAGCGCACCACCCTTTTGGCGCGTCCCCGGCTGGTCGTATCCTGGCTGGGACGGACCCTGGAGAGTCGCGATCTAGACAAGGATGTTGTCAGCATCGGCCGCCACACCGACAACGACATCGTGCTGGCCTTCGATGGGGTCTCTCGCCACCACGCACGGCTGGAGCAACAGGGCGCGGGATACAAGATCGTTGACCTGGACAGCACCAACGGGTTGATCTTCCAGGGACGGCGCATCAAGGAGAAGCCCCTGGCTGATGGCGATACTTTCCGCATCAGCGATGGGCGAGGCGATTCCATCACTCTCGTTTACCAAGGGATTAGCATCGCGAAGGCACCTCCACCTCCTGTGGCGGTGTTCTCCCTGGCCGGCCGCAGCAGTGTGAGAATCGGGCGCGATCCGGCCTGTGATCTGAGGTTGGACCATCCAACAGTCTCCCGGCACCATGCGCGGCTCGATGTGTGGGGCAGCCAACATGTCCTGCTGGATCTGGGCAGTACCAACGGCACCTTCGTGAACGGCCAGCCTATCCAGCGCCTCGTCCTACCCGTGGGCGCTCGGGTCCAGATCGGGGCCTACGAGCTCACCTACGATGGCGCTGCGATCAGGCACGTCAGCCAGAGGGGTCGTATCCATCTGGACGCGCTGGAGCTGCGCAAGGAGGTACGGGGCGATCACCGGCTACAGAGGGCGCGAGCCCACCTCATAAAAGGGGAATTCCAGAAAGCGCTGTCTGCACTCTGGCAAGGGGATTCCTTTGCTTTGCTCCGGGACATCTCCCTGGCTATCCGCCCCCGGGAGTTTGTGGCCCTGGTAGGTAGCAGCGGGACCGGTAAGACCACCCTGCTGAACGCCCTGAGCGGTTTCCAGCGCGCCGAAGGCCAGGTGCTCATCAACGGGGACGACTACTACACTAACTTCGACGCCTACCGGACGCTGGTGGGATACGTCCCCCAGGCGGACATCGTTCACCTCAACCTGCCCGTGGCTCAGGCGTTGCGTTATGCCGCGAAACTGCGTCTCCCTGATCTGTCGCCCACGGAGGTTGACGCCCGCATCGAGCGAGCGCTGCAAGCGGTGGACATCTGGGAGTGCCGGAACCGAATGGTGGGCCAACTAAGCGGTGGCCAGCGCAAGCGTGTCAGTATCGCCCTGGAGCTCTTGGCCGAGCCCAGCCTCTTTTTCCTGGATGAGCCGACTTCGGGGTTGGACCCCGGCCTGGAGAAGAAGCTGATGTACACCTTGCGCGACCTTGCCGACCAGGAGGAACGGACCATCGTGCTGGTCACCCATGCTACGGCCAACATTGACCGCTGTCACCACGTAGCGTTCTTAGGCCAGGGCGGACGGCTGGTGTTCTTTGGTCCGCCGCAAGAGGCCAAGTCCTTCTTCCAGGCCAGTGATTTCTCCGACATCTACAACGAAATCGAACGGCATCCCAATCATTGGGAGCAGCAGTTCCGGGCGTCGCGCTACTACCAACAGTACATCGAGCAGCGACGATATCAGCCGACAGGCGCCGCCCCCTCCTCACAGGCGTCGCCTGTAACACCCCAGAGCAGTTTTCGAGCCAAGGCGCTGGCCGCCTGCAACCCACACCAGTTATGGATACTGGTCCGGCGCTACTTCGAGTTGATTTTCCGCGATACGCGGAATCTGGGCATCCTCCTGATGCAGGCTCCGGTTATTGCCCTTCTCCTACTGATGGTGGCCCATAAGGATGATCTCGTGAGCAACGCCATTCCGGCACAGCGTGTTGTGTTTATGATCGCCTGTGTTGCGGTGTGGTTCGGCATCATCAACTCGGTGCGGGAGATCACCAAGGAGACCTCCATCTACAAACGGGAGCGCATGGTGAATCTGGGGATGGTGCCCTACGTACTGTCCAAAGTCATCGTACTCTTCCTGCTGTGTTTGGCACAGAGCTTCGCTCTGCTGCTCATCCTGGGTTTGAAAGTGGACTTCCCCACCGAGGGCGTGTTGATGTCGGGAACCCTCGAAATGTACACCACCACAGTGCTGACCACCGTGGCCGGGCTGGCCCTGGGGCTATGTATCTCGGCACTGGTATCCAACGAGGACAAGGCCATGAGTGTGGTGCCCATCATACTGATCCCGCAGATCATCTTTGCGGGGATGGTCTTCAAGCTGGAGGGGACGGGCAAGGTCATGTCCTGGCTGACCTTGAGTCGCTGGGCCCTCGAAGCTTTGGGAGCGACGGTTGACCTCAACGCGCTCAAGGCGCTCGCTCCCGGTCCGGTTGAACTCAACTTCGCCTACGATCACACCGCCAACTACCTGCTGAGTCGGTGGGCCGCATTGGGGCTGTACACCGTCGGGTTAACGGCGTTGACGTGTTGGCTTCAGAAGCAAAAGGATGTGTCCTGACCCTGCGAAGGGCAGAGTTGAGAACGTGGCTGGGGTGATTTAGAAGCCGTGGGCAGTTGTGATCATTCCTGCTCAGTAAGCCCTATTGAAAGGATTGTCGTGTTGAAAAGCAGCGAGATGGCAAAGTTGGGTTAGACGGGAGGGGCATCTATGAACAATCTGTTGACACCAGGTACAATCTTGCACAACCGATATAGGATCATCCGCCTCCTCGGCCAAGGCGGCATGGGAGCCGTATACCTGGCTGAGGATCTACACCTGCCAGGGCGGCTTATTGCCATTAAAGAGAACTTCGATCCATCTCGGAGTGCTCAAGAGCAGTTCAAACGCGAAGCGGTTATGCTAGCGCGGTTGAAGCATCCCAACCTGCCCCAGGTCACCGACCATTTCATCGAGCCCTCAGGCCGGCAATACCTGGTCATGGACTACGTCGAAGGGGAGGACCTGGACCAAATCCTGGCTCGACGCGGGCCGCTACCGGAAGCTGAGGTTCTGGGCTGGATGGAGCAGGTATTCGACGCCCTGGAGTACATGCACACATGGGTTGATACGGTCTCCGGGAAGCCCACGCCAGTCATCCATCGTGACATCAAGCCAGGTAACATCAAGCGCACGCCTGAGGGGCGAATCATGCTGGTGGATTTCGGCATCGCCAAATACCAAACAGGAGCCGGCACGGAGACCGGGGCACGCGCCGCTTCACCAGGCTTCTCGCCCGTGGAGCAATACACCGGCGGCACCGATGTCCGCTCCGACGTCTACGCTCTGGGAGCCACCCTCTACTGCCTCCTGACGGGGCAGGTCCCGCCGGAATCACCGCGCATTGCGGCAGGCATGCCATTGACACCTCCCCGGGCACTGAACCCAAGGATCAGCCCCAATACCGAGCAGGCCATCCTGCGGGCCATGCAGATCCAGGCCGCAAACCGCTACCAGACGGTTCGTGACCTGCGACAGGCCTTGACACGGAAAACCGTGCCCCCGCCGTTGTGGCAGAGATGCATTGTCTGTGGCGCAGCCAATAGGGCAACAGCCAAGTTCTGCTCCGTTTGTGGTGCGGCTTTGGCAGCAGTTCCTGCTCCTCCGCCGCCCTCGCCAGTGACTGCTTATCCATCGCCCCCGTTGGCAGCTCCAGCTCCTCTGCCCTTACCACCGGTTCCTTCCCTGTTACGCTTGTGGACCATACCGCTGTCAGGTAGGCTAGATGAAGCCAAGGCCAGATTGTTCAATGAAAGTCGGAAGGGGCTAGTCAACAACATTGTAAGATCCATTTTGAAAGAAGATTGCGGGATAACAGGCATCACTATAATGTTGAGGGGCATCGAAGGATTTGGTGGCACATCTATTGCCACGCGAGTTAAGGACGACATTTTGAGCAGTAGGAAAGCCGTTACGCTCGTAGCGGCTGTTGATTTCTCTGATCCTGGACATCTGGCAGAGCCGGCCAAGATACTGGAAGAAATCCTGATGGCGCTGAAGCGGGGTAGTGGGCCAATCGGACGCAAACTTCGCAATGCTGTGAAGAAGGCCTACCGCCAGCAGATGAAAGCAAAACGACCAGCGACCAGGGAGATAGAAACAAAGAGGCGTACCAGCTTTACGCCTTTTCCTATCAGCCTGGAAATCGTTACACCGTGGGGCAAAACCTCGCTGGGTTCACCATATGCCCGTGAGACCCAGATCAGTGAGAGAGAAGTATCAGAGCCGCTCGATGCTGAACAATGGTCATCGGACTTGCTGCAGACCTTGAAAGAACTGATTGACTATCTCCTGTCAGAGCGCGTGCCTGTTATTCTGATCTTCGATAAAGTGAAAGACATCGGCGTTCTTAGACCTCTTGACACCATCGTGGCGAGAGGTGGGATCTATTCCATCGTGGTTGCGAATATGGACGATTACGCTGTCTGGAGACAGCAAAACTCTGATTTATTAAAGAGGTTTTCCAAAAAGGATTTCTATGTTCCTTGTATTTGGAACTTACCACAGCAGCTTTGTAGAAGTCTAACGAGAGGTGTCTCTGAAGCGGACAGCCATGAGTTCTACTTATTCCAGAAGTTCCTTGAATATCGTGGAAGAGGTGTGCCGGATCGGACTCTCAAAGAGCTTGATCAATGGCTGCACCCATCGTCCCCAAAATTCCACGTCATCATGGGCTGGCTCAAAAGGGTCCTTAGGATAGAACACCCTGGCCAGATTGCCATTCGGGAGGCCCAGTGGCCAGAAGTTGTCCGATGCGCCGATATCCAGCGAAGGCTAGAAGCGGGTTGGCCACAAATATTTGATCCGCAACGGGGAATTCCACCCCTGGAGGTCTTAAGCGAACAGACAGCAGACCGGGCTCGGCAAGCAATATACACATTGACCGACTGGCTATTTGAACAAGCTGAGCAAGGAATTAAAGTCAGCAAGCAGACAGTGACTGACTGCGCCCTCGCTAAATGCAAGATGCCTTTTGACGAGCGCGTCTCAAAACACGTTGTCGTCCAGTTTATCGACTTCCTCGTTCAAGAGGGCAAAGTAACTCCTACGTCCAGAGGGCTTGATCTTTCAGGACTGCTGACCACATCCCCATTCAGCGACCAGCCGAGATCTGCGAATCGAATGTGGGGAAAGATGGGATAGTTCACCATTTTGTGAGAGCGACGGGGAGGTACACTTGCTGCTTAACGACTAACGCATTCGTAGCGCCATAGCTGGCGGTCTTGGCGGGGCGGTGAGCTGGCTGCTGATCGAGCCACTGGTGGCTCCCCAGTTGGAGCGTGTCACCAGTGTGTCCGAAGTGTACCCTGTGGATGCCCTCTTCGGCGCTCTGGCCGGCATCTGCATAGGCGCAGCGCGGGCATCGCCGATGGGCTCATCGTGCGCTCGGCGTACCAGGCTAGGCGGGGTGGGCTCATCGGGGCCGGGGTGGGCGTCGTCGGCGGAGCCATCGGCCTGGTTATCGGCGAGATGGTGTTCCAGCCCCTCAAGTTCTTGCGCTTTGTGGGGCGCAGCATCGGCTGGGCGGTGTTCGGTGCCTTCCTGGGCGCCGCCGAGGGCGTCACCCGGCGGTCGTGGAAGGGGCTGCGCAGCGCGGCGCTGGGCGGCACCATAGGAGGAGCCATCGGTGGGTTCATGTTTGACCTGGTGGGCCTGTTCACCGTGCTCCTCTTCAGCAGCGATGCCCTGAGCCGGGGCGTGGCCCTGATCATCCTGGGGGCCTGCATCGGTCTGTGGATCGTGTTGATCGAGCGGGTTCTGGCTCCGGCCACCCTCAAGGTCATCTCAGGGCGGTTCGAGGGACGAGAGTTCCTCTTGGACAAGCCACGCCTGACCCTGGGCAGCAATGAACGGGGGGACATCGCCATCTTCGGCGACCCGCAGATCAGGGGACATCATGCGACCCTGCATCACGAGGGGAAGGGATACGTCATCGAAGCTGCAGCCGGCGCACCGCTGATATTAAACAAACAGCCGGCCACGCGCCAGGCCCTGGGCATCGAGGACGAGTTGATCGTCGGCCAGACACGGCTCATCTACCGCGACAAGAGCGGTGCGGTGCCTGCCCGGCCTTCTGCCGTACAACCCGCTCCCCGTCCTATGCCTGACTTGCCACCAGCACCGATGCCACAGCCATCGGTTGTGCCCATTCCTTTTCCTGCAACCCTGTGGTTGATAGACCAAAGCGCCGGCCGTCGGTACGCCGTGCGTCCTGGGATCACCACCATCGGCCGCAGTGGGGATAACGACATCGTGCTCGACGCGCCCAGCGTCTCGGCCCACCATGCCGAAATCCGCTACGAGAACGGCCGCTACATCCTCTACGACAGAGGAAGCACCAACGGAACCTTCGTCAATGGCCGGCGCATCGGTGGGCCGAACATGATCAAGGCGGGGTGGCGCCTGAGAGTAGGGGACGTGGAATTAGTAGTTGTAAGCTGAAGAAAGTGAGGAGAACAAAAAATGTCTCAACGAACCAAAGTCGTCGGTACGCGCTCATTCATCGTATGGCTGTTGATCATCATCGTCGTGGTCATGATCGCTGCATTGGTTGTGGGCGGGCTAGTGGTCTATCCCCGTCTCCAGGACCAGCGAGCCGAGCAGGCCCGCCTGGCCCAGGCAGAACAGCATTATCAGGCCGGTGTCGCTTTCCAAAGCGTGAGCGACTGGGAGGCAGCCGAGGCCGAGTTCAAGCAGGTCATCACCATTGATGCCAACTACAAGGACGTACAGGCCCGGCTGGCCGAGGTGAAAGCCGAGCTAGCGGAGAGCAAAGCCACAGCTACAGCGGAGGCTCAGGCCACAGCAACAGCCGCTCCCATCGCCACAGCCGAGGCGCTGGAGGCGCACTACCAGAAGGGATTGGGGTTCATGAATATGGAATGGTGGGAGGAGGCGAAAACAGAACTGGAGCAGGTGTTTAAGGTGGATCCGAACTACAAAGAAGTGCAGGCCAAATTGGCGGAGGTAGAAGAGGAGATAACCAAGCTAACGCCGACGGAGATGCCAACACCCACCCTGATGCCAACGGCAACTCCAACACCCACCCCAGCGCCAATGGCAACTCCAACACCCACCCCAAGGCCAGCGGCAACCCCAATACCCACCCCAACGCCAATTGCCACTACCAGCCCTGACGCAGTTCTTGAGGACGGGCAGACGTGGTATGGAGACAGATTCTCCCTAAAAGCCTCTGATTTCTGCGTCTTGGAATGTGACGAGAGAGGAATAACAGTATCTTTTGAACTTACTTACACCGGAAAAGAGAAAATCTTGTTCCCTGGGTGGATTTATGACACCAGTTGGTCTAAGTTCTACATCGAATTCCCAGACAAGACAAAGTTTTTCCCATATCAACTATGGAAGGGAGTAATAGCAGGCAAGGCAGATCGGTGTCAAGATTCTCATCAGTCACCTGGCACAACCTGGGCAAACACTTATCTTGAGCCAGGTGAGACTAATCGTTGGGAATGGCTTTTTCGGGGGGCACGCACGGATTGGAGCTGTGGAGAAAAGACATGGGGCATTCCTGCAGAAGCTACCTCATATACCCTTCATGCAAACATCATAACGGAGGTTAGGGATGAGATCGTAGGCGCTAAGTGGCAAGGTTCGATTCCTCGTTAACATCAGGTTTGACCAGCACCTGAGCAACCACTTAGAAACTAGCCGGGTTCTTAGTCGCGATAGTGGTATGGCTCTAACACCACTCAGCATGATTTGATTTCTTTAGATAGTTACAACTTTCTAACGGAAGGGAGGAATAGATGACAATCACACTTCAAGCAGCAGGTGCGAAGGACGCCGGGCTAATAAGAGAGGTTAACGAGGATGATTTCTTCGTCAAGGTGGTGCAGTCCTCAGATGAAGAGCCGGTGGGGCTGTTCATTGTTGCCGATGGGATCGGCGGGCACATGGGCGGTGAGTTCGCCAGTGAATGGGCGGTGAAGACGATCCGCGAGGAACTGAAAGAGTTGTTCATCCCCACCGATCCGCGCAAGACGGTGAAGCTCGATTCGGCTGAGATCGAGGCCATGGTCAGTGGACGCTCCGCACCCACGCGCCGGCTGGACGAGGCGGAGGTCGAGCGTACAATCCGCCATGCCGTTGGGCGGGCCAACGAGGTGGTGCTCGGCATCGCGCGGGCCAAGCCGGCGGAGGCCGCTGATACCGGGTCCACCGTTACCCTGGCGGTGATACAGGGCCTCACCGCCTACGTGGCCAACGTGGGCGACAGCCGCACTTACCTCTTCCGCAACGGAGAGCTGACGCCCATCACGCAGGACCACTCCGTGGTAGCCAGCCTGGTAGCAGCAGGCCAGATCCAACCAGAGGACATCTACACCCACCCCCAGCGCAACCTGATCTACCGTTCTCTGGGAGGCAAGGCAGAGGTAGAGGCGGACCTCTTCCGCCAGGAACTGCAGCCGGGTGACCAATTGCTCCTGTGCTCCGATGGGCTATGGGAGATGGTGCGTGACCCCCAGATTGCCAAGATCTTGGAAAAGGCACTGGATCCCAGAACCGCGTGTGAGCGGTTGGTGCGGGCGGCCAACGACAATGGCGGGGAGGACAACATCGCGGTGGTGGTGGTGTGGGTGGAGTCGAAATAGACGAATCGTCTGCATCCGCCAAATACACAAGAATAAGGAGGTCTTCTATGGCTGTGTACTGTAGTCAATGTGGTGCTGAGAATCGGGATGGGGCAAAGTTCTGCGCCTCTTGCCAGGCGCCTCTCGAACGAGAGTCTCTGCTGTCAGGGGGAGCAGGAGCCGTTGACCGGCAGATCGGGGTGCCAGTGGGCAGCCTGATTCTGGGTCTCATCTGCCTGGTCTATCTCATCAACCCCGGCGCCGGTGTTATAGAGTTGCTCCCCGACAACCTACCCATCATCGGCAACCTTGATGAAGGATTGGCAATGACTGGGCTGCTGATGGCCCTGAGCAACATGGGACTTGTTCGGTTGCAGGGTGGCCGTCTGGACCTTCACGGTTGGTCCCGGTTGATCTCACGACTGCGCAAGAGAGGGCCGAACTAGAGCTTAGGATTCATGATGCAAACATTTCACTGCCCTACCTGTGGCACTCCCAACCGATCAACAGCCCGCTTCTGCTGGAGCTGTGGTGGTAGCCTGGGCCTGCCCTGTGCTCGCTGCGGGGCGCGCAATCGCTCAACGGCACAGTTTTGCAGGCAGTGCGGATTTCGTCTGGGCGCACCCCTGTTGCAGAACCGCTACCAGGTCCGGCGACCGCTGGCCCAGGGCGGCATGGGTGCTGTCTACCACGCTGAAGACACCCAGCTCTTCAACCGTCGCTGCGTGGTGAAGGAGATGCTGACCCGACATCTGTCTCCGGCCGACAAAGCCGAGGCCGAGCGGAGCTTCAGGCGGGAAGCAGCACTACTGGCCTCGCTGCGTCATCCCTCAATCCCCCAGATCTACGAGTACTTCGTCGAGGGCGACCGCTACTACCTGGTGATGGAATACGTGGAAGGCGAGAGCCTGGCCGAGCGGATGGCTCGTTCGGGGTCGCTGCCAGAAGCCGAGGTGTTGAGGTACGCCGCCCAGATATGCGATGTGTTGGTCTATCTATCTACCCGCCAGCCGCCGGTGGTCCATCGCGACGTTAAGCCGGCTAACATCATCCTGCGCGGTGATCCGGCCCAGGCCATACTGGTGGACTTCGGCGTGGCCAAGCCGAAGGCAGGTCGGGGGCAGGACACCGCCGCCTGGGGCACGATGGGATACGCTGCCCCGGAGCAGGCAATCGGCCAAGCCGAGCCCCGGTCGGACGTCTACGGTCTGGCAGCGATGATCTATCATGCACTGACCAGTGACGATCCAGGGGATCATCCCTTCAACTTCCCTGACCTGGGCAAGCTCTCCCCCAGGTTGCGGGACATGCTGGGGCAGGCCTTGAGCCAAGATGTTAACCAACGCCTGGATGCTCAGCAGATGAAAGCTGCACTGGCTAGCCTGGTCGCCCCTGAGGTTCCCTCATCGCTACGTCTGTTGGAGGCACACACCTGTAAGGGGTTCGACCGCAAGACCGAGAGGCCCAAGGGACCACCTGTCCAGTGCTTCCGAACCTACGATTCTGCCCTGTGCGTCTGCCTCCGCCTGGCCAACCAGGAGCCGACACGCCAACACGAGCACCAGATGTTCATCCAGTTCTATAGCCCCGACGGCCAGCTCTACCGGGTTCGTGAGCGCCACAAACCGATCGTCGTCTCTCCGGGACAGGCCGAGGTGCACGTCGGCGTTTTCGGGCTCCGTATTTCTGGCACCAAGATGGTGAATTACCTGGGATCGTGGAGAGCGATTGTTTACCTTGATGAACAGAAGCTGACGGAGCTCAGCTTTGAGATTGTCAGGTGATACGGAGATGGTGATGGGAGTATTCTGCAACTTGTGTGGCCAACCCACCCGAGGGCAGTATCACGTCTATCGTCGCTTGGGTTCCGACATGCACAAAGGGCTGGTTGTATGTCAGCGCTGTGAGCGGGAAGCTAGACGCTGTGCTATCTGCCGTATTCCTATCAGCCCTGTGATGAGTGTCAATGGCCTCTGTCCGACTTGCGATTCGCAGGTTCCACGATGCGCCGCCTGTGGCCAACGGGTCCAGGGCTGCTACATTCACAATGAGACCAATGGAGCGTACTACTGCGA
Source organism: uncultured Anaerolineae bacterium (assembly GCA_964446635.1). Lineage (GTDB taxonomy): Bacteria > Chloroflexota > Anaerolineae > VGOG01 > VGOG01 > CAYUPJ01. The sequence goes on from CAYUPJ010000003.1 coordinate 14,710, forward strand.
GACCTGCTTCAACCACCGGCCTCGCTGCGAGGTGTGTGGAGGGGCGGTTGGACAGGGCGGCTATCAACTACACGATGGGCGGTTCATCTGTGCCCAGTGCCACGAGACAGCGGTGTACGATGTGGGGAAGGCTAACGACCTGTACGCACAAGTGGCAGACATCATGGATCAGCAAGTGGGGATGCGGCTGAATCTCCTTCCAGCCCTCGGCCTGGTAGACCGCAACCAGATGCTGGCCCTGCTGGAGCAAACGGAGATAGATGGCGCCGATGACCCCGATCGGGTCTTTGGCCTCTTCTTCCGTAGGGGGCGCAAGCGGGCCATTTACGTGGAGTACGGCCTGCCACAGATCCTGATGATCCAGGTCATGGCCCACGAGTATGCGCACGCCTGGCAGGGCGAGAACTGCCCCCTGCTGAGGGACCCCTTTGTGCGAGAGGGTTTCGGCGAGTGGGCGGCCTACCGCGTGCTCATGGCCCTGGGGGCGGTCAAGAAGGCAGCCTTATTGGAGCAGCGGGCGGACTTGTATGGACAAGGGCTGCGGTTCATGCTGGCCCTGGAGCGCCAGGGGGGAACCGCAGCGGTTTTCCAGGCTTGTCGAGATTCGGACGTGGGGTGATCATCATGGCATCGTCTCTCGGACCACCCTGTCCCTATTGCGGGCAGGCAAACAGACCATCGGCCAGGTTCTGTAGCCATTGCGGCAAACCCCTTCAGGCCGGCCGGACCTTTGTCTACGTGCCTCTGCAGCCGGGACAGTTAATGAATGGTGGCGTCTATCGTGTTGTCAAGCCCCTCTCCAAGGGCGGAATGGGGGCGCTTTATCTGGCCGCTCAGACCCTGGCCGGCAAAGAACGCCCCTGCGTGATCAAGGGGATGCTGGACTACGTAGATCCGACCGATCCTGAGGCTGTTCGAAAAGCCCATCAACGGTTCCGGGAAGAAGCAGCGACCCTGGTAGAGCTCAACCACGTCGGTATCCCTCAGATCTATGATTACTTCCCCGAGGGTGGGCGGAACTACATCGTCATGGAGTACATTGAGGGAGAGAACCTGCAGGAACGCCTGGAGAAGAGCGGCCGTCAGAGCAGCAGGGACGTGAAGAAGTGGGGTATCGCCCTATGCCATATCCTGGAATATCTGGCTTCCTTAAAGCCGCCGGTGGTGCACCACGACATCAAGCCAGCCAACATCATCCTGGACAAGAGCACAGGTGAGGTCCGGCTGGTTGACTTTGGGACAGCCAAGGCTCGTCTCCTGCGGCAGCCCGGGGGCAAAGTCGGCATCCACCAGTCCAGCGTCTATGGCACGGCCGGCTACGCGCCGCCTGAGCAGTATGGCAAGGGACAGACCGACCCCCGCTCCGATGTCCACGCTCTAGGGGCAACGCTCTATCACCTTCTGACTGGGGATGATCCAGGCGATCACCCCTTCCAGTTTCCACGCCTTGGAAGACTGAGCCCGATGTGGTGGCGAAAGGTGCTGTCCAAGGCATTGGAGAAGGATGTCTCGCAGCGGCCCACCGCGGCCCAACTGCGCCAATTGATCGAGGGCAAGCCACCCCCCCCGAAGCCATTCCGCTTCGCCTCAGGGGAATCAGCCAAGACACCGGAGGATTTGGTGCCCCTTTCCGACAAATACTGGGCCGAAGCACGGAGCTATCTATACGCTGGCGAGTTTGCCGAATGGTCTGAAGACCTCGATCGTAGCGATCTGGCGAACGAAGCGGAGGCTATCTGTCGGCGAGGTGGCGATCAGGACGTAGGGCTAGAGGAATTCCTCCACGTCCTTGTCCCAAAGCTGCTCCAGCCCATTCTACGCTTCAGTACGAAGGCACTGGACTTTGGGGCGATAGACCCTGGTCAGCAAAAGGCCTTGAATCTGAAGCTGGAAAATGCTGGGCGTGGCTGTCTGTTGGTCACTCTCCAGCCCAGGCAACCCTGGCTCAAGATCCGACCGGATACCGTCAAGATGCTGGCGGGTCAAAGCCAGCTTGTGGTAGTCGAGTTGCATGGAGGACAGTTATCGGCCCGTCCCCAGATAAAAGGGCAGATAGACGTAAGAGACCAGTTCAACCGCCTCGAGCACTTGGAAGTGCAGGCCACAATTCCGCTAGCCTTTTGCAGCGGGGAGGTAGCCCGCCCACCCGACAAGCTGGCCCATCTGTGCGACAAGCATTGGGTTGAAGCACGGGAATATCTGTATGATGGCACCTTCGAACAAGGCTTTCGTGCCCTCAACCATGGGGATTTGGCAGCTAAAGCGAAGGCTATTCGCCAGCGAGGCGGAGATCAGGATGTGGGCCTGGAGGAATTTCTGCAATCGCTTGTCCCCAAGCCACCTTTGCCAACCTGGCAGATGAGCCCCAATATGCTGGATTTTGGGGTGATGACGACAGGAAGTAAATCCCTGAGTCTGACAATGGGGAATTCCGGGCGCGGTTGTGCGTTGATCTCCGTGCAATTTCTAGCGGACGCATTCAAGATTCAGCCGGTAACGGTTAAACTCCTGGCCGGACAGAGCCAGACGGTAAAGGTCGAGCTGGATGCGAGCCAGCTCATGGCCCGGCCGGGGCCTGTGCCAAAACTGAAATTCAAGGATCAACTTGGCCAGCTTCATCAGGTCGAGCTCAGGTTCAAATTAGGCCTCACCCTTGGCAGCCTTGAAGTCGCACTGGCGCCTGAAGACCTGCCAGCCTTGTGTGAACAGCACTGGACCGAGACACGCAGGTGTCTCCAAGATGGCACTCTTGTCAGGTGGCTGCAGGCCACCGGCCATCAGGACCTGGCGAAGGTAGCCCAGGCGCACCAGCAAGCTGACGACCCCGATGGGCAACTCGATCAATTCCTAAGGGTTATTGATCCCACGCGGGCGCCTCGCCTGGTCAGCAGTGTGACTGAACTAGACTTCGGTACCATCTCGCAGGGTCAGAAGAAGAGTCTGTCGCTAGAGATCTCCAACGACAGCAATGGGTTGTTGGATGGACGTGTGGGTCGCGCGCCGACCGACGTCTGGCTCTCTGTGAACCCCGTAACCTTTCGCTGCTTTCTCGGCCAGAAACAGCAGATCGAGGTTACCATTGACACAACCAGACTGACCAGGCAACAAACGCATCAGGCTCAACTGACCATTGCCTCTAACGGGGGAACGCTTTCTCTACCAATAGCAGTAGTTGTACCTGCAGAACCACCCACCTTGATGGTCGAGCCTACACAGCTCGATTTCGGGGCAGTGGGAGTGCGCAGCGAGGCTGCTCCCCAAGCGTTGAACATCACCAATGCTGGTGATGGCTCACTGGCCGTTGCCGTCAAGGCGAATCAAGAGTGGATTCAGGTGACCCCAGAATGGTTCAGAGACATTTCTGGTGATGTTGTCGAACAGATACAGGTATCCGTGGACGTAAAGCGCCTCAAAAGCCGCACCAGCTACTCAGGCTACGTGGGGGTTGCTTCCCGTGGTACCGAGATGTGGGTGCCGGTGTACGTGCGAACCCTTCCCACACGATGGCAAATCTTCACGGCCAGGATGTGCACAACGATGCAACATGCTGCAAACGGCCTTCTGGCTGGGTCTGTTGCCAGCCTCACTGTCTGGGTATGGGGCCAACTACTCACACTGATCCTTCTGGGGGAAGGAAGCGGGAATATCCTGAGAGACCTTCTCGTAGCAAGCGGTGTTGTCTGTGCCCTCGTCGTGTTTGGTTTCGCGGTCCGAGCCACAAGAAATGCCGTCGCCAGTTTTCTTGCAGGAGTTGTTGGTGCTGTCCTGGGAATAGCCGTGATCGTCATTGGTTTGGTTGCGGGCAGATTCCCACCTACTGAGGTCATCATAGCGGGAGCACTCGTTGGCCTTCTTGCGGGCATCGTGAAAGGGCTGACCCGGAAGTCCTAAAAAAGGGAGGTTACTATGGCAAATGAACTGATTCTCAATTCAAGTCTAAACAGAACGACCATCCCCGCCGCTCACCAGACGCAGTTGATCTATGTGTTGCTGGAAGTCCAACCAGCGCAGGGGCTGGGCACGGTTCAGCTTCCGGTCAATATCAGCATGGTGGTGGACCGCAGTCAGTCCATGTGCATTCCCATCCTGACTGAGGAGCAGTTCAACGAAATGGCGCGGCGAGGGCAGGTACGTGAGGTGATGGTGGACGGCATCCCGGTGTGGGAGTTCCAGAATGTCCCTCCTGAGCTCGCTGCCAACGCGCCCCGCAGTCTGGACTTCGTGAAGGCTGCACTGCGCAGTGCTCTGGAGCAGCTTCGCCCCGACGATCGCTTCTCGCTGGTGGCTTTCGCCAGCCGCGCTCAGGTGCTCATCGGCAACCAGAGCGGGGCTAGCAAACGCCGCCTCCTGGACGCCATCGAACAACTGGAGGGACTACAACTGGGTGACGAGACCCGGATGGCCCAGGGCATGGTCCTGGGATATCAGGAGGCAGCGCGAGCCCTCTCGCCGGAGATGGTCAACCGCATGGTCATCCTCACCGACGGTTTTACTCTCGACGGCAACGAGTGCCTGCGCCAGGCACAGCAGGCTACCGCCCAGGGAGTCTCCGTCAGCACCATGGGGCTGGGAATCGAGTTCAACGAAGAACTGATGATCACCATCGCCGACATGAGCGGCGGCAACGCCTATTTTATCCGCGATCCCCAAGACATTCCCAACGCCTTTGCCAAAGAGCTGGGCGGCGTGCAGGCAGTTGTCCTGCGCAACCTGGAACTCAAGATGCGCCTGGCCAGCGGCGTCGAGTTGCGCAAAGCCCACCGGATCATGCCGGTCATCTCCGATCTGGGCCATGTGCCCATCTCTGATCGCAGCTTCAATATCCCCCTGGGCGATCTGGAGCGGGATTCGACTCACGCCTTGCTGTTAGAGCTCCTGGTCCCTCCCAGGACGGCGGGGACCTACCGGCTGGCTCATGCAGTGCTCTCTTACGATAGTCCAGCCCAGGGCCTGCTGGGTGAGAAGGTGCGTGACGATATCGTCGTGCAGTACACCGATGATCCCTGGGCCGGCACGCAGACTGACGCCAGGGTGATGAACGTGGTGGAGAAGGTCAGCGCCCATCAGTTGCAAACACGGGCCCTTCAGGAAGTCCAGGCGGGGAATATCGCCGGTGCCACAGTCAAGCTGCGGGCGGCAGCTACGCGGTTACTCAACATGGGGGAGGACGAGCTGGCTGAGGCAGCTCTGCAGGAAGCGGAGAACCTGGAACGCCAGGGCCAACTGTCGGCCGCTGGCACCAAGAAGCTGCGCTACGAGACGCGACGGCTTACCCAAAAACTGGAAGGGTAAGCGATGGAACTAACCGATGGCTACATGCATTAGTTGCGGATCTGACAAAAACCGAACCGGGGCGAAGTTTTGCTTGGACTGTGGAGCCCGGCTAACCTTCCTGGCCCCCGGCGATGTGTTGCAGGGGCGATATAAGATTGTCACGCTGCTGGGCAAGGGTGGAATGGGCGCTATCTGTTTGGCCGAGGATATCCAGACCTTTGGCAGCAGATGCGTAGTTAAGGAGTTGACCGACTACTTCAACCCAGCCGATCCCGACGAGGTGAGGAAGGCCCAAAAGCGCTTTGAGGATGAGGCCCGGACTCTGGCCCAACTCAACCACCCTTCGATTCCTGAGGTCCGTGATTACTTCTCTCAAGCCGGTCGCAACTACATAGTTATGGAGTCCGTCGAGGGCGAAAACCTGGAAGATCGCCTCGCCAGGGAGAGCAAACCACTACCCCTGGAAGAAGTCATCCAGTATGCCATCCAGGTGTGTCGTGTGCTGGAGTATCTCAGCGCCCAGCGGCCGCCCCTGGTCCATCACGATATCAAGCCGGCCAACATCGTAGTAAACAAAGAGGCAAACACGGTCAGCCTAGTGGACTTCGGCACAGCCAAGGTACGCTTCGTGCAAGCGGGTGGTCAGTTGGGCAAAGACCAGTCCAGTGTATATGGCACCGTGGGCTACGCGCCACCAGAGCAATATGGCGACAAGCCGGAGACTGAGCCTCGTTCCGATGTCTACGCCCTGGGAGCGACCCTGTATCACCTGTTGACCGGCGACGACCCCTCTGATCACCCTTTCCAGTTCCAGCTCAGCAGTCTACCAACTGCCATCCGCGGGGTGGTGGACCGGGCTTTGAAGTCAGACGTGCAACAGCGACCTAGCGCCACCCAGATGCGCCAAGGGTTGGAGACCATTCAGACCAAGGCCGCACCGTTCCACTTTCGGTCAGGTGCGGCCGCGCATAGCCTGGCCGAGTTGGTGGAGTTATGCGACCACCATTGGAAAGACGCCAAGTTCCACTTCTACAGACAGGATTTCGAGAACTGGTTGGGCACCTCATTGCATCGGCACGACCTGGTGAGCAAAGTGCTCCCCATTCGTCAACGAGGCGGAGATCAGGACGCTGGTCTGGAGGAGTTCCTGCACATTCTCGACCCAACTCTTCCGCCTCCAGTCCCAGATGTGTCTCCTTCGACTCTCGATTTCGGCTCGTTGGAGGTTGGTCAGACCAAGAAGAAGTCTCTCAAAATCAGCAACAAGGCGGGACGAGGACACCTGAGTGGTTGCATTGTTATGCATCCACCGGTCACCTGGTTGCAGGTTCCAGACAAGTTCAGCAGCAACGCGCTTGCGATTGAGGCTACGGTAGACACCAGCGATCAGAAGGAGGGCAGTACACTACACACCAAGATCCAGATTCAGACACCGTATGTGCCGCCTGTGGAGATTCCTGTACGCGCACACGTGGCCCTGGCCTGGCGGAGGCTTTGCCTCACCCTACTGAAATTCGTTACGGGTGGAGCACTGATCAGTGCAGGCATAGCGTATGTCATGGCTCAAGCAGTGCTTCCCAGCTTTTCCTGGGCAATCAGCGATTCTCTTATGGGGGGCCTTGGCGTATTGGCAGTGCTTATCGGACTGATGGCGGGTACCTGGTTTGGTCACGGAAAGGGCTTCTCCTGGAAAGGCTGTGTGCTGGGAGGCGTACTGAGCTACCCCGTAGTGGGCTACGCCTATTACATCCTGGCCCTACAGTTCATGATTCTGCAGCAATGGGGCGGGGATGAGATGGCGTATTTGAGTTTTGGGCTACTTGGGACCTGGATCGGCTCGGTACTTGGCTTCTACCAGGGCCTGCGCAAGGCTCGAAGGAAGACCCTAGCTGCTATCCTTTCGCTGCTCGTGGCCTTAGCGCCCATTGGCCTGTTTGGGGCAACTAGGGTGGTGGATTTGCGAAACGCCTACATCTACCTGGGAGACACGGGGGTACCTGTGCCCTATGTTGTCTTTGCCGGCAGCGAGCCTGTTCCCCCACCTCCACCCACCTCGACACCTACTCCCACTCGATTGCACGCAACCAGCACGCCGACGCGGCCCTACCCGACCTCGACACCGACACCCTCCAGATCCACACCTACACCAACCCAACGCGTGGCCACCAACACACCGACGCTAGCACCTGCTGTGCCCCCTACTTTGCCGCCGGCCTGCCCCCATGTTGAGGCTCGCATCACATCGCCAGGAGTAAACGCCGTGCTCAAAGGCGTCGTCCAGATCAGGGGGACGGCCAACATCCGCGACTTCCAGTTCTATAAAGTGGAGTTCGGGGCGGGCGATAAGCCTTGGAGCTGGTCGGTGATAGGTGATGACGTGGTCCGCAAGCGTGTAGTGGACGACGTCTTGATTACCTGGGACACCAGCAAAGTGCCGCCGGGAGTCTATACGTTGCAGCTCACTGTGGTAGACATCACCGGTAATTATCCATCACCTTGCAAAGTAAAGGTGACCGTGGTGCGATAATAGGGGAGGCAAATCGCTTGAATGAGGAGGTTCTGATATGACGGTTGAACTTTGGTATGGTAGCAAGCCAGAAAATGCTGGCGAACAGAACGTTTTGATTGAGCTCTACGACTTCTTGGACTCGCAAGCGGAGCACTTTGTGTTGATGTCCAACTTCCATGCCGGTCGAAGCCACGAGATAGATCTGATGGTCCTCAAACGGAACGCGTTCTTTGTAGCCGAGCTCAAACACTTCTGGGACAAGATCATGGGCGGCAAGGAAGGCAAGTGGACGTTTGTCCGCGCCAACGGCAGCAAAGGCACTTTTCGCAATCCCTTCAAACAGGTGAGAGCCAGCAGCTTTGGGTGGCAGAATTGGTGCCGAGAAAGTGTGGATGAGTTTGCGCAAGTATCAGGCCGCAAGTGGGAGCACAAGTATTTCCAGCCCCTCGAGTACATTGTGGTGTACCCTGACCTTCATACTGAGAGCGAGCCGGACATTGGGGAGCACCCGGTGCAGGCCGTGGGATTGCCCAAATTCCGCACAACGTTGGTCATTCGAACTGTTCCGGAGCTGGACTGTACCAAAGATGAATTGCAGGCCATTCCCTGTCTCCTGAGACTGACGCGGTGGCATATTGAACCACCCACAGAAGGTGATCCGACGGTCAGATTGGATACCGACGACTTCCAATCACCCGTCGTGCGTATGCTGGTGGCCCGAGGCCACGACTTCTCGCAACTGGCATTCCACCTGGAAAAAGACGTCATCACCATTGGGCGCGACCCAAACAGCGATCTGGTGATCCAGGACGAGTCGGTTTCACGCAAGCACGCGGAACTCAGGCGGTTCAATGACCGCTGGATCGTGCAAGACCTTGGCAGTCTCAACGGCACCTTTGTCAGTTACGGCGGGGATCCCCAGTTGGAACGGCGTATCGAACGCGAGAACGCCCTGAAAAACGGCTCCGTCCTCCGCTTCGGCCAGGCCAGCTATACGATTCTGCTGAACGAGTGAGGGTATGGTCGGTACTTCTTGCCCTAAATGTGGACATATCAACCGCCTGGGGGCACGTTTCTGTGGTAGGTGTCGTGCCGCGCTTGTGGTGCGGTGTCCCCACTGTGGCTGGGACAATCGCCCTACAGCCCGCTTCTGCAGCCGGTGCCGGGCCGTGCTGGCCCCGCCTTCTGCTGTGCCAGGGCGCTTTGGCACCGGTCAGATGCCGCCGCAAACGATCGTGCATGGGCGTTTCTGTGTCCTCAAGCTCATCGCTCAGGGCGGTATGGGGGCTGTCTATCGGGCCTCAGACCTGCGTCTCCAGGGAAAGATCTGGGCGCTGAAGGAGATGAGTGAAGAGGGACTCGCTCCCGAAGAGCGCCTGACAGCGATCCAGCAATTCCAGCAAGAAGCCCTCATGTTAGCCAACCTTCGGCATCGCAACCTGCCGCAGGTGATTGACGTGTTCGAGGAATGGGGCAAGCACTATTTGGTGATGGAGTACATTGAGGGACAGACCCTGGAGAGGCTCCTGCAAGGAACCAGCCACCCTTTTCCAGAGCCGCGTGTCCTGGCCTGGGCCGAACAACTCTGTGATGTGCTGGCCTACCTCCACGCCCAGAGTCCACCCGTCATCTACCGTGATCTGAAACCGGCGAACGTCATGGAGGAGAACCAGACCGGGACGGTGAAGCTCATTGACTTCGGCATTGCCCGTTTCCACAAGACGGGCAAAACCAGGGACACGGTGGCCATCGGCACCCCTGGCTACGCCCCGCCCGAGCAGTATGGCAAGGGACAGAGCGACGCCCGCTCCGACGTTTACGCCCTGGGGGTGGTGTTGCACCAACTGCTGACCGGCTACGACCCATCGCAGAATCCCTTCCACTTGCCGCCGGCACGCAAGCTCAACCGGAACGTTTCCGCCCACGTGGAGCAGGCCATCGCCAGAGCGACAGAACTCAGTATGGAGGATCGTTTCCCCACGGCGGATGCCTTCTGGCAGGCTCTGGCAACAGGAGTATCGCCACGACCCAGCCCACCGGCTCCTGCTCCGCGTCCTGTTCCAATCCCTGTGCTGCAACCCGTGGCTCCACCCGTGGTCGTGATTGGGCCCCGCCTGAGCGTGGACAAGACCCGGCTCGACCTCGGCGATGTCAGGCAGGGCGAGAAAGTCAGCCAGAAGCTCCGCGTTCGGAATACTGGCGGAAAGAAGCTCCAGGGAGAGGCCCGCAGCGATGTGGCCTGGCTCTGCGTCCAGCCGGAGACCTTCTCGGGAAACGATCAAGAGTTGGCGGTCTCGGCGGAAACAGCCGACCTGATCCTGGCCAAGTTCCAGCGGCCGACACCCAACGTGATCCGTCCGCTTTGGAACAAGATCAAAGGCATTGGACTGGGCTCAATAGGGTGCGCCCTTCTTATTCTCCTTGTTATTAACCTGATCTGGATTCCCATAGTAATCCTCGCCCTCGCAGTGATGCTGCAAGGCATCATCGGGCTGGCCTACTGGCACGCCCGCCGTATCGTGCCCGCTGCCACCGGTTTCCAGGGAGCTGTCGAGCTAGAGACCAACGGAGGTGATACGACCGTTGGCGTAGAGGTCACCGTCATGCCCCGTACCACGGCAGTCGCAGGTCGCTGGTTGGCTGTCCTGGGCATTCTGCTCGCCGAGCTCGTCATAGCCGTGACTCTGGTTGTGGTCATGGCCAATCAGTGAATACTTCATGAGGTGGATTATGATCCTGTGTACAAACTGCAACACTCAGAATCGTGATACTGCCCGGTTCTGTGGAAAGTGCGGCACCCGGCTCGTCCTCGGCGGAGAGTACCGAGTGGTCGAGGTCATCAAGCCCGGCGGCATGGGGACTGTGTACAAAGCAGAAAGCGGGGGCAAGCTCTACGCCGTGAAAGAGATGCGGGACACCTTTACCAACCCAAAGGAGCGCCAGGACGCCATCAACCGTTTCATGGCCGAGGCCCTGATCCTGGCCCGGCTCAGCCATCCGCACATCCCCAGAGTACACCGCCATTTCATTGAGAATGACCGCTACTATCTGGTCATGGATTTTATCGAGGGCGAGGACCTGCAGGCTGTCTTGGATCACCAGGGAGGGAAAGGGCTACCGGAGGGGCAGGTGCTGACTTGGGCACTGCAGGTCTGTACCGTACTCGAATATCTACACAGGCAGATCCCACCTGTAATCTTCCGCGATCTGAAACCAGCCAACATCATGCTCAGGCCAGATGGAGACATCAGCCTGATAGATTTTGGCATCGCCAAGCTGTTCAACCCTGTTCGCCAGGGGACACTGATCGGCACACCGGGCTATGCCGCCCCGGAGCAGTACCAGGGCCTGGCCGAACCACGCTCCGACATCTTCGCGTTGGGTGCAACCCTGCACCACCTGCTCACCGGTCGGGATCCGCAGCAGCATCCACCCTTCATATTTCCACCAGTCACAGCCTTCAATCCGGCTATCACACCCAGGATGGAAGCTGCCCTCCAGAAGGCACTGCGGATGAATCTGGAGGAACGATGGGTCTCCATACAAGAAGTCAGACAGGCTTTGATGTCGCCGTCGGGGTCTATCAAGTTGGAGCCTGGGGCGATGCTGGCCAAGGATTATCAGATCACTGGCAAAGGTCTGGCCAAAGAAGTTCTTCTTATCCCGACTCTCAGCAGGGAAAACATTCTAGTGACCAACCAACCTCAACTGGTACATGTCTTGGTGGAGGTCATGCCGACGGAGACAGTGGCTGACGTACGAATGCCGCTGAACTTGAGCTTGGTAGTAGATACAAGTAGTTCCATGTACGGCGAGGGAATTCGACAAGTCAAGGAGGCCATTAAGCATGTCATTGATCTACTTGATGACGATGATTACATCTCGATTATTGTTTTCTCGGACAGTACCAGTACGTTGGTAAGCAGCCAGCAAGTGCGCAGTTTCTTGGATAAGGAAGCGCTTAAGCGCAAAGTAGACAAGTTGAGAGCTGACGGTGGTATAGTCATGGCTCCAGCCATACGAGCTGGTCTAAATGAGATCAAGACACATTGGTCGGCTCAGCATATCAACCGCCTGGTGCTTCTATGCAGTGGACAAACGGAAGGAGAACTTGACTGCTTGAAAGAAGCAGACAATGCAGCACACAACAACATTCCGATCGTCGCACTGGGCGTAGGTAGCGATTGGAACGAGGACCTGCTGATGGAGATCGGGTTCAAGAGTGGCGGTCAGGCCGACTACATCGACCAAGCCCACGATATCAGCCAGCACTTCGAGAGCACAATGCAAGCCATGCAATCAGCGGTAGTTCAGAACGCTGTGTTGACCCTGCACTTGGTTGACGGCATCACCCCCTTGGGTTACAGCCTCATTTCCGACCGGACCATCATTGTTCCTCTGGGCGAGTTGGAGAAGGACCGAGGCCAAGCACTCCTGATGGAGCTAATGCTTCCGGCTTGGCAAGCTGGTACCTACCGCATTGCCCAAGCGGAGGTCGTGTATGATGTTCCACAGTTGAACCTCATACGGGAAAAGGTGCAGACAGACATCATGCTAAGGTTCACTCACGACCCCAACTTGGCGCGGCTGGTCAATTCCAGGGTGATAGATATTGTTGAGAAGGTAGTGGCTCTGAAGGTCTAGACACAAGTTCTACAGGGGGTCTACCGTGAGCAAACTGAGACAGATAACCATTATTGTAGGGATCCTCTTTCTACTATTTGTTACCTCTGCCCTGGCCGCCGGTCCCACGGTCAAAGTCACCCAGGTGGACCCCAGCCGGTTCCCCGAAGTGACTATCTACGTCAGTGTCACCGACGAGAGCGGGCAGCCGGTTGGTGGCCTCATGAAAGATGACTTCCAACTGTTCGAGGACGGCAATCCGGTGGATATCAAGGACTTCGCCGGTCTGGAAGAAGCCCGGCCGGTGGATATCGTCTTCGTGTTCGATACCACCGGCAGCATGAGCGAGGAAATCGAGGGAGTCAAGAACACCAGCATCGCCTTCGCTAACAAGCTACGCGACAGCAACCGCGACTTCCGCCTGGGCCTGGTGGCTTTCGGCGACGAGATCCGCGAGGTGCGTAACCGAGATGATACTCTGACCGCTGACGCCGAAGAGTTCAAGGGGTGGATCGGCCGGCTGTGGGCCGACGGTGGCGGCGATGACCCGGAGATTTCCCTGGATGCCGTGAAACGGGCCACGCAGATGAAGTACAGGGACGGCACCCAGAAGGTGCTCATCCTCATCACCGACGCGCCGCCCCACCAGAAGAGCGACGACACCCCTTTCTCGCAGGTTGTTCCCGATGAACTAGCGGAGCAACTGCGTAACCAGGGCTTCACCGTCTACGCCGTGGCCTACGACCATCCCCATTTCCGCCGAGTGGTTGGTGAGACCAGTGGTGAATTCTACGACATCATCCACCGCGAGTCGGATTTCACGGGGATCATTGAGAAGATCGGCGGCCTCATTGCCGGCCAATACCGTCTGACCTACATCAGTGCTCGCCCCTACTACGACGGCACACGGCGCGCTGTCGAGGTCGAAGTGGCTGGAGAGAAGGGAGGCAGCAGCTATCTGGAGAAGCACCTGATCAACATCCGTTCCAATGGCGTCATTGCCTTGGCCTTTCTTGTACCCCTGCTGCTGGCCCTGGCCCTGCCCACAACATTGGAGAGAATCAGACGCTGGCAGCAGCCAGTTGCTGAAGCGCCGGCAGTAGAGGTTCTGAGTGTATCAGGCCAGACCATGTGTCCACACTGTGGCCATGCGTTGCGGCCCGGAGCCAGGTTTTGTGGTCAATGTGGTCAAGTCATAGCAACTCAGGCGGCAGAGCTACACCCGACGGTATGCCCTGGTTGTGGACGTCCATTACGATCCGGAGCCAAGTTCTGTGGTGGGTGTGGGCAAAAACTGTGACGAAGTTATCTGGAGGTGCATCATGAGCAAAACTCGACAAATCTACTACAACGCCGTTTTCGGCGCCATCGGTGGGCTGCTGGGTTGGCTGGTGGTGGGCAGCATCAACACCGGCGGCTGGAACATCTGGCTGGCCTACGCCTTCGTGGGGGCCGGCGTGGGGCTCTTTATCGGCGGCATGGTGGGCGCCGTAGAAGGGGCCGTGGTCAAGCAATCCGCCTCGCGCGCGGCCCTGGGTGCTCTGGCTGGCGCCGCAGCAGGGCTGATTAGCGGGTTCCTGGGCCTGCTTCTAGGCGAAGCCGGCTTCTTGCTCATCGGTGGCGGGCTGGCGGGCCGGTCCCTGGGCTGGCTCCTGTTGGGGGCGTTCCTGGGCATCGGTGAGGGAGCGGTCAACCGCTCCGCACGCCGCCTCTACTACGGCGGCATCGGTGGCACCCTGGCGGGCGCCGTGGGTGGCATCTTGTACGAAGGGATGACCCAGGCTTTCATTGAGCGCAGTGATACGGTACAAATGATCGTGGGCGCCTTGGGATTGACTCTCATCGGCGCCTGCCTGGGATCAATCATCCCACTGACCATCTTCGTGGTCGCTCGGGGCACTCTATACGTCCGTAGCGGTGCTCGAAAGGGCCTGGCAAAGGAGATTATAGATGCCGTGACCCTAGGCAGTTACGACGGCTATGAGGTCTACCTGCCCGGCGACCCGGCTATCGAGAAGAAGCACGCTCGCATCTACCGCAAGGGTGGCCAATTCTTCATCGAGGATCTGGGATCCAGATCAGGAACGTATGTCAACGGCACTCGCGTGCCCCATGGATCAGCCATGGAGATCAAAAAGGGAGCGAAGGTCCGGTTAGGAAGTACGGTGGTCGAATTGACTTGAGGGAAAGGATGGTGAGCCCCCATGAGATGGAGATGGATGCTGTGCCTGCTGGCTTGGCTACTGCTGGCCGGCGCTGTCCGAGCAGATGGCGATTTCACGGTCGAGCTGGCACAGATTGATACATCGAAATACCCGGACATCACCCTCTACGTCAGTGTGCGGGATAGAGACGGCCAGATTGTGGAGGGGTTGCGGGAAGAGGACTTCCAAGTCACCGAGGATGGAGTGTCAGTAGACATCATCGCCTTCAGTGCTGGCATCCGCTCAGCCATCGCCACGGTGCTGACCATTGACCGCAGCACGAGCATGGGCGCGGAGAACAAAATGGCCGGCGCCAAGTCAGCCGCCATAATTTTTGTCGAGCTGATGCGCGAACATGACAAGGCCGGCCTCGTCGCTTTCAACGAAGACGTGGCGACACTACAGTCCTTTACTTCGGACAAGGCAGCTTTGAAAAGGCAAATCGAGTCGCTAAGTCCCGGAGGGTGTACCGCCTGGTACGACGGTGTGTACGATTCGGTAGCCCTCATAGCCACCCTGGAGGGGAGACGAAGCGTCATCTTGCTCAGCGATGGCATTGACTGCCGGGAGGATTGGCTGCGAGGGTTGCTCGGACAAGGGAGTTCTCATACTTTGAACGAGGCCATCCAGCATGCCCAGGATGCTGACATCCCTGTCTACATCATCGGTTTTGGCCAAAGAGCAACTCAGGAGGTAGGCAACGAGGGCTTCGATGAAGTGAAGCTGCGGCGGGTGGCGACGGAGACCGGTGGCAAGTTTTATCACGCCCCTGATGCTGACGAACTCAAGCGACTGTATCAGTCCCTCTCGGTCGAGATGCAAAAGGAGTACGTCCTCACCTACCGCAGCCCCCGCCCGACCTACGACGGCACGCGGCGCAACATTGTGGTGACCGTCCAGCGGGGCGGTGGGGAACCAGGGGTGACCACGGGCGGGAGATACTTAGAACGGCATCTCATCAACATCCGTTCCGACCCGACGCTGTTCCTGGCTTTCCTCTTGCCCCTGCTCCTCTTGTTGGCCTTGCCCACTGCGGCATCCAGGGTAAAGAGGGGTGTGTCCCCTCCCACCATTGAACCACCCATGCAGCCCAAGCCAGTCGAGCCACGAGTGTCGGCTGTACCCACAGTCCCATCAGCCCGGTTGATTGGACGGCTCCCCCTGGTCCCAGAAGGCACCAGTATCGGGCAAGCGCCCGACAACGACATCGTGATCAAGCGTCCGTCGGTGGCACCCCATCACGCTCGCATCGTGCGGCAAGGCAAGTGGTATGTAGTACGCCACCTGGGAAGAGGACAGACCTTCGTGAGCTTCAGCGGCGACCCCACCCAGGAGCGCCCGATTAGCGAAAACGCACTGAAGGACGGGTCCTCCGTGCGCTTCGGCGATGTGCGTTGTATTGTGCGCATCTCGCCAGGTGCTTCAGCCGGACACATCGAGATCCCCTTCCCTCTACAGCATACCGTGACCACCATTGGCTGTGAGGAAGCCAGCGACATCGTGGTCAACGCCCCTGCAGTGGCCTTGCGCCAGGCTGAGATTCGCTGGGAAGGGAATCGTTTTGTGGTCTACGACGTCGGTGCGGGTGGGGGTCTTTTTGTTAGCTTTGGCGGCGACCCAAGCCAAGAGATGCCAGTCATCCAGCGCAATGCACTGAAAGCGGGCTCCACCCTACGGCTGGGTAACATAGTCTTCAAACTGGAGCAACACGAGTAAGCAATAAAAAAACAACTTGGAGGTAAGAACAATGGCCGGAGAAGTCTATCTCACGAGTACTCTGAGCAAGGACAACGTACCCGTGACAGGGCAGGCCCAATTGGTCTACGCCCTGCTGGAGGTCATGCCTACTGATGTCATGGCCAGCGTGCGGATGCCGCTGAATTTCAGCCTGGTTCTCGACAGGAGCGGCTCCATGAAGGATGAAGGGAAGCTTGACCAACTTAAACAAGCCGTCAAATATGTCATTGACCTGCTGGCCGATGATGATTACGTCTCTGTTATCGTCTTCTCAGGCGAATCCGACGTGGTATTGTCCAGCACACTGATGAGCAAGGTCCGGCGCGACAACCTGAAAAGGCAAATTGACAAGATTGATCCGAAGTGGACTGGTACTCATATTGCCGTCGCCGTCAGAGCCGGGCGCATCGAAGTAGAAAAGCGACTGGCCGCGGATCGGGTGAACCGTGTTGTGCTGCTCACCGACGGCCAGGTGCAGATGCCGTCCGGTGACCACCGCCGTGGTGAGCAAGAATGCCTGAAGGAGGCGGAAGAATGTGGCCACGAGGGAATCCCGTTGCTGGCACTGGGGCTAGGGTCGGACTGGAACGAGGACTTGCTGGCAGACATGGCCGGGCGATCGGGCGGTGTGGCCGACTACATCGCCCGGCCCGAAGATCTGACGCCGTTCTTCGTAAACACCGTCCAGTCCATGCAAGCGGCTGTGGTTCAGAACGCCGTCTTGACCCTACACCTGGTGGCCGAGATCAACCCGCGCAAGGTGTGGCGCGTGGTGCCTCTCATCGCCGACCTGGGCTATAGCCCCATCTCAGAGCGGGCCATTACCATCCCCCTGGGTGAGCTGGAGAAAGGCCAGGGTCAGGCCCTCCTGGTGGAACTCCTGCTACCTGCTCGACAGGCAGGTACCTACCGCATCGCCCAGGCGGAGATCGCCTACGACGTCCCGCTGCTGAACCTGGTACAGGAGAAGGTACGGGCCGATCTCATGCTCAGCTTCACCTACGATCCCCACCTGGCACAGCAGGTCAATCCCAGGGTGATGAACATCGTGGAGAAGGTAACCGCCTTCAAGCTCCAGACACGAGCCCTGCAGGAGGCGGAGTTGGGGGATGTGGTCGGCGCAACCCAGAAGCTGCGAGCAGCCGCGACCATCCTGCTCAGCCAGGGCGACACGGACCTGGCGCACACCGTGCAACTGGAAGCAGACAAGCTGGAACAGCAGGGTCAGATGACCGCTGAGGGTAAGAAGACCATCAAGTTCAAGAGTAGCAAGACAGTAAAACTGAGCTAGACGGGAGGAGCACCTATGACCAGTCTGTTGACATCAGGTACTATCCTGCACAACCGATACAGGATCATCTGCCTACTGGGCCAGGGTGGCATGGGAGCCGTCTACCTGGCCGAGGACATGCCGCAGGGCAACCGTTGGGTGGCTGTCAAGGAGATGATCCCTGACCCTAACGCCAACACACACGCTCTGGCCCAGGCACGTACCCAGTTCTGGCGCGAAGCCCAGGTGCTGATGTCATTGCGACATCGTAACCTGCCCCAGGTGTACGAGAGCTTTGCCGTGGGAGGCAGCGAGTACCTGGTGATGCAGTACATCGAGGGGCGCAACCTGCCGGACATCGCTGTCGCCGACTGGCAGCAGGGTCGCGCCCTAGGCGAGAGCCGGGTGTTGGGTTGGGCCATGCAGATTATGGATGCCCTGGAATACTTGCACGGCCAACGCCCCTACCCGGTGTTGCACCGCGACATCAAACCGCAGAACATCATCCTGACCCCCGGTGGGGAGCTATACCTGGTGGACTTTGGGCTGGTCAAGCTGCTCGACCCCAACAACCCGCAGACGATGACCGCCCTGCGCGGGATGGGCACGCCGGAGTACGCTCCGGCGGAGCAGTACGCCAGTGCTGGGGTACATACTGGCCCTTATTCTGACATCTACGCCCTGGGGGCGACCCTCTACCACCTGCTGACCGGGCAGCCGCCGTCCACGGCCACGGACCGCTTGCTGCCAGCCCCGATGAATAGGCCGTTAGTCCCGCCGCGACAGTTGAATCCGGCCATTTCGCCGCATGTAGAACAGGCATTGGTCAAGGCATTGGAGCTGGCGCCGGCGGACCGCTTCACCTCAGTGACGGAGATGCGGCGGGCTTTGCTGGGACAGAGCATTCCTTTACCGGCGCCTCCGTTTAATGTGAAGCAAGTGGCAGCCTGGAGCGCAGGCGGAGCTCTCATTGGCACCGTACTGGCCTACTTACCCAGGCTGGCTATTCCCGGTGGCACGGGGCCGATATTGGAAACAGCCATCTACGCTGGGGCGCTGCTCTTCGGCGCTGTGGGAGCGGTCGCCGGGGCCTTCGTTGCCCGCAAGGTGAACCTGGACGCGCCGGATTTCCTACCCAGAGCCATCGTCACGTTCGTCACAGCCCTCGCCCTGGAAGCTGCGTTCGGGCTCGTTCTGGGAGCCTTCCTGATAGGTGGAGGACTAGGCCCTCTCTCGTTGTTTCTGGCGTTCCTGGGCAGTGTTGGGGGAGGGATTGCGGGAATTCGACTAACCGAGACGGGGACGTTCCGTAAAATCAAGTGGTGATGAGATACACCCGCAAATGAAAGGAGGAAGAACATGCAGTGGTTTAATAACCTTAGTCGAGTAGGTAAGATCGCGGCCCTGTTGGGCAGCTTAGTGGTGCTATACCTTTGCTTTTTCGGCGCTGTTGTGATTGTAGGCCGTCCGAGGCCAACTCCGACGCTTGTAGCCATTGCTTCGCCTACCTCGACCATGGTGCCACATACGGCTACCCCTGTGCTTCCCACCCATACACCGCTGCTGCCGACACCGACCCTTGCTGCAGCTACTCATACCCCGGTTGTCTCTAGCCCAACGCCACACCCAACGGCTACGCGGACACCAATTCCACCTACGGACACACCCACACCTGTACCGCCAACACCGACGCCGATTCCACCCACGTATACACCCGTACCACCGACGCACACACCTACCCCGGTCCCGAAAACTCCGACTCCGACACTGGCACCCGGCACCCCGACGCCTACTATCGAATCAGAAAAGTTCAATGCTGTGCTTGTGTCCACGGAGCCCTCGGGCAAGACGGGTCTCAAAGTAATCATCAAGCTAGCTGATGGGACGCCGAAGAGGCATTCGTGGGTAGGCATCTATCAACAGAAGACCGACATCAGCGGCAACCCTGTCAAGGGCGACCGCATCGCTGATGGCCGCACCGACGACACAGGCAGCATCTTCTTCACTCTCCAGCCCAGCACCTACGCCGTGGCTCTCGGTGACTATGCCGGCTACCTCTGGGGCAACGAGTACAATTACACCGTCAATCAGGGCCAAGCCACAGTGCTGTCTGTCACCCTAAGCAGACTCTTGATCGGAGTCATAGATGCAGACAGTAAACCTCTGGAAGGGCGATGGACAGGGATCTATCTCCAGAAGACCGACATCAGCGGTAATCCCATCAAGGGGGACCGTATCGCCGAGGGGCGGACGGATAACACCGGAGGCATCGTGTATGACCTCACGCCTGGGGTGTATGCCGTGGTGATAGGGGACATCTCAGGCTATGTATGGGGCGAGGAATTGAACCACGCCATGCTGCCTGGGCAGACGACGAATATTCTGGTGCAGTTGGGGCGGTTGACGATAGGGGTACGTAACGTACAAGGGCAACCTGTAGCAGGCAGGTGGGTCGGGGTGTACCTGCAAAAGCAGGATGTGTATGGTAATACGATTAAAGGAGACCGGATTCTGGATGGGCGGACAGACGACACCGGCGTGGTTTGGTGGAACATCACGGCTGGCAAGTACACGGTTGAGATACGTGACGTGGCGGGATATGTGTGGGGAGAGGAGTTGAACCACGAGATCAAGAGTGGAGAGACCAACCGGATCATCCTGACCCTGGGAAGACTGACTGTTGCCTTGAAAGATCCAGCGGGAAATCCCATTGCCAGCCGTTGGGTAGGTGTGTATTATCAGACAAAGGATGTCAGTGGCAACATCGTCAAGGGTGACCGATTCCTGGATGGCCGCACGGACAACACCGGGGCAATCTCCTGGGACATCACGGCGGGGAACTATGTCGTCGAAGTCCAGGACATCGGAACACTGCTGGATGTACCTGTTCAACCAGGTTTCACTACATTCACGGATGGGCTGACGACCAGCAGCATACCGACCCTGGAGGCTGTGCAACGCCCGACTCCAGTAGCGTCCGAGATACTATCCTCTGTCCAGGTCATACAGCAGCCTTCGACTGAGAGCGGTATCAGGGTTAACATCAAGCTAGCTGATGGGACGCCGAAGAGGCATTCGTGGGTAGGCATCTATCAACAGAAGACCGACATCAGCGGCAACCCTGTCAAGGGCGACCGCATCGCTGATGGCCGCACCGACGACACAGGCAGCATCTTCTTCACTCTCCAGCCCAGCACCTACGCCGTGGCTCTCGGTGACTATGCCGGCTACCTCTGGGGCAACGAGTACAATTACACCGTCAATCAGGGCCAAGCCACAGTGCTGTCTGTCACCCTAAGCAGACTCTTGATCGGAGTCATAGATGCAGACAGTAAACCTCTGGAAGGGCGATGGACAGGGATCTATCTCCAGAAGACCGACATCAGCGGTAATCCCATCAAGGGGGACCGTATCGCCGAGGGGCGGACGGATAACACCGGAGGCATCGTGTATGACCTCACGCCTGGGGTGTATGCCGTGGTGATAGGGGACATCTCAGGCTATGTATGGGGCGAGGAATTGAACCACGCCATGCTGCCTGGGCAGACGACGAATATTCTGGTGCAGTTGGGGCGGTTGACGATAGGGGTACGTAACGTACAAGGGCAACCTGTAGCAGGCAGGTGGGTCGGGGTGTACCTGCAAAAGCAGGATGTGTATGGTAATACGATTAAAGGAGACCGGATTCTGGATGGGCGGACAGACGACACCGGCGTGGTTTGGTGGAACATCACGGCTGGCAAGTACACGGTTGAGATACGTGACGTGGCGGGATATGTGTGGGGAGAGGAGTTGAACCACGAGATCAAGAGTGGAGAGACCAACCGGATCATCCTGACCCTGGGAAGACTGACTGTTGCCTTGAAAGATCCAGCGGGAAATCCCATTGCCAGCCGTTGGGTAGGTGTGTATTATCAGACAAAGGATGTCAGTGGCAACATCGTCAAGGGTGACCGATTCCTGGATGGCCGCACGGACAACACCGGGGCAATCTCCTGGGACATCACGGCGGGGAACTATGTCGTCGAAGTCCAGGACATCGGAACACTGCTGGATGTACCCATTCGTTCTGGGGCCACCACGACCACAAATGGAAGCACAATCACTTCAGGGTAGACGAAAGCGACGACCACAACCAAGATCTGTAGTCCATCAGCGGTGAGACCAAGCGAGAACAGCCTATGATACGCTGCACCAATTGTAACACTCCGAACCGAGATACAGCGCAGTACTGTGCCAAGTGCGGAGCCTTGCTGACCGCAACTCCGCCCCACCAGTTTCCCCTTGGCTCTGCCCTCCACAATCGCTACAAGATCACCCGCATCATCGGTCAGGGCGAGACGGCCACAATCTATCTGGCTCAGGACACTAATCTGGCCAGCCGCGAATGTATGGTCAAGGAGATGCCGGATCAGTTTACCGATATTGACCCGGAACACGCTGACGAGTTGGTATCCGTCTGATTACAACATTAAGGAGGATCATTATGTCCATTGACAAACAACGCATCTACTACAACGCTCTGTTCGGCGCGCTGGGCGGGCTGATCAGTTGGCTGTTCATCGGCCTGTTTCTGAACATTGACATCTCCAACCTGCTGATGCTGTTCCTGAAGGATGCCCTGCTGGGGGCAACGGTAGGTATCTGCATTGGTGGGGCCATCGGCGCGGTGGATGGGCTCACGGTGAGCCGCTCCTGGCGCCGGCTGAGCAGGGGTGTCTTCCTGGGGAGCATCATCGGGCTGGTGGGTGGGCTGATCGGTCTGGTCATCGGCGAGGTGATTTTTAAGTTCGCCGGTGGTGGCGTGTGGCCCCGTGCCGCAGGTTGGGCCATTTTCGGCCTGCTGGTGGGCACCAGCGAAGGCCGGGTGCAGAGCTCAACGCCCAAGACCAGATATGGGGCGGTGGGGGGCTTGCTGGGCGGGCTCATCGGCGGTAGCACCTACGAGCGGCTGAGCACGCTGCTGCGAGCCGTCACCCACGACCGCGAGCTATCCCTCACCGTAGGTAGCGCCGTGGGCCTCATCATCCTGGGGGCCTGCATTGGCTCCCTCATCGGGCTGGTGGAGGACATCTTGCGCACGGCCTGGCTCAAGGTGGTGGTAGGCCGACTGGAAGGGCGCACCTTCACCTTGACCCACAAAGAGACCCGCCTGGGCAAGGCCGATGACTGCGATGTGGTGCTCCCAGGCGATGACGACATCTATCCCCACCACGCTGTTATCGAGCAGACGCAGAAGACTTTCGTGCTGCGGCCACTGGCGCACCCCGTCCTGGTCAACAAGCAGACCATGGGGCAGTCCCACTTGCTCAAGCACGGCGACCGCATCCAACTGGGCAAAACCCAAGTGATATTCAACCTGGAAGGAGGGCAAAAATGAGACGGTTAACACGGAAAACGATTCTACTGGCCATTCTCATCATCTTTGCCATCGGCTGGGTCATCCTCATGGGCCTGGGTACAACACGTCCTGGGGTGGCCACTGGCCCCGACGGATCCACGGCCTCGATAACCCTCATAGATGCCGATTCGGCCTTCCCCACCATCAACACCCATGTGCTGGTTCGCGATAAGGCAGGACAGCCGGTGCGGGGTCTGGGCCAGGAGACCTTTGATCTGACCGAGGATGGCATTTCAGTCAAGATCGCTGGCTTCTTGGGCGCGGGGGAGCAGGCCGTGACCGCGGTGCTGGTCATTGATCACAGCGGCAGCATGAGTGATGGTAGCAAGATGGAAGGTGCTCAAGAGGCGGCGAAGGTTTTTGTGTCCATGACCCGCGAGGATATGGACAGCTTGGGCATCTTGGTCTTCAACAATAGCATAAACACGCTGTCACCCCTGAAGCCCGTCAACCGCGCAGACAAGGATGCTCTGATGAAGCAGATTGATGCCGTCAGTGCGGGTGGTGGGACCGCCTTCCATGATGCCGTCTATGCGTCTGTGCAGCAACTCCAGGGTGCCTCTGGCCGAATGGTGGTCATTGCCCTCACCGACGGCATAGATGAGAACAGCCGCCGTTCGGTGGGCCAGGCGATTGCCTTTGCCAAAGATAACCACATCCCGGTGTACACTGTTGGCCTGGGGAGCGGGGGAGACATAGACGCCAACCGTCTGAGGAAGCTGGCTGAGGAAACAGGTGGTGAATTCCACCAGACACCAACGGCCGATCAATTGGCCGAGCTGTACCGCAAGATCGCTGAGGAACTGCAGAACGAATACGTGCTCAGTTACATCTCCCTCACACCTGAGCTAGACGGCACGCAGCGGGAGGTGGTGGTGAATACCGAGCATGGCGGAGGTACTCTCAGCACTAACCGGCCTTACGCCGTAGGAGGCATCATCAAATCGTCCATCAACTATCCCTTCTTCGGCGCCCTGTTGTTGCTGTTGTTAGTTCTTCTCGCCTTACCTGGCGTGTTCCACCGCATCTATGCCCGCCGCCCGGCCCCCGAAGTAGTGGAAGCAGTGGCGCCTACACCGGTCCCTGCTGTTGCCCTACCAGCCGGCCCGATTCCCCAGCCGGTGATGCCCATGCCGCCTTCCCGGCCAGCGCCAGCCCGCCTGGTCGCGCACTTTGCCATAACCAAAGAGAGGGTTTCACTTGGCAGCGCTGAGGGCAGTGACATCATCATCCCTGCGCCCACGGTAGCGGCTCAGCACGCTCGCATCGGCCTGGAGGGCGGTCGCTACGTGATCACTGACCTGAGCCAGGGCCACACTGCCGTTAGCTTCGGCGGCGATCCGGCGCAATTGCGTCCCAGTGCCAAGAATGCCCTCAAAGATGGCTCGTTGATCAAGCTGGGCGAGGCCACCCTGATCTTCCACCAACTAGCGCAGGGTTCGCCCTGGCTGGAGATGGTCTACGAGATGACCAAGGCAATCGTCACCGTTGGTTCCGAGGCTGGCAACGACATCGTACTGACCCATCCATCAGTATCGCCTCGCCATGCTGAGCTGCGACAGGACGCTGGCCGCTGGGTAGTCCGCGACCTGGATAGTGCCCAGGGTACATTTGTGAGCTATAGCGGCGACTCAGCCCAGGAGCGTAGGATCAGCACCAATGCACTGAAGAACGGTTCGACTGTGCGCTTCGGGCAGGTCGCATTTGTGTTCAGGACAGAATAGGAAGGAGGGACAATGCTCGCACCGGGTACTTTTCTACAAAGCAGATATCGCATCGTCAGAACGCTGGGCGTTGGCGGCATGGGGGCCGTCTACCTGGCCCAGGACATGCGCCTGGCCAACAGGCCAGTGGCGGTCAAGGAACTGATCCCCGACCCTAGTGCATCCCCAGCGGAACAGGCCCAGGCCCAGCAACAGTTTCAATGGGAGGCTTCCACGCTGGCCTCGCTTGACCACCCTAACCTGCCGCGAGTGTCTGACCACTTCACCGAAGGGGGCAAGCACTACCTGGTGATGGACTATGTGGACGGCGAAACGTTGGAAGACATCATAAACCGCACGCCAGGTTTCCCGCTCGAGAGTCAGGTGCTCAACTGGGCGATGCAACTCTGCGATGTGCTGACTTATCTCCACAGCAGGCAGCCTCCGGTGATCTTCCGTGACCTGAAACCCGGCAACATCATGATAGACCGAAGCGGTACGGTCAAGCTCATTGACTTTGGCATCGCGCGTCTATTCAAGCCGGGCAAGACCACCGACACGCTGAAGATGGGCACCATGGGCTATGCCCCGCCAGAGCAATACGCCGGCAGGGGACAGACTGACGTCCGTTCAGACATCTACAGCCTGGGGGCCACGTTGCATCACCTGTTGACCAGGCGCGACCCAACTCAGCATCCGCCCTTCTCCTTCAACACCACCCCACCGCGCAGCCTGAACCCGGCTGTGTCTCCCCACGTGGAGGCAACGATCATGAAGGCCCTGGCCCACGACCGCGCCCAACGGTTCCAGACTGCATCGGAGATGAAGCAGTCTCTATTGGGTAAGATGCCACCTGGTCCGCCATCTCCCCAGCCGACAGTCCCTGTTGCCCCTCCCGCTCGGCAGCCTGGGCTCATGCAGCGCATCACGCCTTTCTTGCTGGTAGCCGCTGTGGTCCTGCTGTTGGGCACGGTGCTGGTGATGGCAAGCGTATTGATCAAGCTCCTGCAGTCAACTCCGACACCGACTGCGGTAGTTGTGGTGCCCACTCATACACCACTGACCCACATGCCGGTGCCGCCGACACCCACTCCCATTGTCGTCACTGCTACGCCGGGGCCCGCCCCGGATACACCTGTGCCGCCCACAGCAACCCCCATTGTCATTGTGGTCACCGCGACACCGGTGCCGGCTACCGACACGCCCATTCCGCCTACGTCAACGCCGATTCCTTTGCCAACGGTCATGCCCCTGGCCCAGGCCGATGCGCTGAATACACAGGCTGAACAGCTCTACAGGCAGGACACATCTCAGAGCAAAGCACAGGCAATGGATATTTGGTATCAGATCGTGAATGCTCGGCCCGCCTATGTCAAGGGACTCTATCACCTGGCCGGCAGTTACTATGATCTGGGCCAGATTGATTTGGCTATCACCTACGCCGAGACCGCAGCAGCCTACGATCCCTTTTGCATCAACACCTGTTACATCCTGGCACTAGCCTATGAGAAGAAAGGCTGGGATAGCATGGCCTGCGATCAGTGGCGGAAGATAGCAGAGCTTCAATACGAAGACTCGCCCAATCACACTAATCGTGATCATATCAAAGGGCTCAAGGATACAGCCCAAAATAAGCTGGGGAAGTGTCGCAGTTAGGGATTCTGCGCTGCCCCGCCTGGACTGGACTTTTCGTACCGTCTCTAAAGGAGTCAGACATGCATCCTATTAAACACAAACTTCGTCAATGGCAGAGTCGTCACCCCACTATGGCCCTCGCCATTAGCATCGGCCTATTCGCCACCAGCGCGGGATTGCTCGTTCTGGCGCTGTCCATACAGACAGGCGCACCGGCAGCCCAGCCGTCGGCGGTTCCATCCAATCCCTTGAACACGGCAGTATCATCTGCGCCTACACTTTTAGTCACACCTACCCAGACGGGGACGACAACACCCTCATTCCTGTCACCGCCTCTATCGCCTACGCCCATTACGCAAGAAGTGCCGCTTGCCAAGCTGGAGACACCACCTCCAACCCTGACAACTTCGCCCACCATCGCCCTGCCCACTGCGACTACGATGATCTCGCCCACCTTCACACCGCCTACTGCAACCCCGGCGGTCCTCATAACCACAGTGGTCACGGTCACCGCCGATACACTAAATGTGCGCCAGGGCCCCGGTGTACAGTATGCCAGCATGGGTTTGCTCGTGAAGGGAACAGTGGTGACAGTGACGGCGCGCAGCTCGACTGGTG
Organism: uncultured Anaerolineae bacterium; assembly: GCA_964446635.1. Classification (GTDB taxonomy): domain Bacteria; phylum Chloroflexota; class Anaerolineae; order VGOG01; family VGOG01; genus CAYUPJ01. The sequence goes on from CAYUPJ010000003.1 coordinate 41,684, forward strand.
ATTGGCTGCTGGTACAGCGGCCCGAGGGCGGGAGTGGCTGGGTTGCTGCGATGTGGGTCGAGGTGCCGCCAGGCTGCAACCTGCTGACGGTCGCCACCGTGGCCCCACCGCCGCTGGGAGAAGGCGTGCTGATCATCCACGGCGACCGCAACAAGCCAATGGTTGCCCTCACCTTCGACGCCTGCCAGACAAGAGAGCTGATGGCCGGCTATGACGTGGGCATTATTAGAACCCTCACCGAAACTAATACCGCAGCCACGCTCTTCCTCGGTGGCCTGTGGGCGGAATCGCACCCTGAGGAGACGAAGCTGCTTGCCCAGGTACCATACTTTGAACTGGGGAACCACTCCTACAGCCACCTTGACTTCGCTGCCATCCTCCCCGAGGTAATGATCGAGGAGATTACTAAGACCCAAGAGATCATCTATGGGTTGACAGGCAAGCGGCCTACCCTCTTCCGTTTACCCTTCGGCACTTACACTCAGGAAGCGCTGGATGTCATTGCGGGGCAAGGGTTGCAGATCATCCAATGGGACGTGGTAACCGGCGACCCCGACCCCAACATCAGCGCCGAGGACATCATCCGTGCCGTGGAAACCGAGGCCCGCAATGGCTCCATCGTTATCATGCACATGAACGAACGCGGTTGGCACACCGCCGAGGCGCTACCTACGGTCATCGCCAAACTCAAGGAGAAGGAGTTCCAACTGGTCACCGTATCCGAGCTTCTGGCCGCTTCAGAAAGAGAAGGACCATAGTGGAGTCAATCATGAATTGTCCTAACTGCGGAGCAAACAACAGACCCCAAGCCAAATTCTGTGCGCAGTGCCGTGCGCCATTGGCACCCGCCATGACGATGAAGGTATGCCCTCAATGTGGGAAACAGAACCGCCTAGGTGCCAGGTTCTGTGGGCAGTGTGGCCACACCTTCGCAACCCGACCGGCTCGAGTCGTACCGCGCCGCGTCGTCTACGCTGCTGGAGCAACTGTCGTCGTGGTGGCACTGATGATCACTGGTACTCTGTTGGTAGGCAGAGAGCCAGGGAAGCCTTCAGAGACCACAGCGCCTGCCACAACCAAACCGACGACAATGGCAGCCGTGGTCCCAACGAGTACACCGCCTACGCCAGTGCAGGTATCACCGACGCCCGCCCCAGTCACGGCGACACCGATGCCACCAACCCCCTCGCCAACCCTGGCGCAGCCGACACCGACCACATCGCCTTCCGATGCGCTGAATAGGGCGCTTCTGGCGACGGTGCAGATCATCGTGCCGGTGGATGGGGAAAGCCGTTCCTCCGCCGGGTCGGGCAGCGTGCTGACGGAAAAGGGACACATTCTGACCAACTTCCACGTGGTAGGCGATGCAGACACGGGTCTGCTTTACAACCGGCGGGGACTCATCTACGTTGCCGTTAGTCCGCCTGACCTTAGGGACCCGCCGCAGGTCGAGTACATCGCCGAGTTGATGCAGAGTGACCAGGTCATGGACCTGGCACTCATCAAGATCATCGCCACCCAAGATGGCCAAGACCTGCCTGCCAATCTGAACCTCACCACAATGCCGGTTGGCGACTCAGATACGGTAGAAATCGGCGACGAGCTGTCCATCATCGGCTTTCCGGGACTGGGCGGAGCTACGGTGACCTTCACCAAGGGCTCGGTGTCCGGATTTCTGACCGATGAAGGCTGGATCAAGACCGATGCCGAGATCAACCCCGGCAACAGCGGCGGGGCGGCCATTGACCGTGAGGGACAACTGGTCGGTGTCCCCTCCGAGGCTGCTACCGAAACCGTTCGGCTGCCGGGCAAGATCGGCCTGGTGCGGCCGGTGAATCTAGCGCAACCATTGATCGAGTTGGCGCTGGCAGATGCACGAGAAGGACGCTGATGCAACTATGGTATTACCCTCGAACACTTGCATTGTTCGCGAGAATGTTGTGGGGGACATGTCATTGCGAGGCGACGCTTTTCCGCCGAAGCAATCCCTTCCGTCGCGAGTTGGAGATTGCTTCGTCGCTCCGCTTCCTCGCAATGACACACACAGAAGTTCAGTTGTGGCTGGAAGCCGCGTTATGTTAGAACCAAGGCAGAAAGGATGACCAGTATGACCAAGCAATGTCCAAATTGTGCAACACTCAACCGTGATGACGCTCGTTTCTGCTCTAACTGTGCTACACCACTGGTGAGCGAGATTCCTTGCCCATCCTGCGGCACGGCCAACCGACCCGAGGCTCGCTTCTGCTACTACTGTGCTACGCCCCTCAAGGGGCTGGTGCAGCAGACTGGCACGCTCCAGCCTAACGCCGTTCTCGCCGAGCGCTACACCATCGTGCGCAAGGTGGGAGGCGGCGGCATGGGCGCCGTCTACCAGGCCACAGATCAACGCATTCAGGGCAAGCTGTGGGCCATCAAAGAGATGAGCGACGCCGCCATCACCAATCCTTTAGATAGGCAACGGGCTGTAGACGCCTTCCGGCGAGAGGCTCAACTACTGGCCACCTTGGACCACGGCAACCTGCCCAAGGTGAGCGACTATTTCACCGAGGAAGGCAAGCACTACCTGGTGATGGATTTCATCCAGGGGCGCACACTGGAACAGGCGCTGCACGGCGCGGCGGGCTTCCTGGCCGAGGATGAGGCGGTGAGTTGGGCTATCCAGCTCTGTGATGTCCTGGCCTACCTGCACAGCCGCCGGCCTCCGGTCATCTTCCGTGACCTGAAGCCAGCCAATGTCATGTTGGACCTGGAGGGACGAATCAAGCTCATTGACTTCGGCATTGCCCGGCTGTTTCAGCCAGGGAAAGGCAAGGATACGCAGGTCATGGGCACGCCAGGTTACGCTGCACCGGAGCAATACGGCACCGGTCAAACCGATGCTCGTTCGGACATCTATGGTCTGGGAGTGACCTTGCACCAGTTATGGACAGGCTACGACCCATCGCTATCGCCCTTCAACCTGCCACCAGCGAGGAACATCAACTCTGGTCTATCTCCCACCGTCGAGGCAGTTATTGCCAAGGCCACTCAGCCCGAAGTCACCGCCCGCTTTCAGACAGCGGAGGAGATGAAGCAGGCGTTGGCCGGGCGTGTACCGGTGTCGGCTCTGCCGCATCAGGCCGTGTCAGCACCGATCACCGCGTCGGCGCCCTACACTTTGGCACCTGGCCTAGTAGCCCACAGCGTGGAGGAACTGGTCCAGCTCTGTGAGCAAGGTTGGGAGCGCGCCGTCAGCCAGCTCTGCAACGGTTACTTCGAGACCTGGCTGCGGGAGATACACCAGTATGGCCTGGCAGATGACGCACAGAGGATTGCCAACCGAGTCAAAGATGGCGATCCGTTCGAACGAAACTCGGGCTTAGCCGAATGGCTGGTGGGGACGGGCCAGAGCAAGGGACAGGGGATCCTCAGATGTCCGACAGTGCTCGATTGCGGCACGATACCTTGGGGACCAACCATTGAGGTATCGCTGGACATTACCAATAAGGGTACGGGTTATCTCTTTGGCCGCGCGAGTGGTCTGGTGTCCTGGTTATCGGTTCCTGAAGCCTATTTCGGCTGCCCACCAGGCGGTGCAACTCAGATCAAAGTCCACGTGCAAACCACTGCTTTGCCTGCAGGCTTGATCTCAGAGAACGTCCTTCTCGTCGAGAGCCGCAGTGGGCGACAGACCATTAGATTGCAAGCTCACAGCACCAAGCCGGTACTCATCGTCTATCCTGATGTCTTGACCCTGGACAACCGTGGAAGAGGCACCCTGGTTATCCAAAACGCGACTGCTGGCTATAGCTCGATAGAGGGCAGGATCGAGGCGGAAGGCTGGATCGTGACAGACCCGGCGGGGAATTTCCGATCCAACCAACTGACTGTTGCAGTAAAGGAGAAGTCCGGAAGTCCAATGCATGGTAAGATCGGACAGGTTATCATCCGCAGCAACGGGGGAAACAAGACGATCCCGGTGCAAAGTGGATTCTAGGGTGAGTCCAGAGAAGTGGGAAGCATCGTTAATGACACCACTTCATTCTGTTCGTCGTCGTGATTGGCGACGAGAGCGAGTTGATGGTGCCCAACCCTTCAAGATAGTCTGTCAGATCACGGAGAAGACCTTATGCTCACACCTAACACGATCTTACAAGGCCGCTATACTATCCTGCAGACATTGGGCCGGGGCGGCATGGGCGCTGTCTACTTGGCACAGGATATGCGCTTGGCGAACAGGCTAATCGCTGTCAAGGAAATGATCCCCGATCCCAGCGCCTCCCCAGCCGAACAGGCTCAGACCCAGCAGCAGTTCCAACAGGAAGCATCCATGCTGGCCTCGCTTGATCACCCTAACGTGCCGCGAGTGTCTGATCACTTCACCGAAGGGGGTAAGCACTACCTGGTGATGGACTATGTAGACGGCGAAGTGTTGGAAGACACCCTGAGTCGCACACCAGGTTTCCTGCCCGAGAGTCAGGTGCTCAACTGGGCCACGCAGCTCTGCGATGTGCTGACTTATCTCCACAGCAGGCAGCCCCCGGTGATCTTCCGTGATCTGAAACCCGGCAACGTCATGGTGGACAGAGTGGGCACGGTCAAGCTCATTGACTTTGGCATCGCGCGTGTCTTCAAGCCTGGCAAGACCACCGACACACTGAGGATGGGCACCCTGGGCTATGCCCCACCGGAGCAGTATGCAGGCAAGGGACAGACCGACGTCCGTTCGGACATCTACAGCTTGGGGGCGACGTTACACCACCTCTTGACCAAGCGCGACCCAACGTTGTATCCCCCCTTCACCTTCAACACCACCCCACCGCGTAGCCTGAACTCGTCTGTGTCTCCGCACGTGGAGGCAGCGATCATGAAAGCCCTGGCCCACGACCGCACCCAGCGCTTCCAGACAGCAGCGGAGATGAAAAGGGCTCTACTGGGAAAGATCCCACCCAGTCCGCCAACTCCCAAGCCGACAGCCCCTCTTGTGCAACGCACCACGCCCTTCTTGCTGGTAGCCGCCGTGGTCCTGCTGATCGGGGTCACGTGTGTGATCGCGGGCGTGTTGTTCAATCTTCTGCGATCAGCTTCGACACCGGCTACAACAGTTGTGCGGCCGACGCCCACAGCAACGCCAAGGGTTACTACGCCGGTACCAGCTACTCCCACGCGGCTACCACCGACGCCTACCCCCATCATCATTGTCGTCACTGCTACGCCCGTGCCGGCTACTGAGACTCCCATCCCGCCCACGCCGACCCCAGTGCCACCTTCCCCCACACCGACGCTCACCCGGGCCGAGCGAGAAGCGCGGGTAGCCAGCCATCTGCGGCTGCGCCAGAGCAGCGGTGATGTTATCTTCGCCTACCGGACGGAGCGGCCGCCCTATATTGACGGCAATTTTGAGGAGTGGAGAGGAAAGTCCTACAACATCCAGAATCCAGTTTTCAAGGCCGAAAACTGGCAGGGCTGGCGGGATCTGAGTGGTATCTTCTTCATTGCCTGGGGCATTGACAATCTCTACCTGGGGGTCGAGGTGACCGATGACCAATCTGTACAGAATGAGAGCGGACGGACGATGTACAAAGGCGACGATGTCGAGATCCAGCTTGATGCCCAACTGGAGGCGGATTTTGCCGACGATAAGCTGAGCGACGATGATAACCAGATCGGACTTTCAGCCGGCAACTTCGCCGACCGTCCGCCTGAGGCCTACGTTTGGTTGCCATCGGAGAGGAGCGGGACGATGATCGAGATGGCTGCCCGCCAGACTGCCAATGGCTACGTTTTGGAAGCTGCGATCCCCTGGTGGGTGCTGGGAGTGCAACCCCAGACGGAAAGCGCTTACGGATTCGCATTGAGCTTGAGCGACAACGACACGCCTGGCACTTCTGACCAGGAGTGTATGGTCTCTACCTCGCCCAACCGCAGCACGCACAGTAATCCCACCTTGTTGGGCAATCTGATTCTGATGGATCTGGAGTAAGAAAGAATGCAAACGCATCAGCAGGCCAACAAACAGATACTATCCCGTCGAGAGTTCTTGCGCCTTTGTGGACTGGGGCTCGTGAGCGCCCTGGGAGCCGCGAGTTGCGCCAGACGAGCAGCGAAAGGACAATTGTCCCAACTTCCTGCCGGCCCCACACCTACGGCCTCATCTACTGCTACACTAACGCCTGAGCCTACGTCCACCCGGATTCCAACCTCCACGCCCACTGACACGCTGACTCCCGAGCCTACGTATACCGAGACTTCCACTCCTACCTCAACTTCGACCACGACACCTACTCCCGTGGTGGAGGAAGTCCTGGCTGAGGACACGCTGGCCCCTGTGATCGTGGCCTACAATCCACAGGTCAGTGATTATCCGAGCATACCACCGTTTGACCCATCTCAGATTTATCCGGAGTACCCTTTCCCCCAGGATCAGCCCGTTTCTGGAAATGGCGCTTACGATCTGGTGCGGCAGGGGTTGCGTGCTCTCCACCCTGATGGATACGGAGAGCGAGATTGGAACCCCCTGGCTGGGGTCATTCAGCCCGGCGACATAGTACTTATCAAGCCCAACCTGGTTGACGACGCCTTGTGGGATCGGGGCAAGATCACCCACCCGGCGGTGATCCGCGCTGTGATTGACTACGCTTATCTAGCCTGCGGCCCTGCTGGACGGATCATCCTTGGCGAAGGTCCCTGGGCAGTTGGCGTCTTCGACCGCCTGGTCCTGAACACTGGCATCCAGCAGATGGTACAGCACCTGGCGCAAGAGCATGGCGTGCCAGTGGTGCTGGAGGACTTGAACAAAGCAGCACCAGAGGGCACACCCCTAGTTGCCCTGGGGGAGATCTCGGCTTTCCACGGCGTCAACCGACACTGGTACGATGCCCATCGCAAAGAATTGCGTCCTGGCGGCGACCCTGGCATTGGCAATTATCGCATCGCCCCGACGGTGTTGCAGGCCGACGTCGTGATCAGCGTACCCAAGATCAAGGTGCACTGCTCTGGGGGGCTAACGCTGAACATGAAGAACATGTTGGGCATCATCCCGTCCTGGGATGGTTACGCGGACGGTCAGCTAAAAGATTGTGCGCACACGTCCGACGTTGATCTGGCCATGGGGGCGCAGGGGGAGTATCTGGAGAACGACACCATCTGGCGCTCCATGGCCGACTTGAACCGCATCTTGCTCTATGCCGATCGGACGGGTGTGCTACGGCCAGAGCGCCAGCGGCGATACCTGGCTATCGTAGACGGCATCGCGGCTGGGGAAGCCAGCCAGTATGAACCTCACCCTCGTCCCTTGGGCACGGTGGTGATCGGCTTCGATCCGGTCACCGTGGATGCAGTGACGGCCCGTGTGTCCGGTTTCGACCAGCGCCGCCTGCGGTCGGTGGTCAATCCGGCCAGTCAGGGAGCTTATGGCCTCGGCCCTGCAAATCCGGCGGAGGTCAGGTTGACCGTGTCTGGCGCAGGGGCTTTGCAAGAGTTTTGCACCCAGGAACGGGTTATCATCCCTGAGACGGGGGTTTATTCCTGGCAGGGCCACGTGGAGGCCCACGACTTTCAGCCGCCGCGTCTGTCCTGGCGCTACGACGGCGAGCACCAGCAACTGATCGTGCAGGCGGACGACCCCGCTGGCGTAGCCTACATCCGATTGGCCTATCGCCGGCTGGGGCAACCTCGAGTCAAGGCCCTCGAACTCCAACAGGGTAACACCATCAGTGGGGAATGGGTTGCTCCGCTCCTTGCCCCTGAGCAAGTTGAAGAATTGCGGTTATTGGCCATGGACGAACTATTCAACGCCAGCGAATTGCTTATCCATCTATAACACGATGACTTGACAGAAAGACGAGGCAAACGATGCAACAAATGTCATGGGTAGGTGCACTGCCCTCGGGGACGGTGCTGGGAGGACGGTACCGCATCATCCTCCTGCTGGGTGAGGGCGGGATGAGCCGCGTCTACCTGGCCGAGGACAACCGCCTGGGGGTGCAGGTGGCAGTCAAGGAAAACCTGCAGACCAGCCCCGAGGCTCGCCAGCAGTTCGAGCAGGAGGCGCGCATTCTGGCTCAGCTTTCTCACCCCAACCTGCCACGGGTCAGCGACCGCTTCACCGATCCAGGCACTGGCCGCCAGTACCTGGTGATGGAGTACGTGGAGGGCGAAGACCTGGAAAGCACCCTACAGCGCACCGGCAAGCCGCTGCCTGAAAAGCCGGTGTTGATCTGGACTGAGCAGGTACTGGACGCCCTGGAATACCTGCACAACCAGCACCCGAAGCCCATCATCCACCGCGACATCAAACCAGGCAACATCCGGCTGACCCCTCAGGGCAAGATCAAGCTGGTGGACTTCGGGCTGGTCAAACTGCTGGACCCTAAAGACCCACGGACGAAGACCGCACTGCGAGGATTGGGAACGCCGGAGTACGCCCCGCTGGAGCAGTACGCCGGCGCTGGCCATACCGATGCCCGGTCCGACATCTACTCCCTGGGGGCCACACTGTACCACTTGCTAACCCATGTCGCCCCGCCAGACGTCCACCAACGGATGCTAACGCCGGGCGTTTTGGTCCCGCCACGCCAAGTGAACCCGCAGCTTGCGGGGAACACAGAGCGAGTGATGCTGCGGGCCATGGAGGTCTATCCCAACCAGCGGTATCAGACGGCCGGGGAGATGCGGCAGGCCCTATTGGGCAAAGTGCCGCCTGGCCCGCCGTCTTCCAAGCCGACAGTTAGTGTCGCTCCTCCCGCTATCCGGCCTAGAGCGTTGCGGCTTACACCATTCTTGCTGGTAGCTATCGCTGTCCTGCTGGTGGGGGCCGTGCTGGTAGTGGCAGGCGGATTGATCAAGTCACAGCCAGCTCCGATACCGGCTACGGTTGTTATGGTGGCGACTCACACAGCAACACCTCCTGGAGGGGTCACTGTGATGCCTTCACCTCCCACAGCGACGCCG
>CAYUPJ010000004.1:0-49592 GCA_964446635.1 uncultured Anaerolineae bacterium
CGTTCAGGCCGGTGATCGCGGCCTGGGCTTCAGCTTTGGTGGGCATCTCCACGAACCCGAATCCCCTCGATACACCGCTGAATTTGTCCGTGATGATTTTGGCAGATGTGACCTCCCCGAAGGTTTTAAAAGCCTGTCGCAAATCTTCTTCGGTGACCTCGTGTGACAAATTGCCTACGTAGATATTCATTCTGTCTCCTTTTATCTCCTTTTTCTTAGGCATTTATTGAAGAAACTTTGTCGCTTGCCTTGCCGCCGCTATAGTAAACTCATCGGCGCTATTTTCTTGAATGTATTATACTGCATTTTATGGGATTTGTCAAATAGTTTCAGGGAGCCAAAAAGCCGCCTGCGCGGTTAACGTTGAGCTATGCGGGTGACGTCCACAATGGGGATACGCTCCGTTTGCTCGCCTCGCTCCACCAGAATGCCAACGGGGCAGTTCAAAATCAGGCCACCGCGGGGCCAACGAATGATAAGCGCTCGCGACTGGGGCGTTACGGTGACGCCACCGACAGCTACCTTGTCGCCCGAAATCGTTCGCCACCGGAGCATTTCTTTAAGTCGCGCCATAAAGCCTCCTTTGGGGTGCGCCGCGGATTGACCGGGACTTCTAACGTTTGAAGGGGCGTCCCTTGGGCATACGTGAGCGCCTATCCGCTGTTTATCCGTTGCTCCAGTTCACCGGCACTCTCCTGATCCTCCACTGCCGGTCCCGATACTGGACGTACTTGTTTTGCTTCCCGAATTCGTAAAGTTGACGTGTGATCTCCACGTCCTGTTGGCAGTAGTCGAAAAGCTCCTTCATCATGCCTTGGCGCCACCAGCGGATGGCCTGCATCCCGTCGGCCGACTTGGTTGTTCCTAACGTGGCGCTGGCCAGAGCGTCGAGGCCCAGGCGGAAGCCCAGGACTCGGTAGACGTCGTTCATGATGTCCATCGTGGGGAGCTTTCGCAGGGGATAATCGGTGTAAGCCTTCAGCACCTCGTAGTCGAAACCTACCACGTTGAAGCCAACCACGAGGCCCGCCGCCTTTAGCTCCTCGATGAGGTCAGCCACGTTCTCCTCAGTGTAGTAGTGATACTTCCCATCGGCGGTCGAATAGGTCACTGCCACCGAGAGGCATAGGTGCCGGATGTTGTGCCGACCTCCCACCTCCTGGAAGCTCTGCTGCGTCTCCAGGTCGAAGAAGACGATGTTCTTCATGCCAATAACTCCTCCATTTCGGCTTCTTCACTGAGGGCCAGGGCCTCAGCGCGCCGGGTGACCTCTTGATAAACAGTGCCCAGACTGGAGCGAAGGTCTACCGGGGCAAAGGCGGGTTGGCCCAGCCGCTGGAGCAGGCTCCAGGATACCTGGGGCGCTTTCGGCTGAACCTGGAAGTCATCCAGGCTCTGGCTCAGGCGCCAGAAGATGGCTGGGTCCTCCGGCAAGGGCGCAGAGGCCGTCTCCTCCGCAGGCAGGGCGGTGGGGTCGGGCCCGACTTCCTCCTCTTCAATCGCGCCGCGCCGGGCACGCAACCCCTCCAGCACCTGTTCCTGGGTGCGGCCCCGCAGGCGGAAAAGCATGAAAGGATCATCGTCAAAGGCTTCGCCCAGCAGTAAGTACACGGCGGCGATGTGTTTGCAGGGGTTGGCCCAGTCAGGGCAGGAACAGTCAGTCTCCAACTCCCGGCCCGATGCCGGGAAGAGGCTGACGTGGGCAGCGGCAAATGCCTCTTCGATGTCAGGCGGCATCTCGCCGGCCAGCAATTGGGCGGTGAAGATGGCCTGCCCTGCCAGCACGTCCAGCACTCGCTCCCACTCCGCGTCCTCCAGAGGCTTCACGCGGATGCGCACTTTGTAGGGTGTGCGGCGGCTTCCCTGGACCTTGGCGGTGATCTCGCCGTCCCGCTCCTGGATGTCCATCACCTGACCCTGCCGGGCGTAGGAGCGCCCCCGGCCCAGTCGGCCGGAGTCCATGATGCGTTGCAGAGCTGCAATCCAGCGCTGGGCCCACCAGCTTTTGCCGATAGCCCCCCGCTGGCTGCGGGCTTTAATGCCCCCTTTCACTGGAATAGGGCGGCTTGGTTCATAACGTGGGTACCACCAAGACATAAGTGACTCCTTTCCAACCGTCGCAGAAGTTGAGTCTCTGGGTCAAAATGGGATCCAATCCAACTGATCCACCCATTCTTCGGCTTCACTGGCTTCCCAGATCAGATACAGGTCTCGCGCCAGACGACCGATTGGTATACCAGGGCGTACCCAGAAAACACCCCAACCAAATCTCCAATGTCCAATCGCTAATCGCCAACAGCCTCTGGTCGCAGTGTCAGCATCTCCCGCAACTCATCCGTCGAGAGTTCCGTCAGCCAGCTCTCGTCGGCGGTGACAATGCTTTCGGCCAGGCTCTTCTTGCTCTCGATGAGGGCGTCAATGTTCTCCTCCAGCGTGCCGATGCACAGGAACTTGTGCACCTGCACGTCCCGCGTCTGCCCGATGCGAAAGGCACGGTCGGTGGCCTGATCCTCCACCGCTGGGTTCCACCAGCGGTCGAAGTGGAAGACGTGGTTGGCCCCGGTGAGGTTGAGGCCCAGGCCGCCCGCTTTCAGCGACAGGACGAAGAAGGGCGGGCCGTGCCCATCGCCCTGGAAGCGCTCGATCATGCGCTCCCGTTGCTGGCGGGGCGTCCCCCCGTGGAGGAAGAGCACTTCCCGACCAAAGCTCTCCTGCAGGTAACGCTTCAGCATCTCCCCCATGGTGGCGAACTGGGTGAAGATCAGGGCGCGGTCGCCCACCGCCAGCACTTCCTCCAGCATCTCACTGAGCCGCGCCAGCTTGCCGCTACGCCCCGGTAGCTCCGAACCGTCGCTCAGGAACTGGGCCGGGTGGTTGCAGACCTGTTTCAGCTTGAGCAGGGTGCTGAGCACGATCCCCTTGCGCTGGATGCCTTCGCTTTCCTCGATCTGGGTCAGGGAATCCTGCACTACGGCCTCGTATAAGGTGGCCTGCTCCGGCGTCAGATTGCAGTACACCTTCATCTCCAGCTTCTCTGGCAGGTCCTGGATGATGGTGAGGTCTGTCTTGAGCCGCCGTAGGATGAAGGGGCCGACCAGCAAGCGCAACCGCTCGGTAGCTTGCGGGTCGCGGTAGCGTTCGATAGGCAGGGCGAACCCTGCGCGGAAGCCCTTTTGCGAGCCCAGATAGCCTGGGTTCAGGAAGTGCATTATAGACCACAGCTCGGAGAGGCGGTTCTCGATCGGTGTACCGGTGAGGGCCAATCGGAAGTCGGCCGGCAAACGACGCACGGCCTGGGTCTGTTTGGCCGCCGGGTTCTTGATGTTCTGCGCCTCGTCCAGAATGACAGCACTCCAGTGCACCTGGGCCAGCAACTCGGCGTCGCGCCGGGCCAGGCCGTAGCTGGTGATGACCACGTCGTGTTCCATGACCTGATCCAGGAAGTCGTCGCCGGTGGCCCGTTCCGTGCCGTGATGGAGCACGGGCCGCAGGTCGGGGGCGAAGCGCTGGATCTCCCGCTGCCAGTTGCCAGCCACCGAGGTGGGGCAGATGACCAGGGCTGGTGACACTTGCCCGTCGTGTTCCCGGTCGTGCAGGAAAAGGGCGATGGTCTCGACCGTTTTGCCCAGTCCCATGTCGTCGGCCAGGCAGGCTCCCAGCCCCCAGCGACGCATGAAAACCAACCAGGAGAAGCCACGCTGCTGGTAGGGACGCAACTCTCCCGCCAAGCTGGCCGGCTGAGGCAACTCCGCCATTTGCTCACCCTGCTTCAACCGCTCCAGCAACTCACCCAGCCAGCCGGTGACTTCCACCTTCTCCACCGGCAAACCATCCACCTCGCCCTCGCCGCTCAGGCCCCGCGAGAGCGCGTCGAGCACGTTCATCTGGGCCTCGGCCTGTCGCTTCTCCCAGAAGCGGATGGCGGCCTCAATCTGCTCCGGGTTGAGGGCCACCCACTGGCCACGGATCTGCACCAGGGGCATCTTGAGCCGCGCCAGGGACTCAAACTCCTCCCGGGTCAACGCCTGATCGCCCAAGACGATCTCCCACTGGTAGTTGACCAGGTTTTCCATGCTCAGGAGGCCGGTGGAGGCATCCGTCGAGCTGGACGGGCTCTTCACCTGCAGGCGAGCGCCCAGGCGACTGCCCCGCCGGTTCCACCACGGCGGCACCAGCAGGCCGAAGCCACTCTGCTCCAGCAGGGGGGCTGCCTGACGGAGGAAGGTGTAGGCCTCCTCGGTGTCCAAGTGGGCTGCCGTGGGACGGCGCTCGTGGAGGCTGCGCTCCAGGGGCGGGAAAATGCGGGAGGCATAGCCCAGGGCGGTCAACAATCGCTCCTGTGGCTCCTCGAAGCGGCGGTTCAGGTAGGTGAGGGTCTTGCCCCTGGCTTTCCACACCGTCGTGGCTGGCACCAACAGGCTGGGGTCGTCACTGGCCTGGAGAAGGAAGTCTAGGGGCCATGCCTTCTCCGGTGCGTCGGGCACCTCCAGGCGCAGGCATACGCGGAAGGCGGCGTCGCCGGCCACCTGCAACTGGCGCACCCAGGCCTTGTGCGCCTTGGCCAGGGTGCTGAGGGTGAAGTACGGCCCCATAATGGTAGGGTCGTCAGCGAAGAGGGCGTTGAGCCAGGCCACGGCCGCGTCGTCGCCCCACATGGGCCGCCAGGCAGAACTGCGCCACTCGCGGACGGCGGCGTCCACTACAGTGGTCAGAAAATTCTCCAGCAGGTAGTGGGCCGGAGCGGGCTGGGGATCGCCCTTCAGCTCTGGAGGCAGGCAGGCCCGGGCCGCCGGGGGCATGGATCGCAGCAGGTGAGCCAGCCGGCTGGCGTCTTCGGGCCGATCGAAAATCGGGCGCCAGCGGGCGTGGAAGGTCTGAGGATCCACTTGCTCGATGGCCGGTATGTAGCGTTGACCGGCCAGAAGCTCCAGGGCGAAGCGCGCCACCGTGCTCCAGAACAGCAAATCATCCCCCAGGGCCAGGTGCGGTGGCAGCACCTCTGGCGCAGGCAGTGCGGTCAGCAGGCGCAAGGCATCCGTCGCGTCCAGGGCCAGGCCCTCCAGCTTGAAGCGACGCAGGCCCGTTGGCGTTGCGTCGGTTAGGTCATCCCAGTCATGGACCAGGCGCGGGGAAGAGAGCGGCAGGTTTCCGGCCGCCGGCAACAGCAAATGGACCGGGGCCACGGCTGGCCCATCGGGAAGGGAACCCACCTGCCGGAGCGCCTGATGCACGGCCTCAGGCAGAGCAGCAAAGGGGTGAGAGAGCACCCCGGACTTACGTCCCCGGGGCTTGCGCAACCTCTCTCGAGAGGTCTCGCCCCACAGCAGGAAGCGGCCGGATTCTATAGGTTGTGTGGGTAGCAACCAGCTACCGTGCAGAACCAACATTCGTACACACCCTCACACTTTATTGCATAGGATTATACCCCAGGCCTGACAAAAGTGCAAGGGAAGATGGGAGAGATTGGATATTGGGTATTGGATATTGTATTGGAGATTGGGGCTTGTCTTTTTCTCTCACCAGTAGTATAATACCATCCAAAGTAGGGGTGAGAAAGGATATGCCATGTTGAAGACTCATACCTGTGGCGAGCTCAGGGCCAAACACATGGGCCAGGAGGTGACCCTGGCTGGCTGGGTGAACCGCCGCCGCGATCACGGTGGGTTGATCTTCATAGACTTGCGAGACCGAGAGGGGATCACTCAGGTGGTGGCCAACCCTGAGGTCTCGGCGGAGGCTCACAACACGGCCTTCCAGGTGCGGGGCGAGTACGTGCTCCGCGTTCAGGGCCTGGTGCGCTACCGCCCCGAAGGGCTGGAGAACCCAGACATGGCCACGGGCGAAATCGAGGTGGTGGCCAACACGGTGGAGATCCTCAATCCGGCTGAGACGCCGCCTTTCTATATCAACAGAGACGACGAAGTGGTGGACGAGGCCCTGCGCCTGCGATACCGCTACCTGGATTTGCGCAAGAGACGTATGCAGTGCAACCTCATCCTCCGCCACAAGGTGGTCAAGTTCATCCGCGACTACCTTGACGAGAAGGGTTTCGTCGAGATCGAGACGCCCATCCTCATCAAGAGCACGCCTGAGGGGGCCCGCGACTACGTGGTGCCCAGCCGTGTTCACCCCGGCAAGTTCTACGCTTTGCCCCAATCGCCTCAGCAGATCAAACAACTCCTGATGGTGGCCGGTTTTGAGAAATACTTCCAGATTGCCCGCTGTTTCCGCGACGAGGACTTACGGGCTGATCGGCAGACAGAGTTCACCCAACTAGACGTCGAGATGTCCTTCGTGGACCGCGAGGACGTCTTGCAGCTCACAGAGGGTCTGTTCACCGCTTTGGTGGAAACGCTGTCCGCCGAGACGGGCAAAGCCCTCATGTACAAGCCCTTTCCGCGGCTCTCGTATCGAGAGGCCATGGACCGCTACGGCAGCGACAAGCCCGACTTGCGCTTCGACATGCCCCTGGTGGATCTCTCCGATCTGGTGGTCGAGAGCGAGTTCCGCGTCTTCCGCCAGGCGGTGGCTGAAGGGGGCCAGGTGAAGGCCCTTCGCGTCCCCGGTTGCGCCGACTACAGCCGCCGTCAATTGGATGAGCTGGAAGAGTTTGTCAGGAAGGGCGGTGCCAAAGGGCTGGTCTGGTTGATCGTTGA
The DNA here is from genome assembly GCA_964446635.1 of uncultured Anaerolineae bacterium. GTDB lineage: Bacteria > Chloroflexota > Anaerolineae > VGOG01 > VGOG01 > CAYUPJ01. Next base: position 6,657 of record CAYUPJ010000004.1, read on the forward strand.
AGCGGGCCTGTTGGTACGGTCGCCCGTTGCCAAATTCCTGTCTCAGGCGGAGATGGAGGGCATCCTGGCTCGGACCGAGGCGGAGGTGGGCGATCTGATCCTCGTCGTCGCCGACCAGCCTGAGGCGGTGGCCGAGGCATTGGGGGGCCTGAGGCTGGAGATGGGTCAGCGGCTGGGTTTGCGGGATGATAACGTGCTGGCTTTTGCCTGGGTGCTGGAATTTCCCCTTCTGGAATGGAACGAGGAGGAAGGGCGCTGGAATGCCATGCATCACCCCTTCACCTCAGCCCTGGACGAAGACCTGGCTCTCTTAGAGAGCGAGCCGGGCAAGGTGCGGGCCAAAGCCTACGACGTCGTCTGCAACGGCTGGGAGATCGGCGGGGGCAGCATCCGGATTCACCGCCGCGAACTGCAGGAGAGGATGTTCCGGGCTCTGGGGCTTTCGGAAGAAGCGGTGCAGGCTCAGTTCGGCCACCTCCTGGAAGCTTTCGAGTATGGGGCTCCGCCTCACGGTGGCATTGCTCCGGGCATAGATCGCCTGGTGATGCTCCTGGCTGGCGAGCACAACATCCGCGAGGTGATGGCTTTCCCCAAAACACAGCGAGTTGAGGATCTGACCTTCGGAGCGCCATCGCCCATATCGGAGCAACAGTTGGCGGAGCTACACCTGCGATTAGCAGACGATCAACCTTAAAATTTTGGCAGGCGGCTTCTGACGGCTTCATATCGGGCTAGCTGAATTTGCCTTTTTTGAGATTCTGTGGTAAGATATTGGTGTACAGTACCCTGCTGTGTTCGTGATGCCTAGCGAGCGTTTTGAGCCAACACCTAATGTAAAGGGAATTGGAACTCTATAGGGGGATGCGTTAGCCATCATAGGTGAGGCAGAACCAATAGGCAGATTCCCACCTGCGCAAGCAGGTTCAAAACACTGATAGCACACGGCATGGCGGGGAGTTCTCATCAAGAGCCACCAGGTCTTACCTGGTGGTGTTTTTTATGAGAGGGAGCATGACTGCGAAGACTATAGCTTTGATCGCGCACGATGGCAAGAAGGCTGACTTGGTGGCCTTTGCCACTTTCAATCGCGAAAAACTAAAAGAATACCACCTGGTAGCCACTGCCACCACTGGCAAACTCTTGAAGGAGAAAGTGGGCCTCGAAGTGGAGTGTGTCTTATCAGGTCCACATGGGGGTGATGCTCAGATTGCCGCCCGCGTGGCTGAAGGGACAATAGATGGGGTTTTCTTCTTGGTGGATCCCCTGGATAAGCACCCTCATGACCCTGATATTCAGACCCTCCTGCGGGCTTGCAATGTGCATAATGTGCCTATCGCCACTAACGTTGCCACCGCCGATCTGATCATTTCCAACAATGTCTTGTGAACGAATGTTGCATTAGGGGGCGTACATGCTGAGGGAGAGAGTTGCCGACGACATTTACGTCTTCACCAGCGAGCTCTATGTCAAAGTAACGGCTGGAGCCGTCTTAACCTCGGATGGGGTGGTCATTATTGATACCTTGCTCTTTCCTCAGGAAACACACGCGATTCTGGATCTGGTGCGGCGAAAGAGCAAACAACCAGTGCTCTGTGTGATCAACACTCATTCCCATTCCGATCACGTTTACGGCAATTACCTTTTCAATGGGGCCGAAGTGATCGCCCATGAGCTCTGCCGCCAGGCTCTGGAGAGGCATGGTGAGGAAGAATTGAATGGGGCCAAGGAACAAATCCCCGAGTTGGCCGAGGTGCAACTGCGTTTGCCTACCATTACCTTTACCGAGGAATTGACCCTTCGACTGGGTGACAAAACCCTGCAGTTGATACACACGCCAGGTACCACGCCCGATTCGATGGTGGTCTACGTGAGGGAGGACAAAGTGCTCTTCGCTGGTGACACGGTCATGCCTGTGCCCTACATCGTGGCTGGTGATCGGTTGGAGTTGATGGCATCTTTGCGAGCCATCGCAAGTTTGAGTGTGGATAACATCGTACAGGGACACGGGGGGGTGATCCTGCGCGGCGAGATCAAAGAGACCCTGAGGAGCAGCATCGCCTACTTGGAGACTATCTATAGAAAGGTGCGGCAGAAGGTAGAGGCCGGAGCGCCGCGGGATGAGCTCAGGCGGATAGATATCGAGAGTTGCGGCAAGTCCCGCATCCCCCTCGACGGCATGGTGCAAGATTTACACCAGGCCAACTTAGAGGCCATCTACAATCAGTTGATTTCTGGTGAGTCGTGGTAGGTCAGCGATGAAGGCCGTGGACGAGATTTTGGCAGCTATTTCTGCCCTGAGCGCGGCAGAAAAGAGAGAGCTTTTCGAGAAGCTTTCTGCCGTGGGAGAATCTGAGGACCCAGGCAGATTGTCTGAAGCTTGCCAGCCCCCATTGGTTTTCGATGCCGGTCAGTTGGAAGGCCAGCCTGGTTATATCTTGGTCTTCGATGGGGGAAGCATCGGCAACCCGGGCCCTGGCTATGGCAGCTATGCTTTAATCAGGACCAGCGATGGCCAGAAGCGGGTGGTGCGGCTCGATTTCGGCGGGGAGATGACCAACAACGAGGCAGAATATGACACGCTGATCGCTGGCCTAAATGACATCATCCAGAGGCTAACGAAGGAGAAACGGAGCCCCTCGGAATTCTCTATCGAAGTGAGGGGGGACAGTAGCTTGGTCATCAATCAGGTGAGCGGAGTTTGGAAGGCCAAGGATGAGCGCATGAGGGCGCGGCGCAACCAGGTACGGGAGCTACTGAATCGTTTCGCTGCTTACGGGCTGAGGTTGCAGCCTCGCCAGGAAAGCGTGAAAGTATTGGGGCACTGATTTGACAAATCGCCCTTTTTGTGTTATAGTCTCCTCAAAAGCGATGATGGAGACGAGTAGGTGAGGGGTAGCGCTCAGAGAGTCCGGGTTAGGTGGGAGCCGGATACGGGAACCTCGCTGAAAATCCCTCCGGAGTTGCCAGCCGAAAGTTCGTACATTCGTAAACTCGTTACTCGTAAATTCGTAGACTCGTTATGAATTTACGAATGTACGAAGCAAGTAGACCTGGCCGGGCTCGTCCTCCGTTACACGGACGGGGGTATGAATACGTACCTCACAGAGTGGGCGGCAACGCCAATCAGGGTGGTACCGCGGGAGTCTAAGCTCTCGTCCCTTGGGGATGAGAGCTTTTTGATTGTAGTGGCCCACCACAACCCCGTCTCCCAGGCCTTCTGGCGGGCGATAGGATGCCAGGATTTCATGGATCGCTTATGGTGTGAGCTTTAGCTAACTAGCTTGACAATGTTAGACTTCGCGCCAAGTGTCATTGCGAGGAGCGGAGCGACGAAGCAATCTCCACCGTTGACAGCAATTGCAGCTTGGAGATTGCTTCGCTCCACTCGCAATGACGAATGTAACGGAGGTGAATCGTGACGGAGTTGCTCTACCTGACCGACTGCTATCTCAGGGAGTTCGAAGCCACAGTTACGGCGGTTGAGGGAAACCAGGTGGCCCTGGACCGCACAGCTTTCTATCCCGGCGGTGGAGGGCAGTCGGCCGATCAGGGCAGGCTGCTGTGGGATGACGGCGAGGCCCAGGTCGTCAAGGTCAAAAAGCGGGACGACCAAGTCTGGCACGGGTTGGATGTCGAGCCGCCGCCTGTGGGCGCGTCGGTCGGGGGCGTGCTGGATTGGGAGCACCGCTACCAGTTGATGCGCACCCACACCGCACTGCACATCCTGTGCGGCGTCATCTGGCGCGACTACGGGGCCCTGGTGACCGGCGGCAACATGGAGCCACTGAAAGCGCGCATGGACTTCGAGCTGGAGCACATGAGCGTTGACTTTGCCCAGGAGGTGGAGGAAAAGATCAATGCCGAGGTAGCCGCTGCCCGGCCGGTCAGAATCTACATCTTGCCCCGCGAGGAGGCCTTCCAAATCCCCGATCTCATCCGCACCAAGATCAACCTGCTGCCGGAGAGCATCCAAGAGGTACGTGTCGTGGAAATCGAGGGTCTCGACATCCAGGCCGACGGCGGCACCCACGTGGCCAACACCCGCGATGTGGAAACGATTCACGTGGTGGGCCACGAGAGCAAAGGCCGCATCAACAAGCGACTGCGGATTGCGTTGGAAGAGTAGGCGAAGAACAGCGGATTGGCAGGATGAACGGATCAAGTCACTTGGATTGAGGAGGAATCCGTGGATCATGCACATCCGTGTTCTGAGTAGTAGGAGGAGCAATTATGTTCAAAGAAGCACCCAGCAAAGTCAACTTTCCCGAAATGGAGGAGAGAGTCCTCCGCTTCTGGAAGGAAAACAAAATCTTCGAGAAGAGTCTGGAGATTCGCGGAGGTGCCCCTCGTTACGTCTTCTACGAAGGGCCTCCCACGGCCAATGGGCTGCCTGGGACTCACCACGTCCTGGCCCGGGTCTTCAAAGACCTCTTCCCCCGCTACAAGACGATGCGCGGTTACTATGTGTCGAGGAAGGGAGGCTGGGACACCCATGGCCTTCCTGTGGAGCTGGAGATCGAGGAGGAGCTAAATCTTAACAGCAAACAGGCCATTGAGGATTACGGCGTGGCTGAGTTCAACGCTAAGTGCCGGGAGAGCGTCTTCCGCTACGTGAAGGAGTGGGAGGAGCTGACCGATCGCATCGGCTTCTGGATTGATATGGAGGATCCTTATGTCACCCTCAAGAATGAATACATCGAATCGGTGTGGTGGATCCTCAAGCAGATGTGGGACAAAGACCTCATCTACCAGGGCTACAGAGTTGTGCCTTATTGCCCTCGCTGTGGCACGCCCCTGTCCGATCACGAGGTGGCTCTAGGCTACGAAGAGGCGGAGGACCCGTCCATCTACGCAAAGTTCCCTCTGCGCGATGAGCCTGGAACCTACTTCCTGGTTTGGACCACCACTCCCTGGACCCTGCCGGGCAACGTGGCCCTGGCTGTCCATCCCCAGATCGAATACGTCATGGTGGAACAGGAAAGGGAAGGAGAGAAGGAGCGGCTGATCCTGGCCAAAGAGCTGCTGGACGAGGTGCTGGATGGTCCCTACGAGGTTGTACGAAGCGTGCCAGGCAAGGAGCTGCTTGGGCTGCGCTATCACCCCCTGTTCACCTTCTTGCCGGTGGATAAGGACTACTGCTACGTGGTCCCTGGCGACTTCGTGACCACCAAGGAGGGTACGGGCATCGTGCACATCGCGCCAGCCTTCGGCGCGGAGGACCTGGAAGTGGGCCAGGAGTACGACTTGCCTGTGCTGCATACTGTTGATTTGCGCGGTGCGTTCATTGACGACGTCACTCCCTGGCGGGGGCTGTTCGTCAAAGACGCCGACCCTCTGATCGTCGAGGATCTGAGGGGACGCGGGCTGATGTACAAGGTAGGGACCTACCGCCACGTCTATCCCTTCTGTTGGCGCTGCAAGACCCCGCTTCTGTATTACGCCAAGGCCACCTGGTACATCGAAACTACCCGCTACCGGGACGAGCTGGTGAATCTCAATCGCCAGATCAATTGGTACCCGGAGCACATCCGCGATGGACGCTTCGGCAACTGGCTGGAAAACAACGTGGACTGGGCCCTGGGCCGCGAGCGCTATTGGGGAACGCCCTTGCCTGTCTGGGTTTGCGAGGAGTGCGGCAAGCAGGAGTGCGTAGGGAGCGTGGCGGAGTTGCAGGAAAAGGTTACAGGTCACAGGCCACAGGTCACAAGTCGCCAGTCGCAAGACCTGGGACCTGGGACTTGGGACCTGGGACGTTTAGACTTGCACCGGCCTTACCTAGACGAGGTGGTCTACAAGTGCGAGGAGTGCGGTGGGGTGATGCGGCGCGTGCCCGAGGTCATAGATGCCTGGTTTGACTCGGGGGCGATGCCAGTAGCTCAGTGGCACTACCCCTTCGCCAATCAAGAGATGTTCGAGGAGCAGTTCCCGGCCGATTTCATCTGCGAGGCGGTGGATCAGACCAGGGGGTGGTTCTACAGTCTGCACGCTATCTCCACCTTACTCTTCAACAAGGCCTGTTACAGGAATTGCGTCTGCCTGGGTTTGATCCTGGATGCCGAGGGCGAGAAGATGTCCAAGTCCAGGGGCAACGTGGTGGATCCCTGGACGGTTATCAATGCGCACGGTGCCGATGCCCTGCGCTGGTATCTATACACCGCCACGCCTCCAGGCAACGATCGGCGTTTCTCCGTCGAACTGGTGGGCGAGGTCATCAGAACTTTCATGCTGACCCTGTGGAACGTGTACTCCTTCTTCGTGACCTATGCCAACATTGACGGCTGGCAACCGGGCCATAGATTCGTAACCCGTAAATCCGTAGCCCGTAAATTCGTAGATTCGGATATAGACGGATCTACGAATTCCGAATCTACGAGTCTACCCGTCCTTGACCGTTGGATCCTCTCCGAACTGCACCTGCTTGTCCAGCGTGTCACCACTGCTCTGGACAATTACGATGTAACCGGAGCTGCCCGACCCTTCCAGGACTTCGTTGAGTACCTCTCCAATTGGTACGTGCGTCGCAGCCGACGGCGCTTCTGGAAGGGCGAGGAGGACGAGGACAAGGCGGCTGCCTACTCTACCCTGTACGAGTGCCTGACCACCCTGGCCAAGCTGCTGGCTCCGTTCATGCCCTTTTTCGCCGAGGAGATGTACCAGAACCTGGTGAGAAGCGTTGACGAGACAGCGCCGGAAAGCGTTCACCTCAGCGACTACCCTCAAGCCGACGAGGCTCTTATAGATGAACAGTTGGTGGAGGATACGCGGTTGGTGATGCGTCTAGTGAGCCTGGGGCACGGGGCCCGCAACCAGGCCGGGATCAAACTGCGCCAGCCTCTGTCCCAGGCCCTGTTCAAGGTGCGGAGCGCAGGCGAGGCTGAGTCCCTGTGCCGTCTGGCCGATCAGGTGCTGGATGAGCTGAACGTAAAGGAACTGGTCTTCTTAGAGGATGCTGACCAGGTGGTTGATTACCACGTGAGCCCTGTGGCGCATCTTTTGGGGAAAAAGTATGGGGCCTTCTTCCCTAAGATCCGAGCAGCTTTGGCCAGGCAGGATCCTGCTGAGCTGGCCCAGAGCCTGCGGGTTGGTGAGACCATCGCTTTAGAGGTCGAGGGGCAGACGGTGAATCTGCTGTCTGAGGAGCTGGAAGTGCGAATCGAGGCCAAGGAGGGCTACGCCGTAGCCGAGGAGGCCGGCTACCTGGCGGCCGTCAGCGTGGCTCTCGATAAGGGCCTGATCCAAGAGGGTCTGGCCCGCGAACTGGTGCGCCGCATCCAGACCCTGCGCAAGGACGCCGGCTTCCGCATCGAAGATCGCATCACCACCTACTACCAGGCTAGGCCGGCCCTGCGGGAGGTGTTGGAAGCCCTCGGCCAGTACATCAAGGGTGAGACCCTCTCCGCAGAGCTAATCGAGGGTGAGTTGCCAGCCCAGGCAACTACTCAGACTTTCAACATCGAGGGGGAGGAGATCACCTTGGGCCTGGTACTGAAGGAGTAATACTCAGGTGCCCGGCACTTGAAAAGTGCCGGGCACCTCAACACGGGTGATTTGCCTTTTTGGTGACAATCGAGTAGAATAGATTCCGACTCAGCCTGGTGATGAGTTGTAAGGAGGTCGTGATGAGTATGGCTGATGAATCATTCAAAAAACGGCTCGAAGAAGAGCGCGAAAATCTGATAGCGGAATTGGAGAGGCTAGGTGTGGTAGAGCAGGATAATCCTGGTTACAGCACCCACATCGCCGATGATGCTACCGAGGTTATGGAAAACGCCAAGAGTCATGCCCTGCGTCAGAATTTGCAGCGTCTCTTGGGCCAGGTGAACGATGCCCTGGCAAAGTGTGATAGAGGCACCTATGGGCTGTGCGAGGACTGCGGCGATAGGATAGATCGTGCTCGTTTGGAGGCTCTTCCTTACGCCACCTTGTGCCTCAAGTGCCAGCGGCAGCGCGAAAGATCATAGGGAAGGGGAGTCAGCTTTGCTTTGTGAGAAGTGGCTTCGTGGGAAGTGGATGAAGTTCCTTTTGCCAGGAGTTGCCATTCTCACCCTGGTGATTGACCGCATCAGCAAGTGGGTGGTGATGACTGGCCTGAGCGTGGGCGAGACCTGGAATCCCGTGGCTGCTCTGGAACGCTACGTGAGCCTGACTTACGTGACGAACACAGGAGCAGCCTTTGGGCTGTTCCCCGATTACGGGGGCATATTCATGGTCATCGCCCTGGTGGTGATAGTAGCCATCATCCTGTACTACCGCTACTTGCCCGGCGAGCAGTGGTTGGTTCAGACTAGTCTGGGCTTGCAGTTGGGCGGAGCTTTGGGCAACCTGATAGATCGCCTGCTGTACGGCCACGTCATAGATTTCATTGATTTCAAGCTCTGGCCCGTCTTCAACGTGGCCGACAGTTCCCTCGTGATTGGGGTGGTGATACTGGCCTACCATCTGCTACGAGACGAGTGGGGTCGAGCCAATGGCTCAGAGATGGCCTCTGATTCGTTGCATTCCCTCAGCGAGCAGGAAAAGGGGCTGGGAGGAGGTCAGGAAAAGTGAAGGCAACGATGAACTACGAGGTGGTTCTGATTTGAGAAATTACGCCGAGAGCCCGTGGGCCTCGGCCTTTTTGTCGCGAAGTGATCGGGCCAATGGAGCAAGTCATCGAGCTGAGAGTTAGCGAGGGTGGACAACGCCTGGATAAATACGTCGCCCAAGTGGTGTCGGACCTCTCCCGCTCTCGTGCCCAGAAGCTAATCGAAGAAGGGCTGATCACAGTCAACGGCGAGGCGGCCAAGTCCAGCTACCGGGTGGAAGTTGGCGACTTGGTAGCGGTGTACATCCCACCAGCAGAGACCGCGGAGGTCAGGCCAGAGGCAATTCCCCTTGATATCGTCTACGAGGATCGAGACATCATCGTGGTGAACAAACCGGCGGGAATGGTGGTGCACCCCGCCTACGGCCACCGCACGGGGACTCTGGTCAACGCCGTCTTGGCCCATTGTCCGGACCTGGCCGGAGCAGAGGGTGACGGCCCGACTGAGCCTATCCTGAGCCGAAGCCCTGAGCTCGTCGAAGGGGTAGCCGAAGGGCTGGCCGAAGTCCTGCGGCCCGGCATCGTCCACCGCCTGGACAAGGACACCTCAGGCTTGATCATCGTGGCCAAGAATGGTGCGGCCCGTCAGCACCTCCAGCGCCAGTTCAAGCGTCAGGAGGTAAAGAAGGTTTACGTGGCTTTGCTGGAGGGACGCCTGGAGCCAGCGCGGGGTATCATCGAGGCCCCCATCGGGCGAGACAAGAAGCGCCGCCAGCGCATGGTCGTGATGGAGCGGGGGCGCGAGGCCCGCACCGAGTATCGGGTTTTGGAGTACTTCAGTTCTGGGGCGGGCAAGGCGTCTCACTTCTACACCCTGGTAGAAGCCGCGCCCCAGACCGGTCGCACCCATCAAGTGCGCGTCCACTTTGCCTCCATCGGCCATCCCCTGGCCGGAGACCTTGTCTACGGCTTCCGCAAACAGCGCCTGAGCGGCTTGCGCCGCCAATTCCTCCACGCTCAAACCCTGGGCTTTCGCCTGCCTGGCACTGATGAGTACATTGAGCTCACCGCAGAGCTGCCCGATGACCTTAGAGCGGTGTTGGAGGAGTTGAGGCGGTTAGTTCCTCGTTGACTTGTTCCTCGTTGCCTCGTTACTCGGAGCACCAAGATGCACAAAGCATACTTCAGAAAAGCCTTGCTTCAGGAGAAGATCAACGGCAAGGTACGCTGTTTGACTTGCGAGCGGCGGTGCGAGGTAGCGGAGGGCGGCCTGGGCTGGTGTCGCACGCGGCAAAACGAGAGCGGCACTCTTTACACCCTCATCTACGGTAACGTATCGTCCCTCTCGGCCAACCCCATTGAGAAGAAGCCCCTCTATCATTTCTACCCCGGCAGCGTAGCCCTGACGGCCGGCAGTTGGAGCTGCAACTTCAACTGTCCCTGGTGCCAGAATTGGGACATCTCCAAGTCGCCGCCCCGCCCTGGACGCTACGTGTGCCCGGAGGATTTCGTCACTGAGACCGTGCGCCGTGGCTGCCAGGGCACCTCCATCAGCTTCAACGAGCCTACCCTCTCCCTGGAATGGTCCCTCGACGTGTTCAAGCTTGCCCGCCAGCGGGGTTTCTACAACACCTACGTGACCAATGGCTACATGACCCCTGAGGCCCTGGCGCTGCTGATCGAAGCGGGACTGGATGCCCTGAACGTGGACATCAAAGGCGACGCGGCAGCGGTCAAAAAGCACTGCGGGATCGACGTGGAGAAAGTCTGGCGCAACTGCCGGGAGGCTAAAAAGGCGGGGGTGCACATCGAGGTCACCACCCTGGTGATCCCGACCGTCAACGACGATGAGGGGGCTTTACGTAGCATCGTCAGGCGCATCCGAGAGGAGCTAGGCGCCGACACCCCCTGGCACTGCAGCGGCTACTACCCCGCTTACAAGTTCACCGCCCCGCCCACCCCATTGCACACCCTGGAGCGGGCCCACGACATCGGCAGGGAGGAGGGGCTGGACTTCGTCTACCTGGGCAACGTGCTGGGGCATTCGTACGAGAATACCTATTGTCCGGACTGTGGCGAGTTGCTGATCCGGCGGTGGGGGCTGAGCGTGGCTCAGTACAGGTTGAAGGACAGTAAGTGCCCTCGGTGCGGGCGGACCACTTCGGTGGTAGCCGGCGCCGGGAGCACTTGATATGAGCCGAGCGTTGACTTACCTGGTGCTTTGTGCTAAAATGGGTAGCACACATCAGGGCAGGAAAGGAACAATCTCATGAATCGGACAATTGAATATCAACAGATTTTGATGGACGAGGTTAAAGAATTGCCGGAAGAAGCTTTCCCTAACCTGTTGCAGATCGTCCGTTTGTTCAAGGAGAGCATCTTGCTTCAGAGCCGCCAGGCAGCTCTGGCCTTGCAGGATGAGCTCGCTCAATGGGATCGGCTTAGCGATGAAGCATTAGTGGAGTTCGAGAAGGGGCTCTAATTATGGACATTGGGGACATCTACACCGTCGAGATTCCGCCCAGTGATGGACATGAGCAGGCTGGCTCTCGCCCGGCCATCATTGTACAAGCTCCCCAGTTTGAGAATCAGTTGCCGACTATGCTTATCGTACCCTTGACCTCGCAGTTGGCAGCGCAAGCCTTCCCGGGTACGTTTTTGATCCATCCCGATTCCGAGAACGGCTTGACCATGATCTCTGTCGCTCTGGTGTTTCAGTTGCGGGCCATTGACAAGAGGCGACTAAAGCGCATGGTCGGACGGTTGAGCACTGCTCATCTGGCTGAGTTGCACCAACAGATAAAGGTTCTGCTAGAGCTACCGCGATGCTAACCGCTGAGTTCGCTCTTCGCCGTGCCATTGCAGACCCTGGAGCGGGTCCACGACATCGGCAAAGAGGAGGGGCTGGACTTCGTCTACCTGGGTAACGTACTGGGGCATCGGCACAAGAACACCCATTGTCCAGAATATGGGGAGATGAGTCGAGTATTGACGTGCTTGCTGCTTTGTGCTAAAATGGGTAGCCAGAGGGACGAGCAAAAGGTTCATCAATTGAGGAAGTTGATACATGCCAGCCAACAACACCGAGATCGAAAAACGCCTCTGGGACGCTGCCGACGAGCTGCGGGCAAATTCGCGGCTCAAGGCGTCCGAGTATTCCGTCCCTGTGCTGGGCCTGATCTTCTTGCGGTACGCCGACCACAAGTTTGCTCAAGCCGACGGGGAGATCAAAACCGAGCGCACAGCGATCACCGCCCGCCGCCAGCGTCCCATCACCACGGACGACTACCACGCTCGCGGTGTCCTCTACCTGCCCGACGAGGCCCGCTTCCAATACCTGGTGCAACTGCCCGAGGGCGAAAACATCGGGCGGGCCATCAACGACGCCATGAAGGCCGTCGAAGAGCACAACCCGGACCTCAAGGACGTGTTGCCCAAGACCTACAACCGTCTGGGCAACGACACCCTGGTCACCCTGCTCAAGCATTTTCACGGCATCGAGATGGATGTCGAGGGCGACGTCTTTGGCAAGATCTACGAGTACTTCCTGGGCAAGTTCGCCATGAGCGAGGGGCAGCGCGGCGGCGAGTTTTTCACCCCCACCTCCCTGGTCAAGCTCATCGTGGAAATCATCGAGCCCTACCACGGCTTCATTCTGGACCCGGCCTGCGGCTCAGGCGGCATGTTCGTGCAGAGCGCCCGCTTTGTCCGGCGGCATCAGCAGAATCCCAGCGACCAGATCAGCATCTACGGCCAGGAGCGCGTGGCCGAGACGGTGCGCCTGTGCAAGATGAACCTGGCCGTCCACGGCCTGGCTGGCGACATCCGTCAGGGCAACACCTACTACGAGGACATCCACCACAGCGCGGGCAAGTTCGACTTCGTGATGGCCAATCCCCCCTTCAACGTCAACCGCATTGACAAGGATCGCATCAAGGACGATCCCCGCTTCCCCTTCGGCCTGCCCCGCGTGGACAACGGCAACTATATCTGGATCCAGGTCTTTTTTAGCGCGCTGAACGCATGGGGTCGCGCCGGCTTCGTCATGGCCAACTCCGCCAGCGATGCCCGCGGCTCAGAGTTGGAGATCCGCAGACAACTGATCCAGGCCGGCGTGGTGGACGTGATGGTCGCTGTGGCCTCCAACTTCTTCTACACCGTGACTCTGCCCTGCACCCTCTGGTTCCTGGACCGGGGCAAGGCGGGCACCGACCGTCACAACAAGGTGCTCTTCCTCGACGCCCGCCACATCTACACCCAGGTAGACCGCGCCCACCGCGAGTTCACCCCGGCCCAGATCGAGTTCCTGGCCAACATCGTGCGCCTCTACCGGGGTCGCCAGCCGGAGACGACCCGGGGCAGCGTTGAACTGATGGCCGAGCACTTCCCCGACGACGTCTACCGGGACGTGTCAGGGCTGTGCAAGGTGGCGACGCGGGACGAGATCGAGACCCAGGGCTGGAGCCTCAACCCTGGGCGCTACGTGGGCGTGGCCGAGCGGGAGGAAGAGGAGTTTGACTTCGCCGAGCGCCTCCAGAAGTTGCACGAGGAGCTAGAAGTGCTCAACGCTGAGGCGCATGAGTTGGAGGAGCGCATCGCGGAGAATGTAGCGCTCCTGCTGTAGACCTGACGTAGACCTGACAAGTTTTGAAACCCGTCAGGTCTGCGGTGGTTGAAGGAGGCATTATGGCTGGAAGGCAGAGAAAGCGGAAGAGATCAAAGCGCATCCTTCAAGATCGCGTGCGTCTTGACCGTAATGTGCCCACACACGATTATCTTGAACATATGGACTTGGATGACCCCGGCTACGTTGACGAAGCCTTGGATAATCTGATTGACGACATCAAGTCGGGTTACTTCCTGCGATGGGAGGCAGTCATACGTCAAGAACAAGGCTTGCGCCTGACCAGCAGGCACAAAAAACTGCTGTCTGACTTGATTTGGTTTGGTGACGAAGAGGATGACCGTATCTGGTACATTGACGAGCTACCCAGGCCCAGCGAGCCGTGGTACGAGATCGCCAGAAAGATAGTTTCTCACATACTCCAGGAGCCGTTCAGGACCGACAAAGCCATGTACTGGGCAATGCATGAAGGTTGGCCTGCTCTGGTCGAGGTTCTGGAGACCCACAGTCAAGATCTATCTTTGCCAGAAGGTGTGGAATCTCCCCTCGACATCTTCCCCATTGACCTTCGGCATCGGCTATGGCTGCAAACCTGTTTCGACGCGCTCAGTGGGTTGGGTCAAGAGGAGGAGCTTACACTTGGGAATGAAGAACAACAAGGTTATCGGATGGAGTGGTTCATCCGCTGTTTGAAGGAGCACAAGGACACCGTCGAATACTTTGACCTGACCTTGGACACATTGTTAGCCAGGGTCGTCATGCCACCCAGGGATGAAAGAATCTTTGCCAAGACAATGATGGAGCAGTTGGGGTTGACCTCACCCCAGGAGCGCCTGGCAGAGTTCTTGTGATTTAGACGCTCAAGATGCAATGACAGTGAAAGGAATCAAGCAAATGTCAACTGACGTACCGATCTATCAGATCAAAGTCACGCTGGAGGACAGCAAGCCGCCCATCTGGCGGCGCATCCTGGTACGTAGCGACGTTGACCTGGAGATGCTACACTATATCCTCCAGGTGGTGATGGGCTGGACCAATGCGCATCTGCACCAGTTCATCGTAGGACAGACCTACTATGGCGAGCCCCACCCGGACTATGGCTTCGAAATGCGTGATGAGAGACGGGTGAGACTGAACCAGGTCGTTCCTGGCGAAGGGTTTAAATTCCGCTACGAGTACGACTTTGGCGACGGTTGGCTACACCAGTTGGTGGTGGAAAAGGTCTTATCGCCGGAGCCTGGGCAGCAGTACACGGTGTGCATCAAGGGCAAGCGTGCCTGCCCGCCGGAGGACGTGGGCGGGGTGTGGGGCTACGACGACTTTCTGGAGGCCATCCAGAACCCCGACCATCCGGAGCACGAGGACTACCTGGTGTGGGTAGGCGGCGAATTCGACCCCGAGGAGTTTGACCTGGACGAGGTCAACGAGGTGTTGCGTGGGCTGCGATGAGCAAAGACCTGACAGGTTTGGCAAACCTGTCAGGTCTGGGGCAACGCCGAGGCGCACGAGCTGGAAGACCAGATTGCGACAAACGTCACGGCTTTGCTGGAAGGGAGATTATGACCGCTTCTCGTGAGGGTTGGCAAAAGGTAAAGATTGGTCAAATTGGAAGGGTAGTTACTGGAAAAACTCCCCCGACCAAGCGCCAAGAGCTATATGGCGGTGAGTACCCTTTTATCACTCCAACTGACATCTCAGAGGGACGTTACAAGGCTCAGCCAGTAAGGTTCTTGTCGGAAAAAGGACATCAGTACCAAAGACGGTATCTTCTTCCCAGGGACACAGTTTGCTACACTTGCATCGCCTCAATTGGAAAGATATGCATGACCACCGAACCTAGCTTTACAAACCAACAGATCAACAGCATCGTTGTCGATTCCAGCAAGTTTGACTATAGGTTCATTTACCACCTTTTACGCTATGAAACCGAACACATCAGAGCCCTCGCCAGCGGTGTAGCGGCACCAATAATCAATAAATCCGCTTTCTCCGACATAGAATTGCTTGTTCCTCCATTGCCTATTCAGCGCAAGATTGCAAGTGTTCTTTTTGCCTACGACGACCTCATCGAGAACAACACCCTGCGCATCGCCATCCTGGAGGAGATGGCCCAGACCATCTACCGCGAGTGGTTCATCCACTTCCGCTTCCCCGGCCACGAGCAGGTGCGGATGGTGGATTCGGAGCTTGGGGCGATTCCGGAGGGGTGGGAGATGAAGTGCCTGGGAGACATCGCGGAAGAAGCGCGACGAAGCGTGGAACCGGAGGAGGTGGATCCAGAAACCCCTTACTTTGGTCTGGAGCATCTGCCTAGAAAGTCAATTGCCCTTTCCGACTGGGGTACCGCAGAAGAGGCAAAGAGCACGAAACTCGCTTTCAAGAGAGGAGAGATTCTTTTTGGCAAAATCAGGCCTTACTTCCATAAAGTTGGTGTCGCGCCGATAGAGGGCATCTGCTCAACCGACGCCATTGTTATTGCCCCCAAGTCACCCGACTACTTTGCACTGGTGCTCGTTTCTGTTTCAAGCGAGCAATTTGTGGAATATGCTACCCTGACATCGCAGGGGACAAAGATGCCACGCGCCGATTGGAAAGTGCTGGTCAAATATCCTGTTGCCGTTCCACCGACGTCCGTTCTTTGGCACTTTAACCAGTTGGTGCAAGATTTTGTAGCTCAGATTCAGAACATGATCTTCCGCAACAAGAATCTTCGGCGCACCCGCGATCTGCTGCTTCCCTGCCTTGTCTCCGGCGAGCTGGACGTTTCCAATCTCTCCATTGACGTGGAGGAACGCCCCTGACTAAAGCTTATCCTTAGTTGATGGGCGGAAGAGTCGTCCGCAGCATGGCGCAGATCACCCGGATTGTCACTCAGTCTTGGTGATGGAATCTTGCAATAGGAGGTTGCATTCATGCATACTGGTACACTCAACATCAGAGCGGTCTTTGGTCAGGACAGACGCCTCATCGTGCCCTTGTTCCAACGACCTTACGTTTGGCAGCGTGAGCAACAATGGGAGCCCCTCTGGGAAGATATCCGAACTATCGTCGAGAGGCTCTTGGGGAAACAGCCTGTTCGACCCCACTTCCTGGGTGCCATCGTGCTGGATCAGATGCCCCAGCCAACAGGGCACTTGGAGAGCCGATTGATGATTGATGGGCAGCAAAGGCTGACGACAATTCAGATCCTCCTGGAGGCTTTCGCCGACATATGCGCTTCAGTTGGCGCCGACAGGTACCACAAGGCCTTGCTCAAGCTGACTCGCAATGACGATCCTCTGAGCGATCAACCGGATGACCAGTTCAAGGTGTGGCCGACGAATGTTGACCAGGAGCAATTTCGCTTGGTAATGCAAGCAGGCTCGCCGGATGAGCTGGCCCGGTACAAACTTCAGCTACCTCACTTGGTCGCCGATTCGTACCTCTTCTTCCACGAGGTGATCCTTTCCTGGCTTGCACCGACGGTGTCCGGTTGCGAAGAACGGCTCGAAGCCTTGTACAACACGCTGCGCGAATATGTACGGATGGTCGTCATTGATCTCGAAAGTGAGGATGATGCGCAGCTCATCTTCGAAACTCTGAATGCCCGAGGAACTCCGCTCCTCCCCTCTGATCTTGTAAAGAACTTTCTCCTGCGCAAGGCTGCTCTTGAAGGCAACGAGCTTGAGCAGTTGTACGAGCGGTATTGGAAGCCCTTTGATGAAAACGCCAGCTACTGGCGCAAGGAGTTGGGTCCAGGCCACGCCAAGCGCGCCCGCATTGACCTTTACCTTCAGCACTACCTGACGCTCAAGAGGCGTGACGAGGTCCCTGTCGCACATCTCTACACGTCGTTTCGTGAGTATGCGAACAACGGTGACAAGTCCGGTCCCAGGAGTCATCTGGAGTCTCTGCAGCGGTATGCCCAAGTGTATCAGAGCTTCGATACAATCGACCAGCTTACCCGCGAGGGCCTGTTCTTCCGCCGGCTTGGCCAAATGGACATCACCACAGCCCATCCATTCCTTCTCGAGTTGTTTGCCCGCTACGGAGCACAGCACACGCAAGTTGGGCAAGTACTTACAGACATCGAGTCCTTTCTCGTTCGCCGGATGGTATGCCATCTCAGCACCCGGGGCTACAACCGGTTATTCATCGAGCTTCTCGGACTTCTCGATGGACCTGAAGGGAGCCTTTCTGTCCGAATAGGGGAATTCCTCGCGAGTTCCGAGGCCGAGAGCAACCGGTGGCCCAGGGACCCCGAGTTCCGGCAAGCGTGGCTGGATGCGCCGCTGTACCGTGTTCTCCGTCGCGAACGGATCCGAATGCTTCTGGAAGCTTTGGAACGCCAGCTCTACAGCGAGTTAACCGAGAGGATAGAGATCAAAGGGGGGTTAACCATCGAACACCTCATGCCCCAGGATTGGCACAAGCACTGGCCCCTTCCCGCCGATGCCCCGGCCGAAGAGGCCGAGGTTCGCCGCGACAGACTCCTCCACACCATGGGCAATCTGACATTTCTAACAAAGAAACTCAATCCCAAGGTCTCCAACGGTCCGTGGGATGAGAAGCGTGCAGCGATCCTGGAGCACAGTGCCCTCACGCTCAATCGAAAGCTTCAAGACCACATTGAATGGAGTGAAGAGGCAATAATTCGTCGCGGCAAGGAACTATTTGAAGTTGCCACGCAGGTTTGGCCGTTTCCTCAATTTTGATGCCTGCTGTCTGACAAGATATGGAACCGGACAATGAGTAGCAAGACCCCTGACGCTGAAGAAGCCCTGGAACAAGCCACCCTGGCCCTCTTCGCCGAGTTGGGCTGGGAGACGGTCAACGCCTACGACGAGGTGTACGGCGAAACGCCAGGCGCTGGGACGGGCGGCCCCTACCTGGGCCGCGAGACACGCAACGAGGTCATCCTGCGCTCGCGCCTGGAGGCCGCCCTCGCCCACCTCAACCCCGACCTGCCCCCGGAAACCTTCCAGCAAGCGATCGAGCAACTCACCCGCGACCGCAGCGCCATGACCCTCGTCCACGCCAACCGCGAGATCTACCATCTGCTCAAAGAGGGCATCCCGGCCACTTTCCGTGACGCCGACGGCGAGGAGCGCTTCGAGCGGGTCCGAGTCATAGATTGGGGCAACCCCGCCAATAACGACTTTCTGCTCGTCCAGCAGTTCTGGGTTACTGGCGACATCTACACCCGCCGCGCCGACCTGGTGGGCTTCGTCAACGGCCTGCCCCTCCTCTTTGGCGAACTCAAGGCCCACCACCGGCGGGTGGAGAACGCCTACCGCCGGAACCTCAGCGATTACAAAGACACCATCCCCCACATCTTCTGGTACAACGCCCTGGTCATCCTCTCCAACGGCAGCGACAGCCACATCGGCACCATTACCTCCGAATGGGAGCACTTCAGCACCTGGAAGAAGATCAACAGCGAGGGTGAAGAGGGCATCATCTCCCTGGATACCCTGGTGCGAGGCACCTGCGCGCCGGATCGCTTCCTGGACATTGTCGAGAACTCCATTCTCTACCAGGAAGTCCGCGGCGGCCTCATCAAGATCGTGGCAATGAACCACCAGTACCTGGGCGTCGAAAACGCCATCGAAGCGGTGCGCCAGATCGAGGAGAACCAGGGACGGTTGGGCGTCTTCTGGCACACCCAGGGCAGTGGCAAAAGCTTCTCGATGATCTTCTTATCCCAGAAGATCCTGCGCAAGTTGCCCGGCAACTGGACCTTCGTCGTCGTCACCGACCGCATAGACCTCGACGACCAGATCTACAAGAACTTCGCCCGGGCCGGGGTCGTCACCGAGCCGGAGGTGCGCGTCCGGGCACAGAGCCGCGAGCACCTCCAACAACTGTTGCGGGAGGATCACCGCTACGTCTTTACTCTGATCCACAAGTTCCACACCGAACGGGGTGAACGCTATCCCAAGCTCTCGGACCGCTCCGACATCATCGTCATGACCGACGAGGCGCATCGCAGCCAGTACGACGTCCTGGCCATGAACATGCGGCACGCGCTTCCCAACGCCGCCTTCATCGGCTTCACCGCCACCCCGCTGGTGATTGGCGAGGAGAAAACGCGGGAGGTCTTCGGCGACTACGTCAGCATCTACAACTTCAAACAGTCCATCGAAGATCAGGCTACCGTTCCCCTCTACTACGAGAACCGCGTCCCTGAGGTGCAACTCACCAACGAGCAGTTGAACGAAGATATACAACGCCTGCTGGAGGAAGCAGAACTGGACGATGCTCAGGAGGCGATATTGACGCGGGAGTTCTCGCGGGAGTACCAGGTCATCACCCGCGACGACCGGCTGGAGAAAGTGGCTGAGGACATCGTGGACCACTTCATCAATCGGGGCTACCTGGGCAAGGCCATGGTCGTGTCCATTGATAAGCTCACCACTGTGCGGGTGTTCAATAAAGTACAGAAATACTGGTGGTACGCCATTGAGGACTTGCGGGCCAGGCTCGCTAACGCGTCGTCGGAGGAGCAGGCCGCATTGGAGGCCAAGATCGCCTTCATGGAAGAGACCGACATGGCCGTCGTCATCTCCCAGGAGCAGGGGGAAGTCCAGAAGTTCAGGGAGAAGGGTCTGGACATCGTGCCCCATCGCCGGCGGATGATGACCGAGGAGTTGGACGAGAAGTTCAAGGACCCTGCCGACCCCTTCCGTCTGGTCTTTGTCTGCGCCATGTGGCGGACGGGCTTCGACGTGCATTCCTGCTCCACCATCTACCTCGACCGTCCCATGCGCAACCATACCCTGATGCAGACCATCGCCCGGGCCAATCGTGTCTTTGGGGAGAAGGTCAACGGCCTGATCGTGGACTACGTGGGCATCTTCCGCGACCTGCAGCGGGCGCTGGCCATCTACGGCACCGGACCGGGCGGCGAAATTCAGCCTGGCGAGGAGCCGGTCGAGGATAAGGAGGCCCTGGTCGAGCGGCTGCGCGGGGCCATTGAGGAGGCTACCGCCTTCTGTGTCGAGCGCGGCGTGGACATCGAACCCATCCTCAGCAGCGAAGGCTTCCAGCGGATCGCTTTGATGAACGGTGCTGTGTGGCAACTCGTTGACGCCCAAACGCAGGCGGCTCTTGACGATTCCGTCGAGAAGATCATCGTCAACGACGACCTCAAGATCAAGTACCTGGCCCTGGCCGCCAACGTGGACCGCCTTTTCAAGGCCATCCTGCCCGACACGCGAGCCGGGGAGTTTGCGGCAAAGCGGAAGGTGTTTACGGTCCTTGCAGACAAGATTCGCGCGCTGAGGCCCGAGGCCGACATCTCCGAGGTGATGGGCAAGGTCGGGGAGCTACTGGACGAGTCCGTCACCGCCAGGAGCTACGTCATCCGCGAACCAGGAGTATTCTATGATCTGAGCAAGGTTGACTTTGAGACGCTCAAGCAGCGGTTTGAGCAAGGGCGCAAGCGCACCGAGGCCGAGAAGCTGCGGAGCACCATCAACGCCAAGCTGCGGCGTTTGGTACGTCTGAACCGGAGCCGGATGAACTACCTGGAGGAGTTCCAGCGCCTGATAGACGAGTACAACACAGGTTCCCGTAACGTCGAAGAATTCTTTGACGAGCTGATTGAGTTTGCCCAGCGGCTCAACGAGGAAGAGCAGCGTGCCATTGCCGAGAACCTCAGTGAAGAGGAACTTGCCGTCTTCGACATCCTGACCCGTCCCGGACCAGACCTGACGGAAAAAGAGAAGCTGGAAGTCACGCGCATCGGACGGGAGCTTCTGGACACCCTCAAGCGAGAGAAGCTGGTGCTCGATTGGCGAAAGCGTCAGCAATCCCGTGCGGCAGTGAGGTTGGCAATCGAGGAAACATTGGATAAACTGCCAAAATGTTACACGCAGCAAGTTTACCAATGGAAGTGTGATTTGGTGTATCAGCATGTTTACGACTCGTATTATGGGCGGGGACGGAGTGTGTATTCACTTGCGGCTTGAACTGATGGCAAAAAAATGAACCATTCGCAAATACCCGAAGAAGAAGTTGCCAAATACTGGGATGAGAACGCCAGTTTATGGGCCGATCATGTCCGCAAGGGGTGGGATGCTTAGTCCGATGCGCCAGGAGGTGAAGAATGCACAAAGCGAAGTACGTATTTAATCGTCTGGTAGCTATCATGGTGATAGCGGCCCTATTGCTGGCTCTGCCAGCACCGGCGATGGCCGACGGCGGGCCTGTGCTCCGCGACCCACAATTGTGGGCCCAACTGGAGGAGGGACAGCAGATTGCCGTGGTCAGGTTGGGGAGCAGCAATACAGCCCAGGTGGACCTCTTCATCTCCATGCTGGACAGGAGCGGGGAATCCCACGAAATCGTCTTCTTCCTGCCGTTGGGGATCGATCCCACCGATTTCAGTGTGGTTGAAGAGACCTCCCTGGAGTTCGACAGGGCAGTGACCCAGGAGTTGGATCAAATCCTGCTCAGGGAGGCGAGGCGAACGGTCTCCTACAGGAGAAATGTGCGCTGGTCGTTGTTGCTGGGGACGCTGTTCATCAACGGGGCATGGAGTTGGCCTCTCTGGCTTCTGTGGACGCTGGCTGGCTGTGCTGCCCCTGGTGCACAACTTGCTCCGATAGCCACCTACGAGACGGAGAGCTCGCAGGTTGCCATCTACGGGATGGACGAGGACACCGATCTCCAGGCGCTCATCCAAACCACCGGCCTCGACCCGGCAGTGCAGGAGACCCTCGCCCGGCTGAAGGGCCAGCAGATTGCCGTGATCACCCTCCAAACGCAGCCGCCGCCCGAGGAGGGTGGCAGTCGTTGGGAGCCCACCGGCCAACCAGGCATCCACCTGGCGTGGACGACCACCCTGGTGTCCCACTCCGCCGAGGCGATGTATGCCTATCCTCTCGGCACCGGTAGCGCTTGGGCGAATCCCATCGAGATCACGCGCGTCTATGTCGTCGCTCCTCCAGGGGTTGATTTCGAGCTGCAATACCCAGAATTGGGACCAAATCGCTCAGGCTTTACGCTGCCTTTGATGTGGGGCCAGCCCGAGCCGCGGATCATGGACGCCGAGGGCCCTGCCTACGCCGCGGAGGACGCGGTGGGGGATTTTGGGCGTATCTGGCGGGTCACCTACATGTACAGCAACTCCGCCGAAGACCTGGTCATCACCCGCCTACCGGAGATGTCGCCGGAGACTCTGGCCGCGCTGAGGCAACTGAAGTCCCAACAGCCCTTGCAGTCAATTGCGTACGTGGTCAGCTTCGTGATGGCGTTGGTGTTATGGCTGATTGCATGGCGCTACACCATGCCGCGGATGTTGGGGCTGGAATACCGCTGGCGCGGCCTCAGGGTATACCGCGATGCCTTCGGATGGGCGCTGCTGTACCCGCTAACCAACGGGGTCTTGCTGGCAGTGGTGGCTCTTTTGGTCCCCATCACGGCCGGTGTGTCATTGCTGATAGGGGCTCCGGTGTTGTTCATCACTTTGCTCGGGGTGGTCAGCATCTTGTTATTCGTTCGGTGGAGCTCGCGCAACCTTGGTGTTTCCAAGAAGCGGGCTGCACTGGCCTACGTCATCGTTGTTTCGGTTGCTAATGTAGTCTACCTGGGCTTTGCGGCCGGCTACGCGGCGCTGGTAGGGGCGTTTTAGATGGAGCGAAAGATGATAAGAAATGAGTGGGAGGAGTTCTTTAATGGCCACGCGCCAGTTTACATGGACAACTCCTTCACCAAAAACACGATGGAAGAAGTGAATTTTGTTCTTGAGGAGCTAGGGCTTCCGCCGGGGAGCCGTATTCTGGACGTGGGTTGTGGGACTGGGCGCCACGCTGTTGAGCTTGCCAGGCGAGGGTATCAGATCACGGGCGTGGACATCTCTGCCGGGATGCTGGCTGAGGCAGAGAAGGCAGCCAGGGAAGCTGACGTTGAGGTCGAGTTGATTCACGCTGATGCGACACGGTTCATGTCAGACAAGCTGTTCGATGCGGCCATTTGTCTATGCGAGGGAGCTTTCTCGTTATTGGGTGGCGAGGATGACCCCTACGAGCACGATTTGGCCATCCTGCGCAACATACGTGCCGCCCTCAGGCCAGGGGCGCGGTTCGTTTTGACTGCCCTCAATGCATGCAGGCTGATTCGCCAGGCCACGCAGGAGGATGTGGAAAGTGGCCGGTTTGATCCGGTCACGATGGTCGAAACCTCCACTGCCGAGTGGGATACGTCGCAGGGCAAGAAGAGCCTGGTGGTGAGAGAGCGCAGCTATGTGCCTACAGAGCTCGTTTTGCTCCTTCGCCAGGCCAGGTTCGAGGTGGAACACATCTGGGGCGGCACCGCAGGGGATTGGGGACGGCGCAAGATCTGCCTGGATGAGATGGAGATTATGGTTGTCTCCCAAAAAAGCCGCTTGCCAAGTTGACAAGCGGCTTATCTGGTTCTGGCACAGGCGACGGTTATTCTTCATTCTCCCAGGTCGTCATTGGGGCTGCTTTCAGCGTCCAAATCAACAGCCTCAGGCGGAGGGATGAATCCCTCGGGCCATATAGTAGCTTTGTTGTACTTGCTGTGCCTCACATTGCCCCGTTGAAGGTTTGTGTCTCCCAGCAAGGCCCCTCGGAGGTCTGCGTGTTGTAGGTCAACATCCTGGAGATTTGCCGCCCACAGGTTGGCACCCTGGAGGTTGGCATTCACCAGCTCCGCATCCTGGAGATTGGCGTACTTCAGGTTGGCGTCCTTGAGGTCGGCATCCGTCAGGGTAGCGTCTTGGAGATTGGCGTGCCTCAGGTTGGCGTCTTGGAGGTCGGCATCTCTCAGGTTGGCGTACTGGAGATTGGCGCGCATCAGGTTGGCGCATTGGAGATCGGCGTACTTCAAGTTGGCCCCCTGGAGATTGGCCTCATATAGGCTGGCCCCCTGCAGATTGACACCGGTCAGGCCAGCGCCCTGCAGATTGGCGTACTTCAGGTTGGCCCCCTGGAGAATGGCTTCATACGGGCTGGCCCCCTGGAGATTGGCGTCCGTCAGGTTGGCGTCCTGGAGATTCGTACGCATCAGGTTGGCATCCTGCAGGTCTGCGTCCGTCAGGTTGGCACCCTGGAGCTTTGCGTCCGTCAGGTTGGCGTCTTGCAGATCGGCGCACCTCAGGTTAGCACCCTGAAGATTGGCCTCCCGCAGGTTGGCCTCTCGCAGGCTGGCCCATTGGAGGTCGGCCTCTCGCAGGTTTGCTGCGTGTAGATTGGCCTTATTGGCTGACCCATCCCGTAGCCATCCTCGCGCCCGCAATACCCGAACTGCTTCCAGTGCAGATACACTATCCGAGCTACCGAGTTGCTGGATGAGCCGCCTTTTCTCTTGCTCGGTGTCACGCCGCCGATACAACGCTTCAACAACAAATATGATGATAGCGATACTTGCCAGTTCTGTGCTAACCTGGACGTAATAGTCGGCAATGATCTGCTGTGTCGTGTCCGTCAAGTAGAGCCATCCACCCTCGTTGAAGTAGCCAAGGACCCCGATCAGAAACGCCAATGCCAGCAGTAAGAGACCCAGCACTCTGAGGGCAGTCCACCATCTAATGAACCCCCGTACAATTCTAGCGACAAACATTGGCCAACCTCCCTCTCACCTGGGAATGCACAACGCGCCTATTGTATCACTTTTTACCTGGTTGCGCAAGTCGAAGAATCGGCGTATAAGATGCCGCTTATCCGCGAGCTGGCAACGGGCCTGCGCAGTGAGGGCACTGACGCCGTGATCTTGCTATCGCTAGGGGGTTGGCGCTTGATGATAGCCATGTTTCCCAAAACAGCCCACGAGCGCTCAAAAACGCTCCAATGGCGAGTGTACACTTCCGCACCGTCTAACACCTTCACTTCACGGGGGCTGTAGCCAATGACAATGATTGTGTGTTCGTAAGGGGCAACGATGGTGTTACTACCATCAGAAGCGGCGTAAGGGACCGGTGTTCCCAGGCTAACATGCCCAACGACCCAAGCAATGACCGGCCGTCCGGACGCAATTTCCGAGCGGAGGGCGTCGAGGGAAAAATTTCGCACGGCCTGGGCATCCAGTCCGTAGGTTCGCAAGACCGCTGCCACTGGTTCAGCGTGCACGCCGTAGGGCTTGGGCGGGATTTGCCCCCACGATCCATGCACATCGCCGACGAACCCTCTGTCCGGATTATCAGACGGCGGCAGGCGATGGAAAAACCCTAGCTCATCAATCTGCACCGCAAAGTAGGCGGCCCAGTCCACTGCCGACCGGGCTTCACAATCCAGCGGCAACGCCTGAGGGCGTCCTGAGATGCCAGTGATGTTGGATTCCGACGGGACGGTCGGTGTCGGTGTCGGTGTGCCTGTGGGCGTCGGGGTGTGAGTGGGGGTGTTGGTCGGCGTCGGGATGGGCACACCCTTGGCCCGCAACACGTCCTCCGTCTGCCCTCGCTCTTCCAGACAGAGTTCCCAGTTGAAAAACTCCTGCAGGGTCTCCGCCGGGTAAATCTGCGACATGGCCTCGTACCAGGTGAGGCCATCGGGTCGCTGGTAGTGCCAGTATTCCAGGCCTAGGCTGTCCCACCGCCAGTCGTAGTCCTCTTCCTCGAAGGCGGGGATGCGCTGCCAGCCGTGTCGCCGGGCGATGGCGGTGAAGTCCTCGTAGTAGCCCGATGGGATGGACGTAGGACGACCACCGGCTTCGTAGGCTTCGAGCTCCTTCTCCTCGTCCAGCAGGAACCAGAACACCCAGGGGCGCTGGGTGAGGGGGCGGCCCTGGCTGCCATCCTGGGCCCGGCAGCGGATGAACAGCCGCCAGTAGGTCCGCTGGCCGATGTCCTCGCGGACGATCAGCAATTGGTCGCGGCCCTCCTCATCAGGCAACTCAAAACGCAGGTCCACTGCGCGGCCGGTCTTGTGCCAGGTGAGGTAGCCATAGGGCTTGCGACTGATATAACCGGGGGCACGAAGGATGTCGGAGAGCTGGCCCAGGTAGTCCCAGCCGGTTTTCTCACGCACCTCCTCCCGCCAGGCCCGATAGCTCTCAGCGACAGCGGCGTTCAGGCGCGGGTCCGCAACGACGATGTTTTCCAGAGGAGCAAGCGGGTAAAGCTCGCCGGGAGGCAAGGTGGGTGTAAGAGTGGGCGTGGGCGGCGGGGAAGGCAGGTGCCGGGTGAGCTCGGCCCAGGACAACGAGCAGGCCACGGTCGGGGCGGTGGCATCGGCAGGGAATGCCCACTCGAAGAGGTCTGTCCTGCGGCGATGAAGGCTGCCGTCCACCGGGACGGTGAAGAGCCGGTAGGTGCCGGGGCGATAGGGGTCATACACCTCGAAGGGTTCGCCTTCCTGGTAGCCCGTGTAGACGATGTGTTGGCCGTCGGGAAACCAGGTCGGCGCCCCGTCGTACAAGTCGTTGGCGGTGAGTCGCCGTTGTCTGCTGCCATCAGGCCGCATGGTGTACAGCTCGGCGTTGCCATCGCGCCAGGAGACGAAGGCAATGGTCTTGCCATCGGGCGACCAGGCTGGGGCCTCGTCGTCGGCAGCGGGATGGTTGGTCAGGTTGCGCACAATGCCGTCTTCCAGGTCGGCCAGGTAGACCTCTTTGTCGCCATCGCGCCAGGAGGTGAAGGCAACGTACCGACCGTCGGGGGACCAGGCCGGGGCGTAGTCCCCGGCCTGGTTTTTCGTCAGGCGGACGGGGGCGCTGCCAGCAGCTAGGTTCAGCAGGTAGATGTCCAGGTTGCCGTCGCGGTAACTTTCGAAGGCCAGGCGGGTACCGTCGGGCGACCAGGCCGGCGCACCGTCGTAGGCCGGATCGGTGGTCAGGCGGGCCACAGAGCCATCGGCAGCCGACCACAGGTACAGCTCCCAGTTGCCCTCTCGGTGGGAGGCGAAGGCCAGGCGGGTGCCGTCGGGCGACCAGGCCGGGTCGCGATCCTCGGCGGGGTTAGCGGTGAGGTTGGCGATCTGCCCGGTGAGGGGATCCAGCAGGTAGATGTCGTCGCCGGTGCGGGGCGAGACGAAGGCCACCACGGGGGGATATTGGATATTGGATATTGGAGATGGGGTGGGGGTGGGATATGGAGTGGGGGTGGGAGATGGGGTGGCAGTGGGACGGGGAGAGGGAGAGGGCGATGGGGTGAGAGAAGGCGTGGGCGACGGAGAGGGAGAGGGAGATGGAGAAGGAGTGAGGGTGGGACTGGGAGTAGGAGTGGCGGAGGGACAAGATGACAAGGTGACGGTGGGAGTGGGGGAAGGGGTGATGGAGGGGGTGACAGAGGGCAAGAGGGGCGGGATAAAGTAAGTCCTGGCGAGAGCCACCAAGATGGTTATCAGGCCAGCTAACAGGATACCAATCAACTTCCAACTTCCAATCTCCAATCTCCAATCTCTAATATCCAACACCTAACCTCCATCTCTCAGGGATAGACGTGTTGCACCAGTGGAGAGCCACCCTCAGCGACGCGCAGACGAGGCTGGGCATCGTTCACGATGCGGGCCAGGTAGAGGTCCACGCTGCGCACGCCGTCCTGGGCCAGGACCGCCCGCAGGATGGCGGTGTCCTGCGTCCGCTCGATGACGTCCATGTCGAAGACAAAGTTCCCCAGGCTGTAAACGATGGGCACCTCCTGATAGACTTCCACGTCCTGCAGCACGTGGGGATGGTGGCCAATGACCAGGGCCGCGCCTGCCTCCACGGCGGCGTGGGCTACGGCCCGTTGCTCCTGGTTGGCCTGGGCTTCGTACTCCGTGCCCGTATGCAGGAGCACGATCACCAGATCAGCCTCCTCTCGGGCCTGGGCTACGGCTCTGCGCACCGGTTCCGGCTCGGCCCAGGCCACGTCGGTGGCGGTGGGCACCTCGGGGGAGTTCCGCCAGCGAGGGGCGGCGAAGGCAAGAAAGGCCACTTTGATCCCCTTGACTTCGACTACTGTGGGGCGATGGGCAGCCATTTCCCCATGTCCCACGCCGACAACAGCGATGCCTATCCCCTCCAGAGCCATCAGGGTGTCGTCCATGCTGTCTGGCGGGAAGTCGAGGATGTGGTTGTTGGCCAGGGAGAGGACGTCAAAGCCCACCGTGCGCAGGGCTGGGGCGTGCTCCGGATGGGCGCGGAAGAGGAACTGTTTATCGGCGGGCCTGCCGCGCACGGTGAAGGGGGTCTCCAGGTTGCCCACAGCGATGTCGGCAGCCTGCAGCAAGGGGTAGATAGCCTGGAATGGGTAAAGGGAGCCGTACTGGTTCATACGCTCCTCCACCGTGCGGGCCAGCATGATGTCGCCTGTGGCCACCACCTCGATCTCGTCATCGCCGACGGGGGGGAACAGGTCGGCAGAGGCGGAGCCCCCCTCACCCCCGGCCCCTCCTCCCTCAGGGGGGAGGGGAGATTCCCAGGTCAAAGTTACTGTCAGGGCGTGGACCTGCCAGCCAGTACGAGCCAGAATCTCCGGCTGCCCGTCGCTGTCTAGGTCGTGCACCCACAGGCCATGCACCAGTCCACCCAGGGCAATGCCGCCCCGCAAACGGCCCAGGTGGTCGAGCACCCGCACCACGCCATCGTCATCACCGATGACTACCTCCGGCCAGGCGTCACCGTCCAGATCCGCCACCGCCACGGCCCACACCCCAGCGGGGGTCGCGTAGCCCCAGCGTGGGGTGCCGTCGGGGGAGAGAGCGTGGACGCCTGGGTGTGGATCTCCACAGGTGACGAGAACCTCTTGCGCCCCATCACCGTCCAGGTCGGCGATGGCTAGGTCGGTCACGGAGCAGGGTGGACCCCCTCCCCCTGCCCCCTTCCCCTCTCCCAACCCTTCGGCTTCGCTCAGGGCAAGCGTTGGGAGAGGGGAAGGGGGGTAAATCGCTATGTCTCCAGCACTAGAACCAGCGATGAGCTCTGGTAGCCCGTCATCATCTAGATCAGCGAACCGCACCCGCCGCACGTATCCCTCCAGCGAGGACAGGGGGTGAAGGTCACCGGCCGGGGACAGGAGATACAGCCGGCCTTTGTTGGTGGCGATGGCTACTGTGCCATCGGGGGCGATGTCCAGAGCCGAGGGGTATTCCACGCCGGCCTCGCCCACCTGGTAGCGCTGATACAAAGTCCCGTCAGGGTTCACCTGGTGGACGTAGCCGTCCCAAGAGGCGGCCACGATTTTGGTGGAAGAGGAGAGGGCAGTGATGCGGCTGTCGGTGCAGTATTGCCAACATTGGCGGCCCGTGCTGTCTAGGGCATACAGGCAGTTGTCATCGGAGCCGACGAGGACTTGAGTTTGGCCGTTTAGATCAGCCACCTGTACCGCATAGACGCTGCCCTGGGTAGGATAATTCCAGAGAGGTTGGCCCGCGGCGTTGGCAGCGTAAGCGTGTTTGTCCAGAGAGGCCATCAGCACCTCGGCGTGATTGTCTCCGTTCAGGTCGGCCACGGCCAGGTCGGTGACCGTGCCCCAGGTCTGGAAGCGCCAGCGCTCACGGAGGGCCAGAGGGCGTAGGGGAGGGGGTGGGAAGTCATCGTCGGCTTCGTAATAGGCGAAGGCGGCGCGGAAGAAGTTGTAGAGGATGCGTTCGCTGGCGTCACCATAAACCTCGTAGCCGCGCTCGATCATGGGGGCGATCTCATCCGCAGGCAGCGAGAGGCGGGAACCAGAGCGCAGGACGGTCTCCCCTCGTTGCGGGTTGATCTCCGGATGGAACTGCACTCCCCACGCGGGGGTTTGGCCGTAGCGGAAAGCCTGCACCGGGCAGAGGGGCGACGAGGCCAGCACCGTCGCCTCCGGCGGGAGGGTCACTACCTGCTCGATGTGGTAGTGGAAGGGGGAGAATTCCTGCGGTACCCCGTCAAAGAGAGGGTCGTTTTCTCCAGCCTCGCTGACTTGCACGGGGAGCCAGCCCACTTCCTGCGGGCCGACATCCACCTCGCCGCCCAGAGCATCGGCCAGCAATTGGTGGCCCAGGCAGAGGCCCAGAATGGGCAACTTGAGATCGAGGGCCTGGCGCAGGAAGTCGGACTCAGTGCGCAGGAAGGGATAGGCATCTAGATCATTAGGCGACATGGGGCCGCCCGAGAGGATGATGATCTGCCCCCAGTCAGGTGGTGGTAGCGAATCCCCGGCATAGACCCGAAGGCGGTCGAAGGGCAGTCCCAGGCGGGTCAGGTAGTCGGCGACGCCGGCGGCCCGTTCCTCGGCGTGTTCAACAACTAGAATCTGAGGAGCCAGAGGGGACAGAGGAGCCAGAGCGGTGGGGGAGACACGGGGACGTGGAGAGGCGTGCGTGAAGTAATTGTAGACCGTGGCCGACAGGCGGCGGAAGATGGGGAAGCAGCGATCCCAGTTGATCCAGTCTATGTCTTCCCACAGAAACAGCCCGAACAGGTAATCGCTCTGGGGGGTGAAGACGATGCCAATGTCGGAGCGGGTATCGCCCACCCAGCCGTGTTTGTGGGCGATGGGTATCTCTACCGGGACGCTGGCTCCGATGACGCTGCGCAGGGGATTGGTCTTCAGCCAATCCAGCATCTCGCAGCAGTCCTCGGCGGTCAGGTTGTCGTAGGCTGCCAGCAGCTTGCCTTCACCCTGGCAGCCCCGATACATTGCCTCCCACAGCACGGCCAGGTCAGCCAGCCAGGTCTGCATCATGGAATCGGGACGGGTATCAATTGCGGCCTCGGCCGCGGGCACATCCACCTCGGGCAGTTCGGGCCTGGGTATGTACGGCCAGTGGGTCCCGCCCTCGACGTAATAGGGCTGGCGCATGAAAGTGCGGGCCAAACCCAGGTCGCGGAAAGTTTCGTTGACCAGCTTCACCCCTTCCGTCGCGTTCCCTCCGCCGATGCCCATCAGCACCAGGTTGGCGGCGGCGTTGTTGCTCTCGGAGATCATGTAGGAGACACTGAGCTGAATGTCAGCGGGCAGATCGCCGTCCCAGACGCGGTAGGCGGTGACCAGGATGCCAGCCTTGAGCAGGCTCGTTCCGGCGTACACTACGTGGATATTGTGGGTGAGCTCTTCGCCAGTGGAGAGGTCCTGGACGTACAGGCCGGTCGTGCCGCTGAAGTCGCTGCTGATGTCAAGCAGCAGCGGCTTGAGGTCGGATAGGGTGAGCGGCGCCGGAGCCACGTCGGTGATGACCAGAGAGATAGGCTCCGTTGCATCGGCGACCAGGGCCGTGGTGATGGCGGCCAGTGAGGCTTCCACGTCCAGGGCGCGGCCCATCTGCCCCGGCTCGAAGTCATAGATGGTCATGTCGGCGTCGGCTGGCGTCCACGACTCGGGCCAGCGAGGGTCATCTTCTAGTGTCGTGCTGATCGCCCGGGCCGGCCTCGGTGAGATGTCAGAGACAGTGGCTATAGCCTCCAGCTCAGAACGCAAGTCGGTCTCGTTGAGGGGCGTAACCTCCACGACGGTAACTGGCAGCGTGACGGGATCAGTCCCCCCCTTCTCTCCCCCCCAGGTGGGGGGGACAGAGGGGGGGGCCAGAGCAGCGGTGATCCTCTCCACAGCCTCATCGCGGTCAAGCTCGATCCCTGCTTGGCCAGGATAGAAGACCAAGTCTTCCGCGCTGAAGCGATGTTCACGCACCGGATGATCAACCCTTGCGGCGATAGCCTCCAACTCAGAACGCAGGTTGGCCTCGTCCAGTGGCGCAACCTCAAGGGTGGCAACTGGCAGCATGACAGGGCGCGTCTCTCCGCTGGCCAGAGCTGCGGCGATTTTCTGCACAGCCCCATCGCGGTCAAGCTCGAGCCCCGCCTCGCCAGGGTAGAAAGCCCGGTCTTCCGCGCTGAGGCGATGTTCACGGACCGGACGATCAACGCCAGTGGCAATATCTTCCAGCTCAGAACGCAGATCGGCCTCGTCCAGCGGCGCAACCTCGAGGACAGCAACGGGCAGCGTCACGGTACGGGCCTCTGGGTTGGGCAGAACTGCAGTGATCACCTCCACGGCCTCATGGCGATCAAGCTCAAAACCCGTCTGGCCGGGATAAAAGGCCAGGTCTTCCGCGCTGAGGTGATGTTCTCGCGCGGGACGATCAACGCTCGCCGCAAGATCATCCACCAAGTCGGCCAGTAGCGCCTGGTCGAAATCGGTCTGCAAGGGCACGTCCACATCGAAGGACGGCCCCCCCCCTTTGTCCCCCCCCGCAAGCAGGGGGGGAAAGAAGAGGGGGAAATCGGTAAAGCGGGTGTCCGCGCCGACGGCGGTGGCTTCGTCCACCATCGCACCCACCAGCACCGTGAAACCTACGGTGGCCGGGTCGAGCTCCTGGCTTTGGTCGAGGTAGCGGAGCTCGATGGGTTGGGACAGCGGCTCCTCCCATTCCTGCCGCACCAGAATCCGCGCCTCGTTGGGCGTCATGCCACCCACGTCCAGGCCGGCGATGGTCACTCCAGGCCGGATGCGAGCCATGTAGTCCTGGTAGGCGTTCCAGCGGCGGTTGATGAACAGCCCCCCGCCGACCAGCGCCGCGATGAGCACTATCACCAGGGGAATCAGCCACCATAGGCGATGCCTGGGCGATGATGGGGTCTCTTTGGGTATAGTTTGAGTTTCTTCAGTTGACATGCTCAATTATTTCAACACCTTCGACAACAGCCGCCGTATCTCGACGGTAGACAGGTATTGCCCCACGTATCGGTCGTCCAGCCAGATCTCGAAATGCAAGTGTACCTCGCCGTTGGGGTTATCCAGCGACTCGGGTGTGCCGGAGTTGCCCACTGTGCCGATGACCTGGCCCTGGGCCACTTCTTTGCCGACCTTCACTCCGTCGGCGATGCTGCTCAGGTGGACGTAGCGGGTGATGAGACCGTCGCCGTGCTCCAGCCACACCTGTCGCCCGCGAAGGTGGTCCAGCACATCTTCAGGGGTATATCCTTTCTGGCGACACGTAGCCAGCCAATCGTCCATCTGCGACCTTGTGGGGGGCACATAGTCCCAATCGGCGCGGATGACGATGCCATCGCGCGCAGCGAGCACCTCCGTGCTGGTGGTGACCGTGGTGCCGTCGGGGAAGGCATAGAAGTCTATCCCCTGGTGCACGCCGTAACGGTAGTGACGTGGCGCGCCGGGCAGCGAGTTCAGTCGCTGCGGCAAGTCCATCCCAGCAATGGGCATCGTCAGCCCGCGCACTTGGAGATCGGAGATTGGAGATTGGAGATTGGATTTTGTTCCAGTTTCCAACCCTTCGGCTGGGCTCAGGGCAGGCTTCCAACCTCCAACTTCCAAGACTGGTTTCTGATAGTGATACACCACATCTGACCCAATCAGCAGTAAGCCGTCCTCCATTGGCCAGCAGCCACGCAGGGTCACGTCGCGGTCAACGAAGGTGTACATCGCTTGTGTCTTGCCAGTCTTAGCGTCCAGAACCAACACGCGGCGGTCGTTGCTATCCAGAACGTACAGCAGCCCGTCGGCGACAGCGCACAGGGCCGAGGGATAGTCCAGATCGCTCGACACAGTCCAGGCTCCTCCCCAACCTTGCACTGAGCCTTGTCGAAGTGTCGGAGCATGGTAGCTGACCACCTCTGGTCGGCGGCCGGGCCACTCGCGGAGGAGGACGTACACGTTCTCGCCGTCCACCGCCAGGTCAACCCCTCGGCTGCTCGGCACCTCGGCCACGGCCGCGGACCGGCCGTTGGACACAAGCCATATCCGCCCGGCGTTGGTGTCGAGGAAGTAGGTTGCGTCTTTGTCCCCTTCGACTGGGCTCAGGGCAGGTGCGGCGATAGCGGTAACATAAGTGCCGCCGGTGCCAGCGATGGCTTCCCAATCCAGGCGATGCCAGGTCTCGCTGGCCCCATTGTAGGGGAATACCTCGCCGGAGCGGTCCACAACCAGCAGCGACCCATCCGGTGACAGTGCCACATCGGCCAATTGCTGAACTGGCAGGCCGGCCAGGGCATCGCCAGGCGCAGCCATCACCACTGGCAGTTCCGCCTCACCCAGCGTCAGGCGGAGCAGTCGGCCGCTATCCACCATGTACAGCGTGTCTCCATCCACAGCCAGGCTCACGGGGTGGGGGAACGTCCCTGCCGGATAGCGGTAGGTGGTCACGTTGTCCTCGTCGAGCCAGTGCGCTTCGCCGGGCGCCCCATCGGCCCGGGCGGTGATGATGTCCTTCACCTCCGCTAACACTGCCCGCACGCCCTCCAGGTTGCGCTCGAACTCGGTGTCCTCGTAGTTGGTGAGCTCCACCTCGGCAGCGGCGATGCCTAGATCGGTCAGGTAGTCGTTGAAACCGCCGGTGATAGGATACCCCGCCCAGCCCGCCTCCGGGAGGTCGTAGCCGGTGGCCACTGCCAGCGTCGTCGCCAGACGCAACGACGGCGCGTTGTCCCGGCAGCCGCCGGCGAACACCGCACCCGCCCGGCTGTGGTAGAAGATCGCGACGTGGGCGTCGGCCAGGAAATCGCGCGCCACTCGCGCCTCCGGTTCGGAGAAGGGATACGCTCCGCCTGCGCCAGGCTCCGGGCCGTCCAAGGTGTAGGCTGTGGGGCTCCAGTCGTTGCCGGCGCAGCCATCCAGGTCGGTGTCGGTGTTGCGGTTCAGGTCCACCCCGCGCGCGTTGAACCGTGTGCCGGCGGCCAGGCCGTCGGGGTTCAGGGTGGGGATGATCCACAGGCTGACGTTTCCAGGCACATCCTCGGGATTTGCCTTGAAATGGGCCAGTAGCTCCTGCGCCAATTCGTGGGTGTTGGCCTCCCGGCCGCCGTGAATATCGCCTACCAGCACCACTTTGTAGCGCTCCTCGCCGAAGCGGTAAGCCTCAATGGGACGCCCCTCGACCGATTGGCCGATGGTAATCCCCTCCCCTTTGTCCCCCCCCGCAAGCAGGGGGGGAAGAAGGGAGGGAGTAGGCGTCGCCGTCGGGCGGGGAGTGGGAGTTCTGGTCGCTGTGAGCGTAGGCGTAGTGGTGGAGGTGCGGGTTGATGTGGGTGTCACGGTGGCAGTGGGAGTGGGGGTAGATGTTGTTGTCGGACAAGGGGTGGGCGTCGCCGTGCGAGTTGGGCTGGCCGTCGGGATGGGCGTCACGGTGGCAGCGCGGGTGGGCGTGGGCGAAGGAGTGGCCACAGCGCAGCCGGAGATGAAGATCACGGTCAGGGCCAGGGCAATCCCAGTGATCAGTGATCGGTGATCAGTGATCAGCTTTGGGCCTGGATCTGGCGCTTGTCCTGAGCAATGCCGAAGGGCCTGTCCTGAGCCTGGCCGCTTGTACTGAGCCTTGTCGAAGTGAAGGAATCCAGGCCGAATAAGAATCATCATAACATCAACGGTTGAAGTAGTTGTAGGTGG
Source organism: uncultured Anaerolineae bacterium (assembly GCA_964446635.1). Classification (GTDB taxonomy): domain Bacteria; phylum Chloroflexota; class Anaerolineae; order VGOG01; family VGOG01; genus CAYUPJ01. Next base: position 42,045 of record CAYUPJ010000004.1, read on the forward strand.
CCTCGGAGACGCGGGCCATGAGGGGGGAGCTGACCTCCCACTCCAGCCAATCCTTGTGGTACAGGTAGACGCACAGCACGTAATCGCCACCGGGCGTGAAGACGATGCCTGTGTCGCCGTGGGTGTCTCCCACCCAGCCGTGTTTGTGGGCCACTCGTGTCCCCTCCGGCACTCCGGCCTCGATAAGAGCGCCGATGTGGTTCTGCGACATCATGTCGAGCATGGCCTGGCACTCGTCAGAGGTCAGTTCGTTGGGATAGGCGGCGATGAGCGTGCCGCCACCGTTAGCGCACTGGTAGATCATCTCCAGCAGGCGGCCTATGTCCTGCGGCGTGGTCTGCATGAAGGGGTCGGGATTGGTGTTGACGTCGGTGCGCTGGTTGGCCGGCGTGCTGATGCGCTGAGGCAGAACGTCTTCGTCGTAGGGGGTGGCCATGAAGGTATTGACCAGGCCCAGGTAGCGCAGGGATTCGTTCAAGCGACGCACGCCCTCGTAGGCGTCGCCGTCGCCGATGGTGTAGCGCAGTAGAAGATTGGCGGTGAAGTTCCCACTGAGGGTCATGGTCTCGCTCAGGATCTTGGTGGTGTCCAGGTCGGGTGGAGCATCCAGATACCGGTAGGCCTGCACCATGATGGCGATTTTGAGGATGCTCATGCCGGCGTAGGCCACGTCGGCGTCGTCGGCGAACTCCTCGCCGGTAGCCAGGTCCTTGATATAGATACTGTAGAAGCCGGGGAAGTCGGCCATGATGCCCTGGATCATCTGTTCCATCATCCACAGGCCAGGTTCGCGCGGGGGCGGACCCAGGTTCACCGCCAGATCCACCTCACGGTCAGTAGCCGAGTTCAGCGCGCTAGTGACCAGCAGTAGAGAGGCCTCAATGTCCAGCCGCTGCTCCGGCCGACCAGTCACCAAGGCCAGGGTACTGGCGTTGACATAGGGTTCTTGCAGCGGATGGTCGTACTCCTTGGCGATACTTGTCAGGAAATCCTTCAACTGCCCCTCGTCGTGGTTGGCCTGGAGGGGGATGTCCACTGGCTGGGGCTCTTGGTTCAGAACGTAGTTTACGAAGCCCGGCCAGAAACCGGTCTCTGCCTTCAGTTTGTTGACTTCCTCCAGCATCTTGTCGGCCTTCAACTGAAAGCCGACGTCCTGGGGATGGAGAAGAAGGCTATTGTCCAGATAACTCAGCTTGACCGGTTCGGAGAACGCCTCTCCCAGGAGTCCCAGTGCCTCGTCCTCCCATTTCCCTCCCACAGGGACGCTCGCCAGCGAGACCCCTAGTGGGATGCGATGCTGATAGGCTCTGTATTCGTCTAATTTGTAGAAGAAAGCTATCGTGACCACGATCAGGATCACGAGAAGCACAATTCTCGATGTTCTCAAAACTCCTCCTGGTCTGCCTCTTCTTCTAGCTCCCAATCCGGAGGTTGACGGAGGAGTTCTTGTGCCTCTTGAGCCAGGGCTTCTGGAACCATCACTCGCACCTCGCCCAGGCCGTCCACGGTGATGCCCAAGACGACGCCGGCGCTCTCGTAGTCTAGCAAGGCAGGAATGTCGGCGCTCTCCAGTTTGGTTTTGATGACTTGAGCTTCGAGTTGCCCGAAGGCGGTGTAAACCGTGACCAGGCCGGGCCTGTTGCTTTTTTTGTACACTGGCATTGTGTCCTCCCTATCTTGGGGCTCGATCTACCCAGAAGTATGCCACAATCTGCGGAATTAGTCAAAGAACACGGATGTGCAGGATTGGCGGATTTCCCCTCAGTCCAAGTGCTTGATCCACAAATCCTGCCGGTCCGTTGAATCCTACCAGTCGGTTGTGTATTTGTCAAGATAAGGAAAAACTGGTATAATTAGGTTCGATATTGTAGAACGTGGGAGGACTTTTGTTAATGATCGTACAAGAGACCCAGACGCCGGCATATTGGCAGAAGTTTGCCATTGACGACCGGGATCTCGATTACCTGTATGAATTGTTCTTGGAGGATGACAACAGGCCGCGCGCCATTGACGATCTCGCTTTGGCTCTTGTTCGAAGGCGCTGTGAGATGGAGGAAGCGCTCATTGAAAGGAAGCTGGCCAGAGGAACTCCCTTTCAGCCGAAGGATGGTTACGAAGTGGGAGAGTCGGTTGTCTTTCCTGCTTTCGGCTACGTTTTGGGCTCTGTAGTTGGTGTGCGGCCGGGCAACAACCCCAAATATGGTGACTTCGAGGTCATCCAAGTGCGTTTCGAGGGCGGGGATAAGACAAGGGAGTTTGCCTCCAAGCTCGATTACCCTCACAAACTGAATCGCGAGGAAGGAGAGTCATCGGAGGGCGAGGAACTATTGTCGCCGGTTGAGCTCTACAGTCAGTATGGTGCAGATATTCAGGGCAAATTGCTGGAGCGTTTGCAACACAGCAGTGAGTTCGTGAGATTCCGCAACGAGTGGTATCTGAAGGGTCTGTTAGCCGAGATCCATGAGGGACACCTGAACATTGCTGAGGCCATGCTGGACGTGAAAGGTACGCCGCTTCCCGCTCAAGAATTGTTACGAGAGCTGGACCTGCCGACTGAGATCTCGCTGGCTGCTCAGGTTTTCTCCCTCAACCACGCCTTAGCCCAGGACGGTCGTTTTGATGACGTGGGCAATGATGACCGGAGCCTGTGGTTCCTGCGGCGCCTGGAGCCTCCTGAGATCCTTCATCTGCCACCGCGTTTGCATTACTCCCCAATACTATACGACAGGGCGAGTCTCGGCGAGGAGATGCTTCGTTGGGAGAGGGAGATTGACGACGAGATGACGGGACTGGACATTCCCGGCGGAGGGGAGGGGATTTCCAGTGTAACCATCGTCCTTAGCTATCCCCACCGTCGGGTAGGGACCATTCCTTTGACCAGCAAGACGGAAAGTCTCTTTCCGCAGGGTGACAACGAACGTATGATGATCACCCTCATAGATGGGCGGACGGGCAAGCAGATGATGGGCTGGGTTGTTCGCCAACACAAGTATGTCTACGGTCTCAAAGATTGGTATGAGAAGAACGAACTACCTGTGGGAGCTTATATACAGTTGGAGAGAACCGCTCATCCTCTGACTGTTGTTGTAGATTACCTCCGCCGCCCCAAGAAACGCGAATGGATTCGAGTGGCTACGGTTGAGAGGGGGCAACTGGCGTTTACCATGCAGATGAGGTCTATCGGCTGCGACTATGACGATCTGATGATCGTGGGCGAGGATTACCCGGCCGAGATTGATTCCCTGTGGGTGCGAACTGAGGAAGACGGCATGTCTCTCTCCGACTTGATGCGCCAGGTCTTTCCTGAGCTGGCCAAGCTCAACCCCCAAGGCACAGTCCATGTGAAGACGCTCTACAGCGCTATCAATGTGCAGAAGCGCTGCCCGCCAGGGCCCATCCTCGCTGGTTTGGCAAGCTCGTCTTGCTTCTTGGCGGTAGGCGATGGCTACTGGATCTACGAACGGGAAACGCTCTAAAGGGAGGATAGCTGAGCACACAACAGGTCTAGACTATGGCTAGGTGGATTAAACCGGATCTGGAAACCAAATTTCATATTGATTTCGATTGGTGGGAGAAAGGGCGCGACCTCCGTGTCTGCTTGCAGAGCCATCTGTGCTCTGAATGTAAGGTGATATACACCAATCACCGTGGAAACGCCGAGGTTGATTGGATTGACCTCGACACGGCCGAGGTGACACGGGTAGATGCTCTTTGGCAATCCATACGCACTCACTGCAGCGAAAAGCCGGATTTTATCACTGAGAACACCCCCTTAACAGATGCCGTCTTTCGCGTCTTTCTGGCCAATGGCAACGAGCCATTATCTGCCACCGAACTCCACGAGATACTGGGCAGGTACGCCCCAATGACCATCCTGCGTACCTTGGGCGGCCGGCAGATCTACAAGGGAATCAGGCCCGTATCGAAGTGAGGCTAAGTATGGATCGCTCGCTGCCAGCGCGAATTCAGGAGTCGGCCGAAGCCATGGCGGGCATACAAGTCATTGCCCTGGAACAGGTGCGGGCCTTGGCCAGCGAGTTCGGTATGTCTCCCAGGGAGGTGGAGCTAGCAGCCCTGGAAGCCCGTGTCTTGCCCCGGCGCTATCTGCGCAGCTTCGGCACAGTGAGCTGGGAAGGACAGATCAGGCTGCTGTGTTCCACGGTAGCAGTGGTGGGCCTGGGTGGGTTGGGGGGAAGTGTAGTCGAGGGGTTGGCTCGCATGGGGGTGGGCCGGCTGATCATTGTGGATGGTGATGTGTTTGTTGATCACAACCTGAACCGGCAGGTTCTGAGTGCCGAGGCTTGTCTGGGCCTTTCGAAGGCCGAAGCGGCGCGGGCTCGGGTCGCCCAGATCAACGCCGCGGTGGAGGTCATCGTCCATCCTGAGGAGGCCACCGAGGAGAACCTGCCCCGGTTGTTGGATGGGGCTGAGGTGGTAGTGGATGCCCTCGATCGTTTGCCCACCCGCCTTATGTTGCAGGAGGCGGCTCAGGAGATGGACATTCCCATGGTGCATGGAGCCATCGCCGGGTACCTGGGTCAGGTGATGACCATTTTCCCTGGGGATGGGGGATTGCGAGCCCTCTACGGCGAAGATAGCGTGCCTCAGCAAGGCATTGAGGTGCAATTGGGTTGTCCCGCTGCCACGCCCATGATGGTCGCTGCCTGGCAAGTGCAGGAGGTGATGAAGATCCTCTTGGGGCGGGGGCAGCTCCTGCGACACAAGATGCTGTTCATGGATGCCGAAGCGGGCACCGTTGAAGTTCTGGAGATTGGGAGTTAGGCGTTGAGGTTCTTCATCGCTGGCATCATGCAGGGTTCCCGTACCGATGTAGGCATCCACGATCAAAGCTATCGTGTGGCCATCGGGGCGGCCATTAAAGCCCGCTTCACCGATGCCGAGATCGTTGATCCTATCGAACTGCACCCGGATGCTGGCCTGAGTTATGGACCCGAGGAGGCCAGGCGAGCCATGCTGGAACTGACCGAGGAGGCTGCGCGGGCCGACGTGCTCATCGCCTATCTCCCCGAGGCCAGCATGGGCACCGCCGTGGAGATGTGGCAGGCCTACCGGGCCGGCAGGCCGATCCTCACCATTTCGCCCCTGGGTGAGAACTGGGTGGTTAAGTTCCTCTCGACGCGAGTTTTTCCGTCTCTGGGGGCCTTTGAATCTTTTGTGGCGGAGGGGGAGTTGGAGAAATTGTTGGAGGATTGGTGAGTTTGACAAGCTCGTCAGCCTGGGTTAAAATGAGGACGTGCCCCTGTAGCTCAGTGGAATAGAGCAACTGCCTTCTAAGCAGTGGGCCGGGGGTTCGAGTCCCTCCAGGGGCGCCTATCACAATCTATCGTATCTCTGCCGTCTGGCGGCACTGCATACGGTAGTGTCGCCTTTATTGGTCGCATACCATACGTTAGCGTGGGGGGACACGCACGAAGGAGCACGAAGGAGCACGAATGAAGAAGGCCACATTACTCATAGTTGTCACCACACTGCTGACTGCTTGTCAGCTCCGGCCAACGCCGGAAATCGTCAGGGTCACAGTGCCCGTTGAGGTTACCGTGCTTGTGACCCAGCCGCCCCTGCCCACGTACACGCCCTATCCCACCTACACGCCTTATCCCACTTATACCCTGCCACCAATCTCCACTAATACGCCGGTTTCGCTTTCCACTGATACGCCGGTCCCGTCAACCAGCACGCAAACGCTAACCAGCACTCTCACGGCTACTCCCTCTCTCACGGGGACACCTGTGGTTACCTCCACCGTTACGCCCGAACTTGTTGTTTTGTCCGATTGCCCCAATCCTCTGGCCAGGCTCACCTATCCGACGGCGAACGCCGTTCTGAAGGGAGTCGTGGAGATCAGGGGCTCGGCGTACATTGACAATTTTGACTACTACAAGTTCGAGTTTCGCAGCAAGGGGGTGACCGACTGGTCGTTCGTGCAGTACTTCAAGGACACGGTGACAGATGGCCTACTGGGCGTTTGGGATACCTCCTCTCTTCCCGCCGGGACTTACAGGTTCCGTCTGGTCGTGGTGGACAAAACAGGCAACTACCCCAAGCCCTGTGAAGTGGAAGTGATCATTGAGCACTGACCTTGACAAGACATCGGTTTGTGGTACAATAGCTCTGCTCACAATCCCTAGCATAAACTCAGGAGAAAGGAGAGGGACATGTCGGAGAGTGTGTACAAGGTGATCGAGCTGGTTGGAACCAGCACCGAGTCGTGGGAGAAGGCTGCTGCGAATGCCGTGGAGACGGCGGCGAGGAGCTTGCGGGATCTTCGCATTGCCGAGGTGGTCGAGCTGGATATGCACCTGGAGGACGGCAAGGTTCGCGCCTATCGCGCCAAGGTGAAAGTCTCCTTTAAATACCAGACTGAGGAGGACTGAGCCGGGTCCCACGCGGGCGACCTCTCTGCAGAGGGGTCGCCCGATTTCTGTCTAGGAGCCTATCCGAAAGAACAGATGACCCTGGCCGACCGCTATGGCCACTGCCACTTCACCTCCACTGAAGTGTTCGCCGCCTTCAACCGTCTGGTAGACATGGTAAACAACCCGCCCCCATATCGCCGGTGCACCGCTCGTTTTTGCCGTTGATTATGAAGGCATCGTGATCTCGTGGATACGAGGTCCGTTGTGCCTGTGGCGTGCCGGAGTGGAAGGAAAGCCACCTGCATCAACCCGCGCAGGTGGCTTTCTGGGTGTTGCCAAACGAGCTCAAATCTGGTATACTATACAGGCGCTATTTTCATGAGGTATAATAGTGACTGTGTTTTCTGTGGATACTTCACCTCACATTGAAAGCATACAGATCGAGCGGCTGCGGCAGATGCCTCCCTGGCGCAAAATGGCATTGATGGCGGAGATGAGTCAGACGGTGCGGCGAAATCTACCTGGCTGAAAAGAGGCAATCATTGCAACCCCTTTTAGTAGGAATTAACCATGAGCACAAAAGTAGCTGAATTGACAGTGGACGAATTGGGATGGTTCACAATAGGTTGACACTTTAACAAACGCATAGGCTTGCCAACAGCGGCCAATTCGGGGATAATAGCCATGCTTGCAACTTACACTTTGGCGGGAGGTTAGACATGGCAGCGTATCGTGTCCCCGAGTTCACTCTGAAGCAACGCACGGATGTAGCGGTGCAGATGCTGGTTCCCCTCCCAGAGCGGAGGTGGGGGCTGGTTTCGGAACTGGCTCACTGGTACGGTGTTTCACGCACGGTCTTGTACGAGATACGGGACCGTGCGTTGGCAGGTCTGGTCGAGGGATTGCACCCCCGTGACCCAGGCCGGCCAGCCCAGACCTCGACATTGACGGTGAACAAGGCCCTCATAAACCGGACGATTGCTATCCTACCCATGCTGAAAGGCAGCGTCCGCGACATCCGGATGGGCCTGGACTTGATCCTGGGCGTCAGTCGCTCGGTGGGCTACATCAGCCAGACGCTCGCCACAGCAGGTGAACAGGCCACAGCCTGCAATTTCAGGATCACTGTGCCGCTCCCGATTCTGGGCGAGGCTGACGAGATTTTCCAGGG
>CAYUPJ010000005.1:0-6573 GCA_964446635.1 uncultured Anaerolineae bacterium
GAGAATCTGTTTTACTGCTGCCCTCGTTGCAACCAGTACAAACTTGATTATTGGCCGACCAAGCCTGACGATCCATTACTGTGGAATCCGCGCTGCGAGCCAGCATCTCAGCATTTTCTGGAACTGGATGACGGAACGCTGCATCCCTTGACGGCAGTAGGCGCTTTCACACTGAAACGTCTTCGTCTCAATCGTCCACCGCTGGTAGCTTACCGCTTACGCAAACGGCAGCAAGCCGAAGAGATCCGCCTGCTGACCCGCTATCGAGAGGTAGTTTTGTTGCTGGAACGGTTAAACACCCAGTTGTTTGACCTTATGGAAGAACAGCGGCAACTTCTTTGGGAAGAATGGGAGTTATTAAGATTGCTTCTCAGACAGAGAGAGTATTGAGCTTTTATAAGCGGCTCGATAACCATCAGCTCAACTTGCTGATGAACCAAGAAGAGGAGCTGGTCAACGTATGACCAGCCTCTCTTCGTTTTTTCCCAGCTTGCTAGAATAAGTATTGTGTGATAGAATTTAGATGAGCTATGATGAAGAAGGAGGCAATCGGAGTGAGCACGAAAACTCTTACACTTTCAAATGTCAGCGATGTTTTTTCAATCTTGCCACAGGAAGATCAGGAGGAGATTTTCAACATCGGTACTGCCTTCAGGCTGTTAGACCTGCAAAAACGACTCGCACAGGCCCAGGAGAACGTGAGGGAGTTCGAAGCCAAATACGGAACAACCCTCGACGTATTGGAGAGCGAGGGGTTGCCAGAGGATGCTGATTACGAGATGCATGAGGATTACATAGAATGGCATTACTGGGCCAGGGTGCGCGAGAAAACGCAAAACACGCTCGATGTATTGACGAGCATCTCGAAAAGGCATGAACTGGAGAGATGATGCAGGCAAGAGTACTCGACATCTACGCAAAGTACGGAGAGTACATCAAGGCAATCGTCCCACTCAAGATCGAAGATGAGTACCTTAAGATCATTATCTACCTCTCAGATGACACGAATCTCAGGGTAACTGAGGAGTGGGATGACGACAAACTCGTGCACTACAGCTACTATTGGCTCGCCCCTGGCAAGCGGCTTAAGGTTGGTTGGGATGACTCGCCCCATCACAAACAGCTCGAGAACTTCCCTCATCACAAACATGTCGGGCAGCGAGAGAACAGGCAGCCTTCTTTCGAGACCTGCTTGGAAGATGTGATGGAAGTCATCATACCAGAATTGTCCGCATAGTGTGGTTACGATTGCGAAAAAAGAGGGGCTGGTCAATGCATGACCAGCCCCTCTTTGCTAAAACAACGCGGCCACGTCTTCGGGCCTGGGCGGACAGCCGGTGGCGATGGGTAGCCCGTGCTCTTTGCCCTCGGCGAACTTGCGTAGCAGGTACTCGTATGCCCGCCCCAGGATGTCGGGCTCCACATCGCGCAGACCCAATCGCTGCCGGTTCTTGGTGGCATACCATTCACGTCTTCGCGGTTCACGAAACCATGCAAATAGCCTTCTCTAGCCAGGAAGAATGCCAACGGTTCTCCAAGATGACTGGCTTCTCTCCATCGGCTCGCCAGGCGATGGCGTATAGGTCGTTGGCGATGATCAGTTTCAATGGGGTGTGCATCAAAAGGGAAGCCATTGCTCTTACCAAAGGATTCCGCAGAACAGGATAGGCTTCCCTGCGCACATCGGTTGTTCTCATCTCAAAGCGCTTCTCGTCCTGCCAGGTGGCCTGATCCAGGGTCAGGTTCTCCAGCCAAATATCGAAGGCGAAGCCGGCCTCATCTAGGACTCGTTTCAGGCTGAGGATGTCTTGCTCGTTGATGTGGACGCTTCGTTCCACGTCCGAACGCGGCGTGCTGGGAAGCCGCCGTGAAAGAAGCCGAAACAGAGGGTAGCCATATTGCAGGGCCCAGCGGTTGGGGAGGGTGTGGAGCACCAGATACCCCTTGGGGCTCAATACGCGATAGGCTTCTCGAAGAGCGCGACTCACTTGCCCATCGCGCAGGTGCTCGACGATGTCCAGCATGAGGACTCGCTCGAAGACCGCGTCCCGAAAAGGGAGGGCCGTTGCGTCGGCATGGCCGAGGGTCACCCGGTCTCGCTCTCTCTCGGAGGCGACTTCAAGGGTCCGACGAGTCAGCCTCAGGCAGGCCGCCGAATAGTCTATCCCCACCACCTCTGCTCCTTGCCTGGCAACATGGAGCACGATCTCCCCCCGACCACACCCCATGTCCAAGACCCGCATACTTCGGCTGGGCTCAGTACAAGTCCCTGGCTCTAGATTCATGAGCAGCAGGACCCTGGCCATCCTCGGTGGCAGCCTGTCTCCTTTGCTGGCGATAAAGTCATGGTATTGACCATCGCCAACAAAGCTCAAAACTGTTTCTTCGTCGTACACTTCGGGTGGGACAGGTTGCTCGGAACCCTCGTGCATCATTGTTGGATGCTCTCGGCTTGTACTGAGCCCCGCCGAAGTGCTGGACGCCTGGCGTACAACTCAAACCCTCCCACAGTCTCCTCAGCAAATGTCGCCTGGTTGTCTTCCAGATATGCCCCCAACGGATCGTCCGGCCATTTGGACACCATCAGTGGGTCTACCACGATGTAGTCCGCCTCGTGGTAATTTCCACTGAAGCCGCTCGAATTAAAGCCCCCCGCGATTTCAACCCCTTCGCCCAAATACCAACTCATGACGTTCGTATACCCCCAGACAAAGATGGTCTCGTCTCCTGTTATCGTGGGCGAGAGATGATGGGCAACGGCCTTGTATCTATTTTCCTCCTCAGCCTGGATGTTCCACGTGCTGTGGATCATGGCCAGGATGAGCACAGCGGTGAGAGCAAGGACCGGTATCCCGTAGGCATAACGGCTCTTCTTCCACTTGGCAAAAAATGAGCTAGCAGCGGAGATAAACGAAGCTGCCAGCATCGCCAGAGGGGGTTCTAAGATGTCCGCGTATCGAAACATCTTGTAGCTCAGGTAAAAGGATAGGTAGCAAAAGGGCAGGAGGAATGAGAGGAGGAGAAACACTTCAATATTTTCTCCGCGGAGGAGAGCGAGGCCGATGGCCAGCCCTAGCAGGATGAGCATACCTGGAGTATAGCTTAATAAATAGGGGGGATAGCCTCGCCAATACCAGTACAGATACGTCCACCACGGTTGCTTATCGTAGATCACATTGTTCACCACCTCTCGGTGCCCGACGCTCTGTTCCCACTTCCAGTGCTCATTCATTACTCGAAAAATGGGACCCAAGCGATCAAGGACAGGCGCATAGGTCAGGAGCAAAATCAACACGGCGATGGACAAGGCTAAGCCTAGCTTGCCTAGCACCGCTGCTCTTAGGAATCGCCTATCCCTGATGCCTGGGAACAGCAGATATAGGAGCAGGATGGGAACGAGGATCACTCCGACGAGCTTGGTGGCCGTAGCCAGGCCCAGGGTGATGCCGCCCAGCAGGGCATGGCCTGTGCTCTTTGTTTGCAAGAATCGCCAGAACAGATACCAGCTTAGGGCAAAAAAGAAGACAAAAGGCGCGTCTAGAAGCGCCCTTCTGGAGACCCAAAGCACGATGGGAGAGGTAGACCAGAGACAGACCGCCACCAAGCCACACCAGGAGTTGGTGACCTCCTTGGCGAAGAGATATATGACCACACCCGTGAGGAAACCAAACAGCGCCGAAGGCAATCGAGCGCTGAAATCCGATTTGCCAAACAGGTGTAAAGAAAGCCCCATGAGATACTTCCCAAGGAAGGGGTGTTCCCAATTCCTGGTGAAATCCCCCTTCAGATATTCCAATCCAGACAAGGAGTAGACGACCTCATCATAGTAGAAGCTTTCTGCTTCCAGATTGAGGAAGAAATTAAACAAAGAGTACAACAGGCAAGATGCAAGAAGCAAGGTTCCTACCCACTGCCTCTTGCCTCCTGCCTCTTGCCTCCTGCATCTTGTCTCCTGCATCTTGTCTCCTGCCTCCTGCATCTTGTCTCCTGCCTCCTGACTGTGTACTCAATTCTCAATGGCATTGACTATAGAGCCATCAGCTAATCGCCACTTGTGAGCCCTGGGGGGTTTTGAACACATCAATGCGCACAGGGAAGGCGTCCTTTAGCTCCTCGATGTGGGTGATGACCAGGATCTTCTCGAAATCCTCCTGGATGGAGTGGATGGCTTCTACCAGCCGCTCCCGCCCCTGAGCGTCCTGGGTGCCGAAGCCCTCGTCAATGACCAGAGTCTGGAGCCTCGCTCCGGCGCGACGGGCCAGCAGTTTGGAAAGGGCGATGCGGATGGCGAAGTTGACCCGAAAACTCTCTCCTCCACTGTAGAGCTCATAGCTGCGGGGGCCCAGCTCGTCGGAGATGTTGATGGCCAGCGTCTCCACGGTGTCCCCCTTGAGGGTCTCGCGCTGGGTCTCGAAGCGCACGTGCATGCGCCCGTCGGTCATCCGCGCCAAAAGCCTGTTGGCCTCGTCTTCGATCTCTGGGATGGCGCTCTCGATGATCATGGCCTGCAAGCCCTTCTTGCCAAAGGCCAGCCTCAACTCGTCGTAGATGGCCTTTTCCTCGGTTGCTTTGCGTCTCTCCTTGAGCTTCTTCTCCCGCTCCTTGGTCAAGTATTCGCAGTAGTCCAGCTTCTGTCTGGCTGCTCCCAAGACCTGGCGGGCGCGAGCCTCACTACCCTGTAGTTCATCCACTTCCTTGCCCTTTGCCTCTAATCGTGTGGCCACTTCGGGTAGCCGGGTCAACTCTTGGGCTAACCCCTCTTTCTTGGCTAAGTCGGCGGCCAAGGTCTCTTCCCAGCGAGCCCGGCCCTTGCGCAACCGCTCCAAACTGGCCTGCTCTTCATCAACCCGTTCCAAAGCTGCTTTCAGCCTGGCCTTGTCTTCCTCGAAGCGGCTGAGGACTTCGAGGTCTCGTCGTACCTCCTGGTGAGCCACAGGATCGTAGCCCAACCTCTTGATTTGTGAACAGAGCTCTGCCAGTTCGGCTTGTTCGGTCTCGGCGTATTTTCCCTGCGTCAAGCGCTCGTCCAATTCCGCCAGCTTTTCCCGCTGTTTGATTAACTCCTCGGCGGCCCTTTTTGCCTCGGCCAGGCTCTTCTCCAGCGTCGCCTCCTGCTTCTGGTGTGTCACCTTGGCCGACAGTTCCCGCCCGAGGGCCTGGATCTCCTGTTCCAAGGCCCGGCTGCGGGCAGTCAACTCCTCGATCCTGGCTTGATTGGCCTGATAGAAGGTCTCATTCTTTGCCATCTCCGAGGAGAATTCCTTCACCAATCGGACCCTGTCCTCCTCCGAAAGCCCCTGGCCGCACAGTGGGCAGTGGGCTTCGGCCCGGTGTAGAAGCTCGTTTTTCTCTTTGAGGGCGTCTATTTCGTCCTTGAGTTGCTCGTTTCGCGTTTTGAGGCTGGCTTTCTCGTTGGATAACTCCCCTATCTCCTGCTGTTTGGCCTCCTGTTCGCCCTCTAGCTGGCCCAGGTGCTCCAGTTCAGACCGAGCCCTGGTCAGCTCCGTCTCCAGTGCTTCCAACTCTTGGGCCAGGGCCGAAAGCTCTCTCACCTTCTCCGAACAGAGGCGCTGCTCCAGTGTCAGGGTGTGCCTGGCTTCAGCGATGGTGGCCTCCGACTGGCTCTTGCGCTCGTTCAGCTTCACCAGTTGCGACAGCTTCTCGTTCAGCGCCTCATGGAGTTGGCGGGCGGCGGTCAGGGCGGCGAAACCCTGCTCGATGAATTCCTTCTCGTTGATGACCCCCTCATACTCGGCTAGCCGCTCCTGGCAGGCCGCCATCTGCTGTTCGATTTCAGCCAGCTCTCGCTCCCCCTGAGCCAGCCGGGCTGAAAGCTCCTCAATCTGAACCCGTTTGAGATTCAGTTCCTTCCATTCTTCGCGCAGCCTGCGCAGCTCTTCCTCGGCCCCGCGCAAGGTAGAGCTCAAATTCTCAGCGTCAGCCTGAGCCTGTTTTAGCGCCCGCTCGTATTCTGGCCTTCGTTCCAGCTCTCGCTCCATCTCCCGAACCTGAGCGGTGATTTGTTCGGCCTCGGTTTCCCTGGCTTTAGCCCGCTCCTTGGCTCGCTCCTCGTATTGATCGTAGAGGGACAGGCCCAGGATTTCGCCGAGGATGCGCTTGCGTTCACCAGGGGGCTTGGTGGTGAACTCGTCGGCGCGTCCCTGCAGGAGGAAGGCCGAGTTGATGAAGGTGTCGTAGTCCATGCGCAGGATTCTGTTGATGCGGGCCTGTGTCTGGCGCATGGTGGGCTCGGTGAGGGGACGGAACAGATCACCATCTCGTGCTTGCAGTTCCAGGGAACTCTGCCCTCGCCCACGGCTATCCCGCTTGCGGATGACCCGGTAGTGGTTCTCGCCCAGGGCGAACTCGAAATCCACCTCCATCTCCCTCTGGCCCAGGTGGATCAGTTCGTCATCGCGTTTGGCGCGAGCCCTACCCCACAACGCCCAGGTCATAGCATCCAGCAGAGCTGACTTACCGTGGCCGTTGTCCCCGGCCAGGCAGGCCAAGTGAATGCCGGAGAAGTCCAAGGGCTGCAGTTCCCTGTAACACATGAAATTACGCAGTTGAAGC
>CAYUPJ010000005.1:6673-19725 GCA_964446635.1 uncultured Anaerolineae bacterium
TGTAGCAGCCTACCTGTGAAGAGGTGAGATTGCTGACCAGAACGTAATAGTCCTGACCTTGTTCTAGCCAAACCCCAAGTTGCCCTGACCCGTAGGATTCGCCCCAAGCTATTGGCATCAGGGAGTCTCCGGTGGCTTGAGAGATCAACAGCCAAATGCGGAGGCTGCTGGGATCCAGGTTCTGTGTCCATAACCAGTGGGTGCCAGTCCAGTCCACCCTCCACTTGAACCAGTCGGGGTCGTTGCCTTTCTTGTCTGCCGGTTGGGTGAGGGACCAGAAGGTTCGATTCGTGAAGAGCCCCGACCCGTAGGGAACACTGGTGCTCTTCCATAAGTCATTGCCAGGCTCTTCCGTATCTGGCTTGTCCCAGCCGCAGGGCAGGCCGTGCTTCATTACATAAGGCAAGAACATCTGAGATTCCCATGGCCTGGGAGTATCTGTGGGAGTTGGCGTAAGTGTGATGGTGGGAGTAGATGTAAAGGTCGGGGTAGACGTAGCAGTTGGAGTGGGGGTGACCGTCGGGGTATTCGTGACCGTTGGCGTGTCGGTGGGTGTACCGCTCGGGGTAGGTGTAGGAGTGATGGTGGGTGTTGAGGTTGGCGAGCCGGTGGGTGTCGGCGATCCGGTATGGGTCGGAGTGGCAGTTGGCCCCGGCGTGCCTGTTTGGGTGGGTGTGGGCGTGGAAGTTGGCGTCAGCGTATTTGTTGGTGTTCTTGTCGCTGTTTCAGTGGGCGTGAGTGTTGGAGTCCGCGTCGGTGTATCTGTGGGCGTTGCCGTAACAGTTGGCGTGGGCGGAGGGGTCTCATAGCCATACTTGCTTACCCCGCCGCCGTAGGTGCCGAACCAAATGTTGCCCTGGTTGTCCACAGCTATGGAGGTAATGAAATCACTCTCCAACTCTGGCACGTTGGAGGTGTTGTAGAGTGTCCAATTGCTCCCATCGAACTTGTTAATCCCATACCATTTGGTGCCAAACCACTTGTTCCCCTCCCAGTCTATCGCTATGGCGTTAATATCGGTGCCTGTGAGGCCGCTATAGGTGGAGATATAGACTATCCAGGAGCTGCCGTCGAATCGGCTCACTGCGGCATTTACGCAGTTCAAGAAGTCACACCACTCATTATAACCGTCGGTGCATCCTCCAAACCACTTCACATTTCCGCCGTCTACAGCGATGGCCCGGACATGATCACTGGCTAACCCGGAGCCTACCCGATAGGTTATCCAACTCATTCCGTCGAACCTGCTCACTCCACCAGTAGTGGTACCGACCCACACATGGCCTGAGAGGTCTGCGGCGACGGCATTGACGGAGTCAGACCTTAACGCTCCGTTTGCTGTGTTATAGGTCGTCCAGGTCCCTGCGCAGAACCTGCTCACTCCGTATCCATACCCGTCGCTCACCCGGGTGCCGAACCAAATACACCCGGCTTGGTCTACAGCGACGGAAGAGATATAGTTAAACGCCAACCCGGAGTTTGAGGTGTCATACTTCGTCCAGTTCGTCCCATCGAACTTACTTACTCCTTTGGAGGTGCCAAACCACTTGTTGCCACCGGCGTCTATGGCGATGGCATTGACCCGATTAAATACCAGACCAGAGTTGGACATGTTGTAGGTCGTCCAGTTCACTCCATCGAACTTGCTGACCCCCTGATTCGTACCGAACCATTTGTTCCCCGCACCGTCCGTGGCCATGGACAGGACGTAATTGGACACCAGTCCTGAGTTGGAAGTGGTGAAGGTCGTCCAGGTGCCCGCAGCGGTGTGGTGAGTGGCTTGGGATGGAGCAGCCAGCCCATTGCCAAGAACAGGGGGGATCCCGCGCTCAAAGGTGGTCAGAAGGGCTACTAAGAGAACAGAGGCCACTGTGAGATACAGTAGTCTGGTGAGTATAGCGGTGATCCGCTTGGTAGTCGGTCTAGTCATAGAGGTTCTCCTTCCACTATTTGATAAATGTAAAACGGTATCTCAAACTTCCAGACCTTGGGAGGGAAAGCCGATAACGTGGTCATGGTGGAGGAACGCCACATTTCCTCAGCCACAAGCATCAGCTTATGTCCTTTCAGGGGAAGGGGAGGGGGATCCGATTGGCTTACGAAATAGACCCTCTTTCCATCATCTAGCCACTGGCCTATGGCCCCCGAAAAAGCTTCCTCATCCCAACTGGCCGTGGAGAGCAACAGCGCCTCCTTGTCGTAGATTGCCCAGAGCGGTGCTGCAAAGTGGCCCACCCGGGAGTCCTGATCCCATAGTTCCTCGAAGACTACGACATCCTGCTCGCTGAAATGACCAGCCAGTTCTTCGCTAAAGGCGATGGTGTTTGGCATCTCTCTGTAGTTCACATAAGGCATATCCAAGGCCAGGAAACTGATCAATAGGATGGCTATGGCGATAAGTTGGGTTGCTCTTAGAAGCTTTCTGCCCCTATTCCAAATCAATATCGCATAGCTGGCCAATAGGATCAACGAGGGGATCAGAATGGGCATCTGCCTTCTGATGGGGTAAAGGTAGGAAGGCGTAGCGGATATGGCCAGCACAGAGACAGTGGCCAGGCCATGAATCAAAACCAGGGTCAGAAAAAAAGCCGTTTTCTCGTTCAGATCCCGTCTGATCATCTCCACCAGCCCGAAGACGCCCAACCAGAGGCCGAAGGGCGAGACAAACCATCCTAGCTGGGCAAAAGCCCCCCCCTCACCACTGTGAGCCCCAGAGGAGGGACGGATAAAGTAAGCGTATATAGCTATGATGAGTATCACTAGAGAGAAAAGTGTCGTCATGAGATGACGTCCTTCATAGATTCGGTTCAGCCAAGTGTTGTGGTTAGACCTCCAGCGTAAGAGCCCTAACAGAATGATCAGCACAATCAAGCCTCCCAGTGAGACGACCGATATGGCCAGCAAGGCCGGCGACTGGGGGAGGAGAGACCGAAGCTTGAACCACAAGCCGTAGGAGTTCAGCTCTACATAAGGCCTACTTGAGGTGAAAGCCAGAACGACTCCATCAACGAGAAGCAACCCAAAAGGGATGGCAAAAGAAGGGAAATGTTTCGGCAAGCTCCTCTTCAACATCATCCAACATCCGAAGAATAGAATCAGAGGCAAGATGACAATGAGGCCCTCGATCCGACATAAGATTGCTTGACCGAAGGAGAGCGCCGCAATAGCAGCGTACAAGGGTTTATCCTCCATGATGTAAGTAGTTAAGGCGTAGATTCCGCTGAAGAATAAGCACTGGCTCAGAATCTCCGAGAATGGCACCCGAGAGAAATAGATCTGAGTGAAGTTGACGGCGAGGAGACTAGCTGCCAACAAGCCGATTCTCCTGTTGAACATCACTCTCCCGGCGAAATACACGCTAAGCACGCTCAGAGCCCCGAAGAAGGGCGTGGCGTACAGGCAAAATCTCAATCCCCCAATAGCATAGAAGATGGCTATCCAGATCGAGAAGAGAGGCGGATGATAGGCAGTCAACGCGCCCGTGTCTGGATCAGCCACGGCAAAGGCCCACAGGTAGATTCCCCTCGATTCCGTGTCTGGGAAATAGGGGAACATCTCCTTTAGCGATGTAAAGGAGCTGTAGAACAGCGGCCTGGCCGGTGGGGGCAACGATGAGAAGGTTGGGCTCTCACCGGTAAGGGAGCCCGTCTTGGCGATGTGAACGCCTGTGTTCACATACCAGCCAGCGTCCAGCCAGCCGAGAATGTACTCGGCGGGCTTAGCATAGAGCAATAATGACAAGCAGAGCAGGAAGATCACAACTGCTTCTTCCCAGCCAAAACGAATAGGGAGGTGACTAAGGGACGAACCCTCTCCCTTGGCGGCGATGAAAGCCAGGCAAAAAACCGAGTAGGCGACCAGGGCTAGCAAGAGGCTGCCCAGAGAGAAAACGCCCACCTGGGCCAGCACCAGGCCGAGGAAGCCAGCGATGAGAACGCTTAGCAGCAGGGAGAGGAATAAGCATTGCCCAAAAGTCGTTTTAGCATTGTTCGTTTTTCCCCAAGGGGGAAGATGCAAGGTCAAATAACCTGGAAGTAGAAGTATTCCAATGACCAATGACCAACGACCAACAACCAACCGTCAGCTCCTCCTCAGCATCTCCCCTATCTCTTGAGGAATTGTTCTGATCGCCCCTTCTCCATCCACGCAGACGTGCTTCGTCCACCCGGTGGTCAACAGTTGGCCCGTCTCGGCCATGACGACCTCGTAGGCGAAGGTCACCTGGCGGCTCCGCACTTCCTCGACCCTGGTTCTGACTTTGATCAGGTCCCCATAGCGGGCAGGGGCCAGGTAGCGGGCTTGCACTTCGATGACGGGGAGGTAGTGGCCCTGGGCCTCCAGTTGGGCGTAGTCGCCGCCCTGCTGGCGCATGTATTCGCCGCGTCCTACCTCGAACCAAACGATGTAATTGGTGTGGTAGACGATGCCCATGGCGTCGGTCTCGGCGTAACGGACTCGCAATGTGGCCTCGACCATAAGCTCTTTGCTCATACTGATGTCCCCTTTGTCGGCGGATGGGAAACCCCGCAGGCTCGCGCCTGCACTCCGGACCACAAACTTACTAACCGAACTCTCTCATCAACGCCCGCCCCAGCCTCTGGATGCCCTCCTCGATCTTCTCCGGGCCGGCGGTGGCGAAGGTTAGCCGCATGGCGTTTTTCCCATCCTCATCCGGGTAGAAGACTCGGCCGGGCACGAAGGCCACTTTCTCCTCCAGGGCTACGTTCAGGAACTCCGAGGTGTCAACGTGCTCCGGCAATTGCACCCAGAGAAAGAGGCCACCTTGGGGTCGGGTCCAGGTGACGCCTGGTGGGAAGTGCTTCTCCATGGCGGCCAGCATCGCGTCCCGGCGCTCCTTGTAGACCCTCCGGATCTCCTTCACATGGTGGCGGAGGATGCCCCGCTGACAGATGTCGTGGGCCACCATCTGGATGAAGGTGCTGGTGTGCAGGTCTGAGCCCTGCTTGGCCTGAACGAGCTTGGCGATGATATTGCTGGGAGCAACGATCCAGCCGAGGCGGATGCCGGGGGAGAGGGTTTTGGAGAAGGTGCTCAGGTAGAGAACGTTCTCCTTGTGCAAAACTACCAGGGGAGGGATATCCTCGCCCTCGAAACGCAGCTCTCCGTAGGGGTCGTCTTCCACGATGAACACGCCGTACCTGGCGGCCAGTTCCACCAGCTTTAGCCGCCGCTCCAGGGTCATGGTCACCCCAGCCGGGTTGTGGAAGTTGGGCAAGACGTAGATGAACTTAATAGAATGACGTTCCAGCACTTCTTCCAGCTTGCCCGTTCGGATCCCATCCTCGTCGAGGGGGACGGTCACGAAGTGGGCCTGGTAGGCCCTCCAGGATTGAATTGCTCCCAGGTAGGTGGGGCCCTCGGTGAGAATGAGGTCGCCGGGGTTGATGAAAATCTTGCCGATCAGGTCGAGGGCCTGTTGGGAGCCATTGACAAGAAGGATGTTTTCTTGTTCAGCGGGTACATCGTACTCCTGCATCTTCTCCACCAGATATTGCTTTAGAGGGGGGTAACCCTCAGTGGTGCCGTACTGCAGAGCCCGCACCCCATCGTGGGTCAGGACGTAGTGACAAGCTTCTTCGAACTCCCTGACCATGAATAGCTCGGCGGCAGGCATCCCTCCAGCGAAGGAGATGATATCCGGCTGCAGGGCCAGCTTCAGCAGGTCCCGGATGATCGAGCTAATCATATTCTGAGTCCGCTCGGCGAAGCGCTCATCCCAATTCGTGGTTACCTGGCCGTCCCAATCTGACTTTTGTGTTGTCATCGTGGAACCTCCTTGTTTCTATTCGGCGGCGGTGCCGAAATGTTTAGCGTTGTTTTTTCCCCCAGAATTGCTCTGAGGGGATTGCCAAATCCCCGCTTTTGGCCTGGATCTGGCGATCCAGGCTGAGCAAAATTGAGGGTTTTCCTCATCTCCTGTTCGATGATCTCCCGCAGGGCAAGCCGACGCGCCTGGCCCGTGAGACACTCCAGCCTACGCATGCCCAACGGGTCAATCTCCTCCCGCAGGAGCCACACCTCCTCCTCGGTGGGAGGCATGGTCTCCCCAAGGTCAGATGCGATCTCCAGAGGGAAACCGGTCTGCGTCTGGATTTCCTTGACGGTTACACCAGGGTGGCAGGATGTCAACCGCAGCCGTCCATGAGCAAAGTCAAACTGGCCCAGGTCACTCACCAGGTAACGGGGGCCGGGGCTGGTGATGCCCCCCCTTTCATCCCCCCCGCAGGCGGGGGGGACAGAGGGGGGGTGCCCGACTCCGCTGCGGAAGTCCAGCTTCTCCACGAAGACCCGTCGCTCGTGGCGGGGCACATAGAGATAGATCCGCGCTGAATAATTGGTCACATCGGCTATGCCGCCGCAGCCGGGTAGTCGCAGGTGCGGCTGGTAGTAGTCGCCGATGACCACGTTGTTGAAGTTGCCGTGGGCATCTATCTGGGCTGGCCGGAAGAATTCCTTGGGTTGCAGGGTAGGTAGGAACTCAGCGCCGATCTCGGCAAAGCTCAGCAGCCGTAGGGCTCGTCTAAGCCAGGTCTCCTCAATGCGGGAGAGGGAGAGGGGACGCCAGTCGCTGGAGACAGCATTGCCGATGGTCGAGGCGAAGACGATGTTGGGAGCGTGGGTCAGCTTAGCCAGGATGTATCCGGCAGCCACCAGCGGCGTGGCAATGCCCTGGGCTACCGCCTCGCCGTCCTCGATCTGGCGGGCAATGCAGGCACAGATCAGCTCATCGGTGGTGTAATCACTAGCGGTCTGTTTCATAGCTGAGTAGCTTGACAATGTGAGACTCCAGACCTAGCGTCATTGCGAGGAGCGGAGTGACGAAGCAATCTCCACCGTTGTCAGCAATTGCACCTTGGGGATTGCTTCGCTCGGCTCGCAATGACAATAGGCATGAGGGCAAAAGTGACACGTGGGGCAGGCTTTCTAGCCTGCTAGCAGCCTGGAAAGGCTGCTCCACGTGCGGCTTTTGCCGCAATGCGACAATAGGAGGGAGCTATTTCCCTTTTGATGGTGGTTGTTCCTCCCGGCGGTAGGGCACGGGAATGTACTGCACCGATGGACGGCGCTGGCCAGCCTGACGGTAGAGCTGCATCAACTGACACACCTCATCTGGCAAATCCAGCTTAATGGGCAGGCCCAGTTTTTGCGCTTTCTCGGCGCCGATGGGATAGTCGTGGGTCCAGTGGCCAGAGCTAAGCGTCTCAGCGATCTCCTTTGCTTTCTCTTCCCCCATCCCGTTGCCCATCAGGATTTCCACCACAGTCTGCTTGACTTGGGAGACGGCCTTCTTGGCCATGTCGGCCAGGATCAGGGTTTCGTCGTCGGTCTCGTTGATGTCCTTGATCTGGGTCACTGCCAGGATCGAGCTAGCAGGATAGCGCCCCAGTTGGGGATCAACAGGCCCTAAGACGGCGTTCTCGTCCATCACAATCTGATCGGCGGCCAGGGCGATGAGGGTTCCGCCGGACATGGCATAGTGAGGGATAAAGACAGTGACCGGAGCCTGGTGGCGGATGAGAGCATGGGCGATCTGCTCAGCGGCCAGAACCAACCCGCCGGGGGTGTGCAGGATGATGTCTATGGGCATGTCCTCAGGGGTCAGGCGGATGGCCCTGAGCAGCGCTTCCGAGTCCTCGATGTCAATGTAGCGAGAGAAGCCTATTCCCAAGAAGCTAAGGACTTCCTGGCGGTGGATGAGGGTGATGAGGCGCGAGCTGCGCTTCTTCTCCAGTTGCCGCATCACCCGCTGCCGACTGGTTTCCACGAGCCTCTTCTGCAGCACGGGAAGCAGAGTGGAAATGATGATGAAGATCCAAAACAAATCGAACAGGCTGAAATTCATTTTGCTATCCTCCATCTAAGGTGCAACGCACTTTTCGAAGTGCGTTGCACCTTAATAGGCTATGGCCAAGGCATCCTCGGCCCTTGCTGTGCACCTTGTCTTTCACTTTTTGCTCCTTGCTTATCCCTCGACCTGTCACCATCTTCGCCACTCAGACATTCCGCTGCGATGGAGACGGCTTTGCGCTGGAGTTGAGCCTTCAGGCGGCTCCGAGATCGCCCCCCTTATATGTGATCAATCACCGGATACCGTGCCCAGCAGTCAGCCAGCCACTCCTCGCCCCTATCTCGCAGGTAATAGCCGTAGCTGGAGAATTCCCAATCTCTCGGATGCACTACTCTATGTTATCGCCTTCGCCGCCCGGACATTCCCGCGGCGATGGAGATGTAGTAGAGGAGCTGGAACAGCGCCATCGCCAGGGCTGCGACGTAGGTTAAGGCTGCGGCGTTGAGGACGCTCTTGGCCTGCTTGAACTCGTCCTCGCCTCCAACAAGCCCCGTGCTCCTCAGCATCTGCATGGCCCGGCTGCTGGCGTCAAGCTCCACGGGCAGGGTGGCCAGGGCGAAGACGACGCCTCCTGAGAAGAAGATGACGCCTAACCAGACCAGCCCCGTCATCTGCAGGAATATCCCTGCCAGGAAAAAGATGTAGCCCAGATAGCCGCCGACGTTGACCATGGGCACCAGGCCAGCGCGCAGTCGCAGAGGGAAATAGCCGCTTTTGTCCTGGACGGCGTGGCCGCACTCGTGGGCCACGATGCCCAGGGAAGCCACCGATGCGCTGCGAGCCACCCCCTCCGACAGGCGCAACTCCTTGCTGCGAGGGTCGTAGTGATCGGTGAGCTGACCACGAGTGCCTTGGATCTGGATATGAGTTAGCCCATTTGCCCGCAGGAGTCGTTGGGCCGCTTCCAGGCCGCTGATGCCCAAACGGTTGGCTACCTGGCTATACTTGCGGTACGTCCCCTGCACCTTGAACTGAGCAAAGAGCATCAGCAAGAGAGCCGGCGCGATGAAGATGAAATAAGTGGGATTCCAGAGCATCTTTCACCTCCTAGATTACGTAACTAGTTAATGAGTTAATGAGTAACGAGGCAATTGTCAACTCGTTGCCTTGTTGCCTCATTAACTCATCCCTCAGTGCCTCTATTATATCCATTTCTCTTCTCAGGTCAACCTAAGAATTCCCTCAAGTATTCCTGGAACCGGCCAGCAGCGCAAGCCTCGACGTAGTTCAGAATCTCCTCGCTGGCCAAGGGGTAATCGGGGTAGCAGGAGGTGGGGTAAGCGCCATGCGGCGCTTCGACGATAGCGTTGACACAAAGGCCAAGTATATCGGCGCGTCCCTCCAGTTCTTCTACCAGGCCCTCGGTGGTGACGATGGTCTTCTCGGCAGCCAAGGATAACTCCCAGTCCACGGCCAGGTTGCCGCCCAAGAGGGCATTGCCTGAACAGTCGGCAGCGCGGGCGTGGATGACGGCCACGTCGGGATGGATGGCCGGGAAGGCCACGTAGCTCCGCTCGCTGTAAGGGTCATCCACCAACTGGACGTCGGGTCGGACTCGCAGTAGGTCCGTCTCTCGCCAGCCCTGGCCGGGCATGAAGTCCACTCCGGCCAGAGCCGCCCGCAGCCCGAAGGCGATGCTGGCTTCTGTTTCTTCGATGACTTCGACCTTTCCCGCCGTGGCTAGCCTGGTGAACATGGGCGCCAGCCCGAAAACCTCCAACCCAAAGTAGCAAGTGCGCACTCGTTTGATCAGGCCTGCTCCCACCAGCAGATCGCTCTCGTAGCCAGCGGTGAGAGCGAGCAGGGTGAGATCGTCCGTGCCCTGGCGGATCAGCTCGCGCACGAAGGCTACCGGCCGCCGATAGAGGGTCATCCCGCCCAGGGCCAGGGTGTCGCCAGGCTGGACAAGCCTGACGGCCTCGTGCATGCTCATCATCTTATCTGTCACCTGATGGCTCCTCAGAAGTCAAACGCCGCACGATCTCTCCAATCTCCGCCACTTCATCAATGACGAAGTCTACGTCCTTGGACTGGGCCTGTCGAGGCGCTGCGTTCTTATTGCTCACGAGGACAGTGATCATCCCTAATCCTTTGGCCGGCGCAAGATTCCGAACATTATCATCAACGATGAGGCACTCATTCCCCTCGACGCCCAATATCTCCAGGACGCGCTGGTAGGCCTCTGGATCGGGCTTGCTCACGTAGCCCAAATCTCGCACATCTATGACGCGACTGAAGTGACGCTCAACGCTCAGGATCTTCAGCACGCGCCAGGCATGCTCTTTCGTGGCGTTGGTGAATACGATCTTCTCTATCTCGATCTGGTCGAGCACCCTATCCAGCTCGTCGTTGGGGCCGATGTAGTCCTCTAGCGGGACGTTGTGGACGTAGGCCAGATAATCTTCGGGGTCTAGTCCATGATGGATTTGCAGGCCCCGCATGGTGGTGCCGTATGTGCGGTAGTAATGCTCTCGCAGTGCCAGCACTTCGGTCGGCGGCATCCCCAACCGCTCTTCCATGTACCGACCCATCAACTCCCCAATCTCGGCCATCAGCCCCGACTGGCTGGGATAGATGGTCTCATCCAGGTCGAAGAGGATGTATTTCAGCGATTTCGACATAATCACGATCTTATCCTCTTGCCTCCGCCGCGCTCATGGCGCGAGAGGAGATATAGATACCAGCCAGGATGAGTACGCCGCCGCCGATCTTGACCAGGGTGGGCACCTCGTTTAAGATAAAGTAGGCCAGGATGGTCGAGCCGATAGGCTCGCCCAGGATGCTTACCCCCACGAAGGTGGCCGGTAGGTACTTCAGGGCCCAGTTGAAGGATGAATGGCCAATGATCTGGGGCACGATAGCCAGCAGGAAGAACATCAGATAGGTCTGGTTGGAGTAG
The DNA here is from genome assembly GCA_964446635.1 of uncultured Anaerolineae bacterium. Classification (GTDB taxonomy): domain Bacteria; phylum Chloroflexota; class Anaerolineae; order VGOG01; family VGOG01; genus CAYUPJ01. The sequence continues at coordinate 17,443 of CAYUPJ010000005.1, forward strand.
CCTGAGAAGGTATACCCCGTGGCCAGACATAGGACGATCAGGAAGGCGGCCGCTGAGGAGTATACCAGAAAGATATACGAGAGGAGGGATAGGTGGGGGCGCAGCCTACGCCCCACCAGTAGGTATCCCGACACCGTCACTGCCCCCGCAATGGCCAGGAGATCGCCAAAGAGTTCCCTTGCACCCAGGCTGAAGTCGCCATAGCCGATGATCATTCCCCCCAGTACGGCTATCGCTATCCCCACGAACATCTTTTGCGATACCCTTTCCTTCAGCAGGAAATGGGAGGCCAGCCCCACGAATACGGGGCTGGTGCCCACAAAGACCACCGAGCTGGCCACTGAGGTGTACTCCAGGGAGCTGATCCAGGTGGCGAAGTGCAAGCTCAAGAACAGGCCAGAGAGGAGAGCCAGGCGTAGGTCTCTCTTTGTCAGGGCTCGCAGCTCCTCTCTGGACTCGATGAAAGCCACTGGGGCCAGGATCAGGGAGGCAATGGTCAGCCGACTGGCGGCGATGACCAGGGATGGGGCTTCGGCCAGGCGAATGAAAATGGAGGCGAAGGAGACAGCCACGATCCCTGTAGCAAGCCCCAGGCTTGTCCTGAGCCTTGCCGAAGGATAGGGCCTGACGGTTGGTTTGTTCATGGTGTTCGCTATCTAGCCGTGGGCCAACGTCAACATGGCTCGCCAAACCTGGTAGACGGTGAGGAAGTCATCGTGGGTGTACTCGATGTGCCTCCCGCCGCTGCGTCGGCTGCCAGGGATGAGCTCCGCCATGTCCAGATGGGCGCTGGAGGTGAAGTCTATGGCCAGAGTGATGGGCGGCTCGACGACGAAGGGCTTCCCTCCCTTCGACAGCACCCTTTGGGCCGCCTCACGGATGAGCTTGTGGGCTTCCTCGGGTACCAGGCACCTGGCTGCGTAGCGACCATAGCTCTCTTTAACAGCCACCCCTTCCACCGCCCCCAGTAGAGCCTTGGCTTCTTCTATGAGCATCTTGTCCCCGGTCACCAAAACCACTGGCACGCCAAAGTATCCGGCCAGGGCTGCGTTGAGGCCCGTCTCGCCCAGCGGGCGGCCGTTCAGGCTCACCTGGTAGACGATGCCGGAGTAGGTGTGATCCAGCACGCTGTAGGCGGTGCCCGCTTGAGCGTGATACCCAATAAGGAAGGCGGCGTCGAAGCTACCGTCAATCCCTTGCATCATCGAGAGGGGTTTGGGCGAGCCGGAGATGAGCTGGGCGTTGGGGTTCAGCTCCTCGATGAGGATGTTGCGCATGGAGCCGTGGGAGTCGTTGACCAGGATCTCAGTAGCCCCGCCGTCCAAGGCCCCTTCGATGGCGGCGTTCAGTTCGTCCGTCATCAGCTTTTGCGCTCGCTTGTACTCCTCGCCGTCCATCTCGGTTTGCTTGCCAGCTACTACCCCCGAGATGCCTTCCATATCGCAGGAGATGTAGATTTTCATTATTTACCTCCGTGGTAGGAGAATTTCATCTTGCTCCGGTAAGCGCGTGAAACGTGAAGCGTGAAACGTGGGCGTTTTTTTTACGTTTCGCGGCATGTTCGCCCATGATCTCAAAGAGAAGACTCGCGTCTATGTTAGCTCCTGTCAGTATCACCACAGCTCTTCTCCCTGCCAGGTTCACCCGGCCGGCCAACAAAGCGGCTATGCCCACTGCGCCGGAGCCTTCCACTACAAGCTGGGCCAGTTCCAGCAAGGTGAAGACAGCGGCGCGGATCTCCTCCTCGCTCACCAGGACGATTTCGTCAACGAGGCCATGGGCGATCTCGAAGGGTAGGCGGCCAAAGCCCCCGGCCAGCCCATCGGCGATAGTGGGGGCGGCATCGTATTCCTCGTAGGGGTGGCCATCGCGCAGCGAGAGATAAGCCGCTGGCGAGGCCTCGGGTTGCACGCCGATGACCCGCACCTGAGGGTTGATGGCTTTGGCGGCTACAGCCACCCCAGCGATTAGCCCACCACCTCCCACCGGTACCAGGATGGCCTCAGCCTCAGGCAAGTCTTCCAGCACCTCCAGCCCTACTGTACCCTGGCCGGCGATGGTCCAGGGGTCATCGTAGGCGTGGATGTAGGTAGCGCCGTGGAGTCTCCCGAACTCCTCAGCGGCGCGATGAGCCTCCTCGTAGCTGTTTCCGGAGAGGACAACGTGGCAATCAAACTCCTCCAGCTTTTTCAGTTTGGAAGCGGGAGCGTTGACCGGCACAAACAGGGTCGTCGGCACGTTGCCCAGGGCTCGGGCAGCGTAGGCTACACCCAGGGCGTGATT
>CAYUPJ010000005.1:19735-48689 GCA_964446635.1 uncultured Anaerolineae bacterium
GTGATTCCCCGCCGAAGCCGTCACCAGTCCCCTGGCTTTCTCTTCCTCGGTCAGGCAGGCGACCTTGTTAACCGCTCCCCGCACCTTGAAGGAACCTGTCTTCTGCCAGTTCTCCAGCTTGAGGTAGACCTGGCAGCCAGTCCGCTGACTCAGGAGAAACGAATACTCCAGCGGTGTCCTGGTGATCAAACCGCTGAGACTTCGCTGGGCGGCTAGGATGTCCTGTAGACCTAACATGATCTTACCCCGAACTCCTTGAGAATGGCAGATAACGCTCCAGCACGCCGCCACGCCCGACGCGCCGCGCGAAATGAAGCCAACGTCCAACTGTGCCAACCGACAATGCCAGAAAGCCGCGTACGTGGCGTGGTCGGCGTGCGCGTGTTAGGCGAAGTGCGTTTGGTCTATTCTTCCATATCTTTGGAGGCTCAATGTTCTGTGCTTATTGCTCATACCGCGATGCATATGGTTGAGAATGACTCATCTGAATTTCTTGAAACTGTCGCTGTCTAGGGGAAGTCGCTGAGTTCCATAGATGTAACTACAAAAGAATGAGCCAAAGTCACTTCCCGTCAAGGCGTTCACGACTATCAGTACATCTTGGGTGGTGTAAGGATTCTCCAGGCTGTAGTGCTGGTAAAGGTAGCGCATTACATCATCTAGGCTCCGCGCCCCACTGCTGCGAGTGCGGATTTCCCTGTCTAGCAGGTATGAGACGAGCCGTCCCTTCATATAGACCATACGGTAGCCTCGGGGTAGGTTCTCAGGTGGATTATCAAGGGCGAAGTCAGAAGGGTAGACAGAGAGAAAATCCAAGTACTCTTTCCAGGCTTGTTCGATTTGGTTAAAAGCCCAGTCAGGCATGCTGTGGTATTGGGCGCGTACGGCATAGTAGTCGGCAGTGCCTTCCGCGAACCAGTACCGCCCACCAAAGCGGGCTATCTGCTTATCGGAACGGCGGATAGACACCAGATTCCAGCAGTGAAACATCTCATGTGCAGGACTCTCCCACAGGTATTCTGCCCCCTGGGTGGGAACACCATACGTGCCAAACAAGTAGCCCATCTTTTCACCGCTAGCAACTATCTGCCCCTCGTGTGCCACATCTTCAACTGGGATTTTGACGACAAGTTGTCCAAATGGCGCGCCACCGAAGATGTGCCAGAAGTAATCTGCTGTGTTGTAGATGAACGTAGCAAACTGCTCAGGCGTGGGAAGTGTGCGCGGACGGCCTCCGCTAGAGATAGTCTTCATCGTAGCCAAATCACGATGGATGTATGCCACGACCTCGCGCCCATGAAGGATGCGAGAAAACTCGAGATATTTTTCTGCGTCAGTGAAGTCAAAAACTAGATTCTGCACACTGGGGTCGCCGTAATTCCAGTCAGCGCGAGGAACACTCGGATTGCCAACCACATCATTGTCAGCGACCAAGTCGCGTATTTGTGGATAGCCAGGCAAAGTAGGTGTAGGGCTAGGAATTGGTGTGCGCGTCGCCGTAGGCTTTGGAGTATCAGTTGGCGTCAGCGTCGCGGTTGGCGTTAGGGTATCAGTTGGTATTGGAGTATTGGTCGGCTTTGGCGTATTGGTCACAGTAGCAGTTGCCAATGCTACAGCAGTTGGCGCGAGTGTTGGCGTTGAAATTGTTGCAGGGCTACATGCTACCAAAAGCAACATCAGAAATGCAATCGCTATTCTTACGCGCCGCATGGACGGTTCCTTCGTCTTTCAAACGGCATTTCGCCTAACATACGCTATCGGCTATCCGCCATCAGCTAGTTACCTCCACAATCATAGCATACCCATGAGCCCCTGCCCCGCAGATGGTCGCCAGGCCCATGCCACCACCCCGGCGGCGCAGCTCGTAGATCAGGGCCATCAAGATGCGTGCTCCCGTAGCCCCCACCGGGTGGCCGATGGCTACCGAACCGCCGTTGACGTTGACCAGTTCCGGGTCCACGCCCAGTATCTTGATCGCGGTCAGGGTGACGGCGGCGAAGGCCTCGTTGATCTCCCACAGGTCAATGTCATCCACGGTCAAGCCGGCTTGGTGGAGGGCATTTTGGGCCGCCAGGGCGGGCACCACGTTGATTAGCCGTGGCGCAGCGGCAGCAGTGGCCGTGGTAACGATTCGCGCCAGCGGCTCCAGGCCCCGGAGCTTGGCCGCCTGTCTGGACATCAGCACCAGGGTTGCGGCTCCGTCGTTGAGGCCGGGCGCGTTGCCCGCCGTCACCGTCCCTTCGGGCTCGAAGGCTGGTGGCAAGGCGGTCAGTTTCTCGTAGGTTGTGTCGGGCCGCGGCTGCTCGTCTTCGTTCACTATGACCTTGCCCTGGCGGGTCTCGACCTCGACAGGCACGATCTCGTCGGCGAATTTGCCCTCTGCCTGGGCTGCCTGGTAGCGTTGCTGGCTCCTCAGCGCCCAGCGGTCCTGTTCCTCGCGGCCGATGCCGTACTCCTTGGCTACCTGGCTGGCGAAGACGCCCATGTGTACCCCGCTGATGGGGCAGGTGAGGGCATTGGTGAGGGCATCCACGATCTGCCCATGGCCCAGCCGATACCCCCAACGGGCCTGGGGCAAGGTGTAGGGCACCTGGCTCATACTCTCCATCCCGCCAGCGACGATGACCTCGGCTTCGCCGTGGCCGATCATGGCCAAGCCCAGGCCGGCTGCCTGGAGGGCCGAGGTGCAGGCCGTGTTGATGGACATGGTGTGGACACTGTCGGGGAGTTCAGCTTTGAGGGCGGCCTGACGGGCCGGCACCTGGCCCAGGGTAGCGGCTCCCATGCAGTTGCCCAGGATGACGCGGTTGATGGCAAGCCCTTCGACTCCAGCTCGCAACACCGCTTCTTTTATGGCTGTCGCGCCCAGCTCCACAGCCGTCAGATCCTTCAGGATCCCGCCGAAGCGGCCAAAGGGGGTACGAGTGGCAGCGACCACGAAGACTTCTCTCATGCTTTGCCTCCAGCGCGGGGGTGACAGTATGATAGCACATTCCCACTAGATAAGCAAACGGGTAGATGGAACTTCTGCCCATCTACCCGTTTGTTGTCTGCCCGCCGTGTCATTGCGAGCGCCCGCAGGGAGCGAAGCAATCCCCTCCGTCGTGGGCTGGAGATTGCTTCGTCGCTCCGCTCCTGCTCAGAAACTTGGATTGTCATTGCGAGCGCAGTTTGCGAAGCAATCCCCAACTCCGCATTGGAGATTGCTTCGTCGGCAAAAACCGCCTCCTCGCAATGACAGTCACAGTTTCTGTCCTTTAGAATGGCGGGCCGCGCCATGGAAAACTCGCAATGACAAGCAACGGGAGAGTTCTTACCCCGCTCTCAACTCCGCGAGCAGCGGCGGGATCACTTCTTTGGGATCGCCCACGATGCCGATGTCGGCTATCTTGAAAATGGGGGCGTTGGGGTTTTTGTTGATGGCTACCACGAACTTGGCCTCCTGCATGGCGAAATAGTGGTGAATGTCTCCTGAGATCCCACAGGCGACATAAAGATCAGGTCGAACCGTGGCGCCACCCAGTCCTACTAGATGCTCTTCGCTGATCCAGCCCTCGTCGAACGCTCCCCGCGAGCCTGCCACCTGGCCGCCAAGGGTCCGTGCTAGCTCTTCCACCAGGGCGAAACCCTCAGCGTCCCCCACGCCCCGCCCACCGGCGACGATGACCCTGGCTTGGGATAGGGGCACCTGGGGTCGAGCTTCTTCAGTGGATACACTCAGCACCTTGACCTTGTCTTCGACTCCCTCTAGATTGACAGCGACCTCCTCCACGTCGCCGTAACGGTACTCATCGGCAAAGGGAAGGCGGAAGGCGCCGGGACGCACCGTCGCTATCTGGGGCTTGGTCCCCAGGAAGGTGCTGACGTGGAAGTACTCCCCGTCGTAGACGGGGTGCCTGGCCGACAGGACGCGCTCGGTTTCGTCAATGGACAGGGCCAGGCAATCGGAGATCAGGCCCATCCCCAGGCGTTGAGCCAGACGAGGGGCCAACTCCTGGCCCAATGCGGTGGCCCCAAAGAGGATGATCTCTGGTTTCTGCTCCTGGAGAAGGTCACTGAGCACCTTGGCGTAGGTTTCTAGATGATACTCAGCCAGGCGAGGATCGTCGGCTAGATAGACGCCATCGGCCCCGCGATGGATCAGTTCCTGAGCCAGGTCCTCCAGGCCCTCGCCCAGCAGGACGGAGTGGACGTACGCACCCAAGGCAGCGGCCAGCTCCCGCGCTTTGCCCATCATCTCCAGGCTGACCGGTGTCAGAGCACCATCCTCCACCTCGGCCACTACCCAGATGTCCCGATAAGCGATCTCCTCCTCTTCCTTGATGGCTTCGCCCGTGAGAAGTTCCCAGTATTCCATGTCCATTCTAACCTCCAACCTCTCTCAAGACCTGTGCCAGTTCCTTCGCCGCCTCAGCAGGCTCTCCTGTTATAAGCTCCCCCAGTGTTCGCTCTGGAGGAAAGGCCTCGCGCTGGAGGTGGATCACGGGACTTAACTCCTCTTCGGTCAGGCCCAGATCGGCCAGGCCCCACGTGGTGACTTCCCACTCCCGATAGGCGTTCATGATGCGCGCCCCGTGCGGATAGCGGGGCTGGTTGGCCTGGGGAGCGATGCTGAGGAGCGCAGGCAGGCTGACCTCTACCTCGGCGTATCCTTCCTTCCAGTTGCGCTTGGCCCTCAATGTCCCGTTGTCCAGGCCGGACACCTCGCGGACTTCCAGCACCTGCGGCAGGCCCAGGTACTCAGCCAGACGGGGGCCTATCTGGCTAGCGCCGGTATCCAGGGCTCGTTGGCCAGTCAGGATAAGGTCGTAGTCGCCGATTTTCTCGATGGCCTTGCCCAGGATCAAGGCCACGGCAGCAGCATCGGCCTTGGCAAATGCCTCATCGGTGAGAAGAAACGCCTGGTCAGCTCCCATGGCCAGAGCTTCTCGCAGCGAGTCATCAACCCTGGGCTCCCCCAGGCTGAGGGCGATGACCTCGGCGCCATAGGCATCTTTTAGCCGTAAAGCCTCCTCCAGGGCGGTCTTGTCGTTGGGGTTGATGATGTAGTTCTCTACGTTGACGAAAACCCGCTCCATTCGGCGATGGACCACGAAGCCGGCGGGGTCAAGAATCTGTTTTATGGTGACGATTACGCGCATGGTTCATTCCTCCATTTACAAGGTCGCAGGGTCGCAAGGGTTAGACGCGGTCTTGGAAGGCGGCTTCGCGGTAGTTGTAGATCATAGCGCCGAGTTTGCGGTACTGGTTGTAGAACTGGACGAAACGCTCCTTGCTGAGCGCCTTGGTTTCATGTAGCATTTCGAGATGAGCTTTTGTTTCGTCACAAGAGGCCAGAGCATAGGTCAGATAGCGGATGAGATCGCCTTTGTAGTTCTTCATGCCATAGCCCTCGACGAAGTTGGAGACGATGGACTTTGCCGAACGGCGAATCTGTCTGCCCTCTTCGTACATCTCGAACTTTGGCAATTCATCCAGTGTCATCCGATGTATCTCTACGGCCAGCCGCTTCCCTAGTTGATAAATGCCTGTACCTTCGTAGCCTCGTGCATCCTCTTGACCTGTCCCCTCCATTGCTCCTTTGCTCCCTTGCTCCTTGCTCTCTTGCTCCCTTGTTCTCTGCTCCCTTGTTCTTTGCTCCCTTGATTCATGCGCCGATGCGCAATCCCTCTGGTCGGAAGAGGTGGGTGGCGATGACGATGCGCTGTATCTCGCTAGTGCCCTCAAAAATCTCGGTGATGCGTTGGTCGCGGAAGGCGCGTTCCACCCAGAAATCCCGACTGTAGCCTAGCGCGCCATGGATCTGGAGGGTGCTATCAATGCAGCGATGGATCACCTCCGAGCCGTAGACCTTGCACATGGCCGCTTCCTTACTGAAGGGCTGGCCGGTATCCACCATCCAGGCGGTACGATAAACTAGAGAGCGGAGCGCCTCGATCTCGGTGGCCATGTCGGCGATCATGAAATGAACCGATTGCTTCTCGGCGATAGGCACGCCGAATTGCTGGCGAGTCTTCGCCCACTGGATGCTGCCCTCCAGGCAGGCGTCGGCCCCTCCCAGACAGGCAGCCCCCAGGCTAATACGTCCCATGTCCAGACTCTTCATGAAGGTGACAAAGCCGGCCCCGAACTGACCCAACACGTTCTCCTTGGGCACTCGGCAGTCCTCGAAGATCAGCTCGGCCGTATTGCTGCCCCGAATGCCCATCTTGTCCTCCGAGGTGCCTACCTTGAAGCCGGGGAATTCCTTCTCTACGATAAAGGCCGTTACCCCGCCCCGGGGCCCGAGAGAGGGATCGGTGACCGCCATGACGCTCATAATGTCGGCGTGGGCACCGTTAGTGATGAAGGTCTTGGTGCCATTGAGGACATAGTCATCGCCGTCGCGCACGGCCCTGGTCTTGATGGCTGCGGCGTCGCTCCCGGCCTCGGGCTCAGTGAGAGCGAAGGCGGCGACCTTCTCACCCCTGGCCAGGGGGACCAGATACTTCCGCTTTTGCTCCTCTGTGCCGTCCAGGTAGATGGCCATGGATCCGATGCTGGTGTGCGCACCGATGACCGCGGCCAGTGAGGGACAGACCTTGTTGATCTCCTCCATGAAGATGCAGTAGCCGGTCTCGCCCGCTCCAGTCCCGCCGTATTTCTGCGGGAAGGGCACGCCCATTAGTCCCAGCTTACCTGCCTTGACGATGGCTTCGAAGGGAACGTAGTGTTCACGGTCTATCTCCTCGGCCAAAGGGCGCAACTCATTTTCGACGAAATCGCGCACCATGCGGCGGAATAGATGGTATTCCTTGGGAAAGGAAAAATCCATAACCTCATCCTCCTTGGCGTCTTAGCGTCTTAGCGTCACAGCGTCTTAATATCCTCTCGCTAAGGCGCTATGCCGCTACGACGCTGGGACGCTGATCTATGGCTCGATTTGAACTCCCTTTTCTTTGAGAATGTCTCTGGCGATGACAAACCGCTGTATCTCGCTGGTTCCCTGCATGATGCGCAGGGCGCGGAAATCGCGGTACATGCGCTCAATGGCGTATTCCCTCATGTAGCCAAAGCCGCCGTGCACCTGCAGCATCTTGTTAGCGGCCCGCATGGCCACCTCAGAGCCAATGAGCTTGGCCATGGACGCATCGCGGGTATAGGCATCTCCCCGGTCGGCCAGCCAGGCGGTGTGATAAACCAGATAGCGCAGGGCCTCGATCTCGGCCGCAGTGTCGGCGATGAAGTTCTGGATGGCTTGCTTCAGGGCAATGGGTCCGCCAAACTCTTCGTGCTCAATGGAGAACTGGACGCCGGCCTCCAGCGCTGCCTGGGCCCCGCCCAGGCAGATAGCGGACAGGCTCAGGCGAGCGAAGTCCAGAGCTTTCACGGCGATCTTGAGCCCCTCACCTTCCCCGCCCAGGAGGTTTTCCGCAGGCACCCGACAGTCATCGAAGTAGAGGGTGTTGCAGGTGAGGCCCCTCAGGCCCATCGTCGGCTCGCGGTAGCCCACTTTGAAGCCGGGCGTGTCTCTTTCTACTATGAAAGCACTGATCCCCTCGGCCGCCCCTGCCTCAGGGTCGGTCACGGCGAAGACCAGGAAGATGTCGGCAATCTCGCCATTGGAGGCCCAGACCTTACAGCCGTTGAGGATGTAGTCTTCGCCATTGCGGCTGGCTCTGGTCTCCAGAGCGGTGACATCGGAACCGGCGGCCGGTTCGGTCAGAGCGAAGGAACCTATCTTCTCCCCCAAAGCCATCGGTTCAAGGTGTTTGCCCCTTTGCTTGTTGGTGCCGTTGTCCAGGATGGTTTTTGCCACCAGGCTGTTGTGAACGCTGATGGTCATGGCTGTGGATGTGCAGGCCCTGGCAAGCTCCTCCAGCAGCAAGCAATAACTGATCGCATCCAGAGCTGCCCCTCCGAACTCCTCCGGGAGCAGAGCCCCCAGGAAGCCCTGCATGGCTGCTTTTTCCAGTATTCCCAGCGGCAGCTTTTCTTGATCGTCTATTTCCTCAGCCAAGGGGGCAATCTCGTTGGTGACGAAATCGCGGAACATCCTCTGGAACATTCGTTGTTCTTCGTTGAATGCAAAGTCCATGATTTGTCCTCCCACACTTGTTGGGTGGCCTTGAGCAATTCGGGCCGCCAGGGTGGCAGCACGCGGTGAGGAGCCATAGAGTTGGCTGGCTGTTTGTTGGGTACCCGTCTCGATCTTTGGACGCCATTGTCCAACTTATCGAGTAGTGGTTATTTTATTGTATCACCGGTGCTGCCTGCCCTGGCGGCAAGCAAGGAGGGGATTAAGAGGGGCAGGCGCCCCCGCCGTGGCTGAGACGATCCAACGACGATGGCAAGGACGCCTGGCCCCCGAGGAAGGGACGTGAGATAAATGGATGCGATGTAGCCCGTCCCTTACCTTGCTACGTTATGTTTGTCATTGCGAGCATAGCGAAGCAATCTCCTGGCAACAGGGAGGGGGATTGCTTCGGCGCAAACAGCGCGCCTCGCAATGACAGGTCGAGCTACTTGTCCTTGAATTCCGGCTTGCGCTTCTCGAGGAAGGCCATGAGCCCTTCCGTCATGTCCTCGCTGCCCTGTAGGGCCACGAACTGCATGGTCTCGACCTCGAGCCCGCCCTGGAGGTCTTTTTCCAGGCCCTCGTTCACGGCCCCAATGATGGCTGCGATGGGCAGTGCGCTCTTGGAGATGATGCGCTTGGCGAGGCCCGTGGCCTCTTTGAGCACCCGGCCCGTGGGCACTACTTTGTCCACCAGACCGATGCGGTAGGCTTCCTGGGCGGTGATGGGGTCGCCGCTGAGCATCATCTCCAGGGCCTTGCCCTTGCCCACGATGCGCGGCAGGCGCTGAGTGCCGCCCCAGCCGGGGATGATCCCCAGGTTGATCTCTGGCTGGCCCATGCGCAGCCCGTCCTCCGCCAGGCGGATGTGGCAGGCCATAGCCAGTTCCAGGCCACCGCCCAGGGCGAAGCGACCGTTCATGGCGGCGATGACCGGCTTCTCCGAGGCCTCGACCTTGTCAAAGACCTCCTTCCCCAGACGGATGAAGGCCTCTGCCTCCTGGGGCTTGTCCTTGACGGCATAGATCTCGTTGATGTCCGCCCCGGCGATGAAGAACTGCCCCGCGCCAGTGATGATGATGGCCTTCACCTCATCGTTGGCCGTCAGCTCCTCAAAAGCCGAACCAAGTTCTTCTACGACCTGCTTGTTGAACGCATTGGCCGGCGGGTGGTCAATGGTCAGGGTGGCGATGCGGTCTTCAACTGAGACTTTCACGTACTGATATTCGGCCACTGGTGACTCCTTTCTATCAGACTGTCCACTCCATGAACCCTCGCCCCATCTTCTTCCCCAGCTCGCCAGCCTTCACCTTCTGGTACAGCAAGTCCACGGGGTGGAAGCGAGGGCCGTGTTCCTTTTCTAGCTTCTCCAGCTTCTGCACCACGACGTCCAGGCCCACTCCGTCGGCGTACTCCAGGGGGCCCATCCGCTGGTCGCCCACCATCATGCCGAGGCCGGCAATGCAGGCCATGTCCACGTCGTTGACGTTGGCGATGTCCTCCTCCAGGCACATAGCGGCTTCATTGACTATGGGCATCATCAGCCGGTCCACGCTGAAGTCGGTGCCGGGGAGCGCCTGGCCCGACTCCTGCAGCTCCTTGATCATCTCTTTGACCGGCCTGTCGGTTTCCTCGCCGTAGCCGTAGAAGCCGGCCCCGGCCTTCTCGCCGTGGCGGCCAGATTCGTGGAGCTTCTCGAAGAGCACCGCCGGCGTCATGCGGTCGCCGTACTTGGAGAAGAGGTACTTGCCTACGTCGTAGCAGACATCAATGCCGATCATGTCCATCAGAGTGAAGGGGCCCATGGGCCAGCCGAAGTCCGTCATAGCCTCGTCCATTTTGGCTGCTGTGGCCGCCCCTTCCTGCAGGCAAAGCACCGCTTCGTTGAGATAGGGCATCAGCAAGCGGTTGACCAGGAAGCCAGGGCACTCTTTGACCACCACGGGGATCTTGCGCAGCTCTTCCGTGAAGCGCACTACATCGTTCACGGTCTCCTGATCCGTCTCCGGACTGGGGATGACCTCCACCAGCTTCATGATGTGGGCCGGGCTGAAGAAGTGCATCCCGATCACCTTGTGGGGGCGCTGGGTGGCTGTGCCCATCTCCGCGATGGACAGCGCCGAGGTGTTGGAGGCGAAGATGGTCTCCGGCGGGCAAACCTCATCCAGCTCAGCGAAGACCTGTTGCTTGATCTTCATGATCTCCGGCACCGCCTCGATGACGATGTCCACATCGGCGAACTCATCGTAGTCTAGGGTGGGTATGACCAGGTCCATCTTTTCCTGCATGGCGGTGGGGGACATCTTCCCTTTGTCAACTCGCCGCTGGTAGATGTCCCGGATGGTCTCCATGGCCTTGTCCAGCATCTCCTGGTCAATGTCCTTCATCACCACCGGCAGGCCCGCGTAGGTGATGACCTGAGCGATCTCACCACCCATAAACCCCGCGCCGACAACTCCTGCTTTGAAAATGTACATTTCCTTCCTCCTCAGTGAATCTCTGGGGCAATTCGCCCTCTCTAATTGCTGCTACATGTGGCTGTTGTGGGCCGTGAAACGTGATGCGTGAAACGTGATATGCGATCACATTTCACGTCTTCACATTTCACGCTACTACCAGGTCTTCAAGGGTATGGCTGCTTGGGGTTCGTTGATGCGCACGAAATACGCCCAGGCATCTGGGTGCTTGGCAAAAGCGGCATCGTTGGCAGCTCCCAGCGTTTGGCCCACGAAGTACTCCCCGCTCTCAGGCTCGATAGCCACTATCCCTTCCTGGCCTTCTAGCTCACTCTTGATCTTCTCGAAAATCTCCTTGCCCTTGGCGATGAACGCCTGACGGGTCTCTTTGTCCTTGTACAATGCTGTATCAGCCATGCGTTTTCCTCCATATTGCGTAGATCATCAAACGAGAGCTTCACCTCACGTTTCACGTTTCACGTTTCACGTTTTACGTTTCACGTTTTACGTTTTACGTTTTACTTTCTCTCAATAATCATCGCGCCGCCCATCCCGCCGCCCACGCAGGCTGTGGCCAGGCCGAGGGGTACGTCGCGCTTGATCATCTCGTTGAGCAAAGTGACCACGATGCGCGTGCCGGTGCAGCCCACGGGATGGCCCAGGGCGATGGCCCCGCCGTTGACGTTGACCCTCTCCCAGTCCCAGCCGTCCTTCTCCAGTTCCATGCCCACGGCCAGGGCTTGGGCGGCGAAAGCCTCGTTGAGTTCAATGAGGTCAATGTCGGTCAGCTTCAGGCCCGCCTTCTTCAGGGCTTCGGGAACGGCCTTGGTGGGGCCGATGCCCATGACCTCCGGCGGCACGGCAGCGTAGGCGTAGCTGCGGATATAGGCCAGGGGTTCGTAACCCAGCGCTTGGGCCTTCTCCTCGGTCATCACGATCATCGCCGCCGCGCCGTCTGAGATAGGACAGGCGTTGGCGGGGGTGACGGACCCGCCCTTCCTGAACACAGTGGGATAGAGAGCGGCCTTCTGAATCGAAAGCGCCGGGTTGATGCACTCGTCGTGGACGATGTTCTCGTAGGCTACCTCCTGGCCGGCCACCTTCTTGGAGACCCGCACCGGAACGATCTCATCGTCGAACCTGCCCATCCTGGTGGCGCGGAAGGCTTTCTTGTGGCTTTCCACTGCGAATTTGTCCTGTTCCTCGCGGCTGATGCCGTACATCAGGGCCAGGTTTTCTGCCGTGTAGCCCATGATCATGTCGCAGACCGGATCGGTCAGGCCCTCCCACAGGGTATCGGTGAACTGGCCGTGGCGCAGCTTGAGCCCCCACCGTGCCCCGCGCACTGTATAGGGGGCGGTGCTCATGCTCTCCGTGCCTCCTACCAGAAAGACTTCTCCATCGCCGGCCTGAACGGCCTGGTAAGCGCAGGTGATGGCTTGCATGCTGGCCACGCAGTTGCGCTGCACGGTGTAGCCGGGCACGTGGGTGGGAATACCGGCCATCAGCGCTGCCACGCGGGCGATGTTCGGCGCCTCGGAGTACTGGCCGATGCAGCCGAAGATGACGTCGCCAATGAGGTTGGGGTCAAGCTCCGTGCGCTTGATGACCTCTTCCATCACGATAGCGGCCAGTTCTTGAGCGGTCAAGTCTCTGAAGGCTCCGCCGTGGCTGCCGATGGGGGTGCGCACTCCCCCGACGATGATCACTTCTTTCATGTTTTCCTCCTCGTTCCCAGATTCAGTACATCACAATTTGCTCCCGCTGGATCGCCAGATCCAGCGGTTTGGCGGCGGATTTGGCAATCCGCCGCGAGCGACTGTGATCTACGGAGATTAGCGACTACCAGCTTGTAAACCGCGCAGGAAAAGCTCGAAAGTTTCATCGAACACCGCTTTGGCCTCTACGGACAGCATCTCCTGCCGGACAGGGTTGGCCATCAGAGTGAGGGCCCCGTTGAGGGCCCCCCACAGCACGCCAGCGGCCAACAAAGGGGCCTCAGCGGTGAACACGCCTTCCTCCGTCCCTCGCCGGATAGCCATTGCCACCAGTTCTAATCCCCTTGTGCTTTCCGCCAGGACTTCATGATACATCTCTGCCGATACCCTTTCCCGGAAACGCCCTCGGTCCAGGGCCAGCAACAGACGGAAATAGTCAGGATAAGTCTGGGCGAATTGCCAATACGCTTCTACTAATTGGCGGAGGCGTTTCTCGGGGGGGAGCGGCTCGTTAGGTGCGTAAGCAGCTTCCAGTTGAGACAGCAGCATGGACAGGCCCTCTAGAAGCAAATGAGCAAGGATAGACTCCTTGCTCTGAAAGTAGAGATATACTGTTCCCTTGCTAACTTCGGCCTGGGCGGCCACGTCATCCACCGTTGCCCGATGGATGCCTTTCTCAAAGAAGACCTCCTTGGCGGCTTCTAAGATTTCCTGCTGCCTTCTTGCCTTCTCGCGAGCGCGTCGCTGCGCGGTCGTCATTCCCTGGCCTTCCTGCTGCAAACCTGCGGTCATTTACTGACCGACGGTCATTATACAGCAAAAGGCTCACATTGTCAAATCCAGTTTGGTCAGGTGGTCGTTGGTCGGGTGGTTGGGTGGTTCTTGGTCAGGTGGTCGGGTGGTCCTTGGTCAGGTGGTTCTTGGTCAGGTGGTCAGGTGGTTCTTGGTCAGGTGGTTCTTGGTCGGATGGTTCTTGGTCAGGTGGTTCTTGGTCGAGTAGTCCTTCATCAGGTGGTCCTTGGTTAGATAGTCCCGGATCGGATAGTTGAGTGCCTCGAAAACAAGAGACTATTTGACCATCAGACTAAGGACCAAAGACCATTAGACCACTAGCTCTGGCGCAGGTAGCGGATGAAGCCGTTGATCAGTTTCTTTGCTTGTACCGCTTTCTGGTAGATTGCGTCGAAGTTCTCCTCTGCTACATAGTCTCGGTCTAACGCGATGTATAGATGCGACTGCACCTCGCTGGCCGAACGTCGGGCGTAGCCCAAGAACCTGATGAACTCCGCGTCCGAACCCGCATCGAACCCCTCAGCGATATTGGCCATCACTGAGGCTGCCGCATCCTCAATCTGCCTCCGCAGCCGAAAGTCCCTGGCGAACTGGCCTTTGCTAGACACTTCGTAGACCATCTGGGCCAACACCCTGGCTTCCTGCCATCCTTCGATATCCTCAAATCGTTCGATCTTCATCGTGATCTCCTTGACCACTTGACTAAGGACCAGGGACCATCAGACCATTTGCAGTGCATGTCGGGAGCTTTGCGGCGCAGTGCGCTCTCAATCTCGTCGAGCACCTGGGGGCTGACCAGCAGCCGGATGGCCCCGGCCTCGCCCAGTTTCAAGATCATGCGACCTCCTCCCGTGGCTGACCAAATGCCGGCAAACAGGGCGCTGGTGTCAAGAAACACGCTAATCTTGGCTGGCATACCGCTCGCGCTCCTCGCGTAGCGCTCGCAACATTGTCTCTAGCGTTTCGCCTCGTTCAGTGAGGGCCCGAGTAAGGCGGTCGGCCAGGGAATCAATCTCTGAATGGCGCGGATAGAGGACGAATACCCCGCCCAGATCAAGCAGGGTGAAACTGTCGCTGGGCTGCAAGTTATAGTTCTCGCGAAGGACCTTAGGTAGAGTCACCACTCCCCGCTGGGCCATCCGTACTGTTATCGTATCAGACATGATGTACCTCTTGACGCTCTGTCTTTCTGATAGACAGTATAGCAGAAGGATAGATTCTTGTCAATTGGTCAAGTGGTCTTTGGTCAGGTGGTCTTTGGTCAGGTGGCCCTTGGTCAGATAGTCCCTGGGTCAGATGGTCAGGTGGTCCTCGGTCAGGTGGTCCCGGGTCAGATGGTCAGGTGGTCGGAAAACCGAACAGACCACTTGACTAAGGACGATTAGACCATCCGACCATCTGACCAATGCAGGTAGCTCAAGAGCGCCTCTTCGAAAGATTCGATCCGTGTATACTTCAAGGTCACTCGATCCACACCCAAACGCTTCTCGACTGCCCAGAACACGCTATTAGACTGCTGAAAGTGGCCGGGCAACCCAGCCGCGTCAAGGAAGTAGAGGGCTGGCTGCTCGCCAAACTCGGATGGGGTGATCTGATAGCTGCCCAGGCCACTTTGCAACCAGGAGTAGACCAAAAGCGGAAAGGTCTGCTCCGTTATGGGCAACCGAGTTTTGAAGCGGTAGAGGTTGGGGGCCAAGCGCTCCAGGCAGCCAAACCAGGAAAGCGTACGCAGGAAGTGGCGCACGCAGTTGGTGACTACCCCTCGTTGACCATACTGCTCGTAGATACGGTGCAGGAAGTCGGTGCTCCGAATCTCATCGCCCAGATCGTAGCGCTTGGCCATCTGCCCGGTGATCGTCTGCAAGATGGGAGTCGTGTTGATGAGGTGGGCCAGGTACACGCTTTGCAACTCCTCGGCTGAGAACTTGCCTGCTGCTGTGGCGAACAGGTCCCGGTCGCGAGTCTTGCGATCAGGGCCGCCGCCCTCGGTCTGCACAAAGCAGCGCAGGATGATGGTGGCCACCTTGCGCCGTGTCTCAGACCCTCGGAACTCCGCCGCAGCCACCTGGTCAACAAGTGTGATCAGTTCGCTCACTGGTTGATGCGGCCGCCAAGCCAGACCTGCGGCGTGGATCCATTCGGGGCGCACGGGTTTGTCAAATCCGATCATGGCGCGATCACCTCGATGAAGGGCACAATCATTTCTTCGATGGATAGGCCGCCATGAGAGATGCCGGCGGACTTCTTTGAGGCGAACATGCCATCGCCTTGGGGATAGACGGGATAGAGATTATCGGGCAGGAAGAGGGGGCGAAAGAGGGTCAGGCCATGCTGCTTGGCGAAAGCCTGGGCGATGGACTCCTGGTCAAAGATGATCACTCGTTTGGCATAGGCCTCGACCAATGCCTTGGGCGATTGCACTCCCGTGCCCACCGCGCCCACATTACCGTGATCCGAGGTGATGAAGACGCGGTAGCCAGCTCTCAGCAAGATGTCGAAGAACTCGTCGGTAGCGCTGTTGTTCAGGTAGGAGATGAGGGTGTCGTAAAAGACCCGCTTGCCGGCCTTGAGGTCTTTGACGCTGTGCATGATCTCGTCGAAGAAATTGACCACCACGGCCAGCACCTCGTTCTTGCTGTCGGTGATCCTCCACAGCTCTTCGAACTCGCCGGTCATCTTCACGTTGAGATAGGCCACCCGCCTGCGGCGCCGTCCGCGGTTGACCCAGTAGTTCTGCCAGTGGTCAGCATCGGCCGTGGTCTTGAGGACGGTGTCCGGGAAGTTGCCCGGCATCCGACCGGCGAACAGAGCCTGGCGCGAGACGCTGGTCACGGTGGGGGCGATGGCGTAGGCCCGGTTCTCTCGGAACTCGACCTTGCGCTTCAGGCAGGCCAGCAGATAGTCCCGTAGCAGGAACCATTGATCCACAGCCATGCCGTCACAGACAACCAGGGCGACGCGCCTCCTCTCTCCTACGCTCCGGTCGATGTACTGGTTGACGCGATGCAGGGCGATGGGGCCCTTGTTGTCGTCGTAGAAGGAGACCGAGGGATAGGTCTGCTGAAGAAAAGCCAGGAAAGCGTCGTTCAGCACGCGGCGAGCGGCAGTGAACCGCTCTTGCAGGGCCTCGTAGTCCTGGCGCGGGAGCAGCGTGAAGTCGTGCACCAGCCGACCCCACGAGTAGCCCTCGTCCAGCCATCCTCGCAAGTCAAGGGCCTCAGTATCCAGTCCTTCGAAATGGTCGAGCTGCGTCTCCACGTCTATTACGTAGACTATACCCTCCTCACCCACTCGTCTTTGGGCACCTGGACCAAATAGCCGGGCTGCCGGTCCACCTGGCCACGCCAGTCCGGCCCTGATCCAGCGTTGGTCCTGGGGCAGCTTCTCCACTGCCTCGGTCTCCTCGTATGAGAGCGGGTAGGGGGCTACCAATCGCTCCGTGAACAGGTTATCGCTGTAGAAGCGCAGGCGATGGTCGGCGAAGTCCAAAGCAGGGGCCTGCCCTGAGCCTTGTCGAAGGGTGGCTTCGCCTTTGAGGATGCCCTGCACGTATTCGGCCCACTGCTGACCCATCCACTCGTAGAACGCGGCTGTGTCTCCGAATAGGGCGGCCGGGTCGGGATCCCCAGGCAAGGGCACTGGCATCTCTTCGACCACGTAACGCTCCAGGGCCGGGGGGATGGCCTGGGCGGCGTAGTGCTTGTCAATCAGCATGGCCACCAGCCGCTCCGGCGACTTCAGGGCCACCGGGTCAATGCCGAACACGCCGCGCAGGATGAAGCGGATGGTTTCACTCTCGGTGGTGTAGCTCCTATTGTCTCTCTCCAGTGTGGCGTGGGCCTGGAACAAGGCGGGATAGTAGTGGCGGTCGAGGTCGGTCAGGACGATGCGGTTGAGGCGAGGGAAGACCTGGTGCAGGCCGATCTCGATGACGCGGCTCTTCTTCTCCAGGTCGTAGGGCAATTGGCGAGCCGCTTCGCTGGAGTGGACGATGACCACGATGTGGGTCTTCTCCCCCCGATCCCAGCGCGAGCGGTAGCGTTCCTCGAACTCGTTGCGGAAAGCGATCTCGGTGGTGAAATTGAGGATGTCGTATTGCCGCGCCTGGAGTTCACTGATGAGGGTGTCATCCTGCATCAGGCGGTCAGGGTCCACGACGACGACACTCTGGGTCTGTTCGTGGCCGAATTGTTGGAGGATGAGGTCTTGCCAACGTTTGGGTTTCATGTTTTCACCTTCACCACCCCCACCATTTCCAGCTCCAAATCGGGCACCAACTCACCGCGACGCTGCAGGGCGGCCAGGGCTTCCTGCCGACGGTGGTAGAGGTCGGTCAGGCGGGCCTGGCGGATGTTGATGATGGCGATCTGGCGGGCGGCGGCCTCCTGGGCCTGGAAGTAGCTGACTACTTTCTCCCGCTCGCGGGCTAACTGCTCGCCCAACGCCACTCGCTCGGCCAGGAAGCGCTCGTGGGCTGCGGCCTCTGCCAGCTCATCCAGCCTGCCGCGCAGCGCGGGCAGGTCCCAACCATCGAGTGGGGCGTAGCCCTGGGCGAAGCGCTCCGGGGACAGGTCACTCAGCCAGCGAGCTATGCGGGGATGGCTCTGGCCGTCTCGATCCACGAAGAACGAGAGCAACTCGGTGCGGTGCAGCCCCGCGTGATTGGTCAGCTTCAGGTTGTACAGCGACCAGAGCCCCTGGGTAACACCAGGCTCCGGGGCTACGTCGGCTGTGACCTGCAGATAGGCTAAGTCGTGGTCGGCACCGGGAGCGTCCAGGCGCTCCAGTATCTGGCGCACAATGGGATGGTTGATGTGGAAGAAGTCCAGCGAGTCGTCCTCCAGGGCCAGGGCGCGATCGAAGACGACGTTGGCATGGTGGGTCTTGTCACTGCTGTCGCCAGTTGGCAGGTCGAAGTAGTAGAGGCCAGGGCGTCGGGCATAAGCGTTGAGCTTTTCGCCGTGCATCTCCAGGTAGCACTCCACCAGGCCGCGCACTCGTTCGGTCGAGACCTCGATCAGCCGCTCCCGATAGTTCTCCTGCTGGAAGACGGTCTGCGGTAACAGCAGATCATCCTTTTCCAGGATCGCTTTGGCGCGCTCGTAGACCTGCTGAGCCAGGGCTTCGAGCTGGGCAGCCTCGGCCTGCCGCAGGCGCACGGCGTCAATGAAGATGCGGTCGAAGTTGAAGTCGTCCTGCAGGGTGGAGAGGATGTCGGTCAGCTTGTCCTCACCAAACTGCTCGCGGATGAGGGCCAGCTTTCGCTCTAACACCTGCCGTACCCGATCCTCCACCGTGTCCTCGACCAGCATGTTGAACACCAGCACGTCGTGCTCCTGGCCGATGCGGTCCAGCCGGCCAATGCGCTGCTCCAGGCGCATGGGATTCCAGGGCAGGTCGTAGTTGATCATGACGTGGCAGAACTGCAGGTTGATGCCCTCACCGCCAGCATCGGTGGAGACCAGGAACTGGGCGTCGGTGCGAAAAGCCTCGCGAGCGGCGATGCGCTCCCCCACCCTCATCCGGCCGTTGATGCAGGCCACTCTGTAGCCACAACTCTCCAGGGCTTCGGTGATGTACTCCTGAGTGGCCACGAACTCGGTGAAAACCAGGAACCTGGTGGTCGGGTCGCGCTGGCGGCGGCAGACCTCGTCCACGATGTGCAGCAGGGCCTTGAGCTTGGCGTCCTGCCGGCCGGTGGTGGCGCGCTCGGCCAAATCCAGCAGGGCCCCGATCAGGGCCAGTTCCTTCTGCAGGCCGGCCTCGTCCACCACGCCGACTACGGCTTGCAGTTGTTCGAGCAGCCGCTCCGCGCTCTCGTCGAGGGCCGCTTCCTCGTCGAAGTCGAGCGCCCTCTGAGCCAGCGCGTCCAGCATCCCCTGCAAGGCTCGCAGGCGGGCCAGGCGGTTGCTGAGGGCCTTGCGAATGGCCTGGCTGCTCGAGGTGACCATGCGCTGGTAGAGGATCATCAGGAAGCCGAAGGCACGGTCGTTGCGACGCAGGGCCAGGTCGTAGTTCTCGGCCACATAGTCGGTGACCTGCACGTACAACTCGCGCTCAATGGCATGTTCCGGGCCGCTGCGGTCCACCGGATAGAAAGCGGTGATGCGCTGCTTGAACAAGCGGTTGCCCTGGGTGTCCACCGCGGCGCGCTTCTTGTTGCGCACCATGATCTCCCGCACCCGGTCGGGGGTCAGGTCCTCCAGGGTGACGAAGGCGTAGGGGTCCACCAGGTTCAGCAAGTGGAAGAATCGACCAGCATCGCCCTGGTGCGGCGTGGCGGTGAGGAGCAGGAAGACCGGTGCCCGCTCAGCCATGGAGCTGCCGATTTTGTAGCGGGCGGTCTCGGTGCCGTCGGCCTGCTTGCTCAGCTTGTGGGCCTCGTCTACGATGACCACGTCCCATCCGGCCTCGGCGATGGCCTGGGAGATCTCCTGGTTGTGTTGCTCGCGCCGTGCCCGCTCACCTGGCGACAGGTCAGGGCGGATGGATCGAGGCTTGACAAAGTCCATCGAAGTGATCACCCGGTTGTGCTTCTGCCAGAGGTTGGCTTCCTGGCCGTGCAGTTGGCGCAGGGCGTCCAGCATGGCCCGGTCGAAGATGACGAACTCCTCGCCGAACTTCTGGCGGAGCTCCTGCTGCCACTGGTAGGTGAGCCCCGAGGGGACGATGACCAGCGCCCGTTGGGCCAGGCCGCGCAGCTTGAGCTCTTCGTAGACCATGGCTGCTTCGATGGTCTTGCCCAGGCCCACCTCGTCGGCGATGAGGCAGCGGGGCTTGAACTGGCCCAGGATGAAGTCCACGGCCAGGATTTGGTGGGGCAGCGGGGTGATGCGGAAGTTGGCCGCTGAGAGCACTCCCTGCTGGGTCATCAGGGCCTGGAGCTGGCGGGCGATGAGTCGGGCCAGGAAGGCCGAAGCAGGAGCCACCTGTCCGGCTGCCAGGCGGTCGAGGAGGTCGCCCCAGGGCTCAAAGTCATCGGATAGCCGACGGACCACCAGGCCCGTGGCTGGGAAGTAGACCTCAAGATAGGTCTGGTCGAAGAGGGCGGCAGCAGCGACGACGCGCCCTGCCCCATCCGCGCGGTCACGGGACAGGGTGACGAGGTCACCGATTACGAAGAGCTCGTTGTCTGTGGCTCTTTCCATAGCGCCTCTCGGTTTTCAGCGATATACTGCTCGATTTCTTTCTCGTGCTCGTAGTAGTAGCTAAGGGCATCGTAGACCTGGGCCAAGGTCAACACACCATCGAAATCCTCCACGATTTGCTGGAGCGTTCGGCCCAACTGCATTTGTTCTACGATGGTTTGCACGCTCACCCCTGTACCACGTATCGTCGGGCGACCGCTGTGCACACCCTCAATGCGCACGATGTGCGGATGTTCGGTGCGAATACTCAATCCGTAAACCCTGCCCATCCGTGTTATCCCACCTTCGCCTCCGCTATGTCAATGAAATCGTAGATCTCGGTGCTGCTCTCCACGATGCGCTTGTGCAGCCTCTGCCCCACCCGCAGGATATCCTCGAAGCGTTTCTCGCGGTAGCACTGGGCGAAGCCGGCCAGCACGGCCTCCTTGCGCAGGTCCTTGAGCCGCTGCCCCCGCCGGGCTTGCTCCAGGATATCCTCGAACTCGCGCAGCAGCCGCTGCTGGCGGCGCGCCTCCAGCTCCTGTTTCTCCAGCATCTCCGGGCGCTTGTACTTGCCGTTGGTGCTCACGAAGTTCTCCTCCAGCAGGGTCTTGATCTCCGGGATTTGGTCTTCCGGCACCTGCAGGGCCTTGACGAAGGCGGTGTAGATTTCGCTGTAGTCCCTGGGCGTCTCCAGGAAGTGGTGCAGCCAGGTGATGGCCGAACGCTCGTCGGAGATGAAGAGCACTTGCTGTTGCATCTTCCGCTGGCGGGCCTTGAGCTTGCGCCGCTCGTACTCCTGCACCTGCTCCTCGTCGCGGAACCAGTAGCCGTCCCGTTCCAGGAAGTGATCGGATAGCAGGCGGTAAAACTGATCGGCGTTGAGGGTGATCTCGTAGCCGTGTTGGACGTAGCAGGCCAGCATCTTGGAGTAGAGCATCTGGGCGGTGCGTTCCAGGTTAGGCTCCACGGGCAGCATCCCCAGGTGTTGGGCGACGAATTCCTGCTCCAGCCCGTAGCCCGCCCGTTGCAGGAACCGCTCCTCGAAAGCCTTGCGGGGCTTGTAGGCGTTGATGATGAGGTCGTTCTTGACCGCGCCTGGAGAGGTGACCTGCTTGAACGAGCCTTGCTTCTTGTCCATGACGGTGACCTGGGCCACCAGGAAGCCAGCCTTGGCCAGGGCATCCTGAATCGCGTTCCAGACCGCAGCCTTTGAGTTGTGGAAGACGACGGTGATCCACCGGCCGGGCTTGAGCATACGGTACATCTCGGCGAAGCAGTGGGTCATCAGTTGGCGGTACTCGTCCAGGGCTTTGCCCTGGGTCTGGTTGATGATGGCTTCGGGGCCAGTGTTGGTGAAGACCCGCAGCCAGGCTTCCCACAGGAAGTTGAGTTCGGAGTACATCAAGTTATCACCGAACGGCGGATCAGTAAAGATGTAATCCATTGTCTCATTGGCCATCAAGAGACTTGTCGTGGAATTGGTCGTGATAACGGCATCTCCCCTGGGTGTGTACCTTTGCTGATACCGGAGTACGTCTTTGATGCGATAATCCAGCGTGTCAGTGACGGCGTATTCAATTGAGTTGGAAGGGATATACAACGTTCCTGACAAAACACCTGCTGTCTTTGAGAGGCTAGTGTTCAGGCGACTGACGGCGATCTTGTGCATCCGACTCGCTCGCGGAAGTAGATCTCCCACTAAACAGAGCAACTGCTTTGACATGGGAGATGTGTCCAACTTGTTTCGAATGCACGCCAGCACCCACAGATTGCGCCGCGTGTAGAAGTGGTGCACGTGGGTGATGCCCATCGGATCGTTGCGGCGGGCCTCGTCACCTTCCGGCATGCGGTAGGTCGGATACCAATACGGAATCTCGCTCTCCTCGATCCGGCGGATGAGGGCCAGATCGTCAGCGTCGGGCTTCTTTTCGTAGCGCCGCTTGCCCACGGAGTAGTTGATGAGCACGGGCACCTGCCGCGCCCGCTCGATCTCTCGGCCCAGGGCACTGTCCCATACCCGGTCGGTGGCGCGGGACAGGTCGCGCTTGGTCACCTCGGCGCCGCAACCGGGGCAGGGGAAACGGTCTTGCACCTTGCCCGCCTCCTGGTCCACGGCGGCGTCCCAGAACACGATCTCGTCGCCGCAGTAGGGGCAGAGGAAGACGTCGGACCAGACGGTGTAGTTGATGCGGCCTTTGACGCCGGACAGACCTGTCAGGTTTTGGAAACCTGACAGGTCTTGTGGCGATTTGTGCCACGTCTCGTACATCCACCCACATTCTGCCTCGACTTCTCGCAGGATGCGCTTGGCCTCACGCTCGAAGGCAGCCACGTCCACCGGGGTGTTGTAGTTGTAGGCGATGAAGGTGGCGGCGGGGGAGAGGTCCACCAGGATGGCGCGCCGGCCCAGCATCTGGGCGGCCACGCCGGTCATGCCCGTGCCGCAGAAGCCGTCGAAGACGACGTCGCCCGGTTCGGTGTAGTGCTCAATGAAGTGCATGATGGCCTTGTAAGGCACCTTGGTGTGGTAGGAGTGGGCGTTGTAGATGGGATCGTTCTTGCCCTCGGACACGTCGGCCACGTAGGGCTCGCGGTGGTAGGTTGGAGATTGGAAGTTGGAGGTTGGAGGTTGGAGGTTGTTGTCGGCGCTGTCGTTGGGCAGGCCCAGGGTGGCGCGGAGCTGGGCACGCTCGGCCTGCCAACGGGCGATGATTTCGGGCAGGTGGGGGTTGGGGTAGGCGGTGTAGTGGGGCGGGTCGGAGAGGGCGTGGAGGTCCTCGTCCTCGCCGATGGGGAAGCCTTCGATGTGGCGGAGTTGGTCTAGAACCTGCCCTGAGCTTGGCGAAGGGTCGTCGGTTGGTCGGTTGGTCGGTTGGTCTGGTAGTCGCATGGTCATAAGTACCTCCACAAATGGTCGTCGGATGCGGTTTGACAAAAGTGGCCAATAGGGGTATCATTTGGCTTGAAGATCGGGTGCCTTGTCTCCCCCGCCGTAACCACTCGGCGGAAGCGCGGCAAGGATTGACCGCCCTGGGGCGGCCCCCCGGTCTCTTTGTTTCTAGAGCAGGTTAAGCAATTCCTTCTCCGTGACCACATGATCTGCTTGGTATTTCCCCCTGTGGACCTCCCATGTCAGGCTGTGAGCAGGCGATTTCTTCCCCACCTGACGGAACACGATGCGGTCACTCGGGTATTGCGGGTCAGTACGCCGAATCAAGGACAAAAGCATCCCGCGAATGTCCGCTTCACGGCCGGCATACTCCGTATCAACGATGATGTGATCAAGTACGTTCAGGTGATCCCTGAGCAACAGGTACAACCCTGCTGTGAAAAGGCGCAGATAGAAGGTCTTTCTGCTGGCTGATGGCTTGTGCCTCTGTCGCAAAACGTGCAGTGCTGCCCGCTTCACAGTAGCCGGTATTCGGATGGCATAGCGTCGGCTGTTTGAGAAAGCCAGGATGGTATCTGTCTGGGTACGCTCCACCTTGCCGCTCTGGTCAACCTCGACGTCGCTGCGCATGGTCATCGGTAGTGTAGTAGGGCGGCTCGGAGAGGGCGTGCAGGCTGAGTGGGTTTTCACAACCGTCGCAGCCAGCGCTCCAGGTCACGGCGGTGGATGACGAGCAAGACGTGGACTTCGTCATCCAGTACTTCGTACAACACCCGGTAATCACCCACTCGCAGGCGCACCAATCCGCCGGTGTCCTCCAAACGTTTCCACTTCTTGCCCGGCGGGAAAGGGTCCTCTTCCAAAGCCAGGATGGCCTCCGTCACCCGACTCCGGTGAGGCTGGGGGAGCTTTTGCAGTTGCTTGAACGCTCGCTGTTCGACCTTCAGCCGGTAGGCCAAGATGTTTACTCCTCCAGCAGCGTTCGCAGTTCCTGGGACGTGACGAACTCACCCTGGCGGATGGCCTGCCGAGCCCGCTCTCGTAACTCTACGAAGCGGGGATGGTGGGCCAGCACATAGTCTTCCAAATCCTCCTCATGAATCGGCAAGAGCATTGCCGCCGGACGTCCCTGATAGGTGATGATGTATTCAGCTCCCTCCTCCCGCACGGCGCGCAAAATCTCACTGGTCTGGTTCTTTAACTCACGCACGCCTACCCTGGGCATGATCCCCTCCTTCGTGTAATTGTGACTACATTTGTGGCCATAGTATAGCATACATCCCGTCCGGCGTCAACCCAGGCACCCGGCATCTTGGTCACACGATCCTGATCCGCACCAGGTCGGCGTCTGTTCCCCTCAGCAGCCGGGCCTTGAAGCGCTCCACTGCCTGATCGAATTCGGCCACGGTCAGCACGCTGCTTTCGGCCAGCAAAACGGCCCGGAACTCGTCCAGGCGGAGCTCCACCACCTGCAGATCGGCGGCCAGGTTGCTCAGAGCCCGCAGTAGCTCAGGGCTGACCTCGTCGGGCAAGTGACTGGCAGCCAGCAGTTCCTCGATCAGTCTCCGCTCGCTGGCTGATAGCAGGGCCAGCTTGTCGTCCAGCTTGGCCAGCTCGTCGAACAACTGGCGCTCCCACTTGCCCCACAGCGCAGAGACAGCCTGTCCCAGGGCCTGGATCTGCCCGGCCACACCCCGGTGGGCCAACTTCTCGTGGTTGCGGGGGAAGCTGCACCGCGGACAGACCGGATAGCTATCCAGGTCGTCCACGTTGAACTCATGGCAGCGGTAGCCGCGTAGCTCCTGGGCCTTAAGCGCCAGCGTGTCGAACTCGACCGAGGAGAAGAAGGGCAAGCTCTTGAGGCCATTCAGCGAACGGTAGCGAGGCTGGGCAGTCAGCGCCTCCAGATCGGCCCACGGCACCTTGCTCCCCACCATCCCCTCGTGCAGCGCGTAGTAGGCCTTCTTGTATCGGTCACGGTACTGGGCGAACTTGCCCTTTAGGGGACGGCGCTGGTCTGGCTTCATGAGCTTGTGGAAATCGGTGGTGATAGCCCGGCAGTCGGCCTCAATGCCCCGCAACTCGGCGACCCCTTCGCCACCCCCCAACTGATCTAACGGCTCATAACCTTCGGCCACCAACCCCACGTACTTCAACTCAGGCCGGATCTCGTCCAGATAATCCATCACGAAGCCCTTAAGGGACTCCAGGCGGGCCAGTCCCTCCCGCATTTGGGCCGGCGTGTCGTCGGTCAGCTCCAGACGACCCAGGTCGGTCACCTTGGTCGCTCTCTCAAAACGCTCAACCTGCTCACGGAAGGGAGCCAACAGCACCTGTTCAGCTTGAATCTGGCTCCAGGGGATGCGCTGTCCTGAGCTTGTCGAAGGATCGGGTATGGGGTCTGTCAGGCATTCGATCATCCCTCGGCGCACCATATCCAGGTCGTCCTTGAGAGCCAGAGCCTTGCCGTGCAGGGCCTTCACCGCCTCGGCCCGCGAGGCCTTGTCGCGCACCAGGCCGGGTTGCAAACCCAGGGCCTCGAAGAGAGCCACCAGCCGGGCCACCGGCAGCTCCCGCTCACCTTCCAGATAGCGCACCTCTTCTAACGCCGCCATCCCTCGCTTGAAGAACTCGCTGAAATCAGAGGCGTAGAGCCGCTGACCTCCCTGGCGCACGAAAACTACCTCGCCGTTATACAAGAGTGCTGCCAACAGCAGGTAAGCCAGTTCTGGCTGCAGGCCGACGGGCCTGGCCGCCAGGTCATCCAACACCTCATCCACGGCTGTCAGCTTGCCCTCCTTATCGTTGGCGGCCACCGTGTCCAGGACGCGGCCGGCGATGGCTGAGCTCCGCGCATCGAACCGACCATCCTTCCAGACCCCCAGGCTTTCCAGGTAGCTCTGGGCGCTTTGATCTAATCCGAACAGGGTACCCTTGTCCAGCGACAGGATGGCCTGATGCATCTCGGAGTTGATGTTGCGCGTTGAGAGGAGCCGTTTCATGGCCGGGTACTGGGGATACTGCTCACTGAAATAGTCCTCCAGGAAGTGGCTCTTCAGGTGGTCCAGAAAGTCCTGCAGCGTGCCATAGCGCCCGGCGGGCACCTCCTTGATGGCCCGCTTCACTCCGCCGTACACCACGTAGCCCTCCTGGATCAGCCAGGCCAGGTAGTCATCTTTGAACTCGCCGGCCTCTCGTTTGGCGATGTCCTCAAAGGTCTTGCGGTGCTCGCCCGCTCGGGCCAGTTGCGTGGCCGCCTCGATGCGTTGCAAGCGGTGCATCAGGTCGTCGGACAGGGCCGCGCCCGCGATGACCTGGTTCTGCGCCGTCTGGCGGGAACTGTGGTCGGCGAAGGGGGAGTTCAGGATCAAGGTGAAATCGCGGTCCTGCAACAATGGCGCATCGCTCTCCTTGCCGATAAAAAAATACCCGCTGCGGAACGACTTGCGGCTGCGCCAGGCTGCGGTATCATCGTAGAGGCTCACGCCTTTCTGCAACCGTGCTGCCTCACTCAGCTCCAGTTCCTCTTCCATCAAACGCCGGAAGCGCTGGGCGAAGTCGGTATCATCTAGCGCTTCGATCTTCTTCTCGATGAGCACATCGAAATCAACGGTCTTTTCCACGTCCAGGTAATACGTGCCGTCGTGGACGGTGATGAACTGACCGTTGGCAGCCTTGATCAGGTTGACGATGATGCGCTCGATGTTGTCCCGGGCCAGGTCGGCGTCGAACAGTCCCAGAGCTGGCGGCATGATGAACAGGGTGTTAGCCAATTCCTGAGCTGTGGCTCCCCGCATCTCTGTGCCCCCCAACATCTTGAGCACGGCCAGGGCTTTGACGATTTTGCGCGACTGGGCCCGAACGTCGGCCTTAAGCAGGTCCACCTTGGTGGCCAACGAGTCCACCACGCGGATCACCTGGGCTACCTCGGGCAGATTGCGGATCTCGTGGATCTGATCAATCTGGTCGTAGATGCGGTCGTAGGTGATGAACGTGGGCGCCTCCTCGGCCAGGATGGCCTTCACGTTGTCCGAGGCGAAGTTGATGATCCCTCGCTGCTCAAAGTAGGGCAGATCCTCAAAAACCTGGATCACGTAGGGGTGGATGGGGAAGAGGTCGAGGTAGGTCTCCATCTCGGCGGTCAGGTTGGTGAAGTACTGCTGATGGGCCTCCAGAAGCGTCTCCAGCTCGGTGCGCTGGTTGGCGGTTTTGGCCACCACCCGCTGGCTGAGCACGCGGGCGATGTCTTCCTTGGTGATGGTGATGTCAGTGAAGCGCTCGGCGACGCGAGCGATGTTGGCTGCCTGTTCCACGTACTTGGGGTTGGTGAACACGTGCTCCTGCATCGCGCCCACGTAGAGGAAATCGGAATCCTGGGAGACCTCGCCCAACTCCCGCAGGAAGTTGATGTCATAGGTCATGTCCGTGCGATCTTTCTGCTTCAGGAAGTCGGAGATCTCGTCAACGATCACCACCAACCCCAGGGTGGGATCGCCCGCTTTGATCTGGCTGACGATGCGGCGGACGGTCTTTTTGTTGTCGTAATCTCGCCCCAGGTCAACCTCTTCGACCTCGATGTCGTATCGCACCTCCAGTTGCTCCTGCACCTCGTCGTAGAACATGCGACGCAGGGGGACCTCCTTGGCGGCAGGACACTCGAACTTGACGACGGCGAAGCGGCGGGGGAAATCCCGAGCCGCCTGGCGCACCTGGGGGTCGCGGATCAGGGGGCGCAGCTCTGGGTGTTCCAGGATCACGGCCACGAACTTGAGGAAGTGTGACTTGCCGGTACCGTAGTTGCCGATGACGTTGAAAGAACGGTGGGTATCCGAGGTCATCTGCTGGAACATGTACAGGAGATGCTCCCGCAGCGCATCAGAGATCACGTATTTGGAAACGATCTCTTCCTCGTCACCGGCCTTGCGGAGCTGGATGACATCGGTCACCTCTTCGAACTGGATCAAATCACCAACAGTAGTCATCTATGCATCTCCTTCCCCCCTCTCCCAAGGCCTGTCCTGAGCTTGCCGAAGGATTGGGAGAGGGGATGGGGGTGAGGGCTACTCGAGCTCAATCACTGTCACACCGGAGAGGTCCAGGCTCGTATGATCACGGCGTCCGGCCTCCGAGTATTCGGCCCGCGTCCGACCAGTCAGCCGACAGGGGAGCGACAGGATAACCACCCGCTCCCGCGACACCTTCTTGAACAGATCAACGGGGTTCAGGCAGCCGACTTCAGGGGAGAAAAGCAATTCGATGTTGTCCAGGAAAAGGGGGCCATCGGGTTCCTGGGCGTCACAGACGGCCTTGAGGAGATCGCTGGCCTTGGTGGCATAGGTGTGGGCGTCAATGGTCAGCAGTTGGCGGGTCAGCTCCAAATTGACGTTGAGGTATGCCCCGCCGATCTCCTCGCGCACACGGCGCATGAGCCGGGTCTTGCCGGAGGAGAAATCACCGACCAGTAGTACGAGCTTGTGGTACTCTTGCTCTTTGACGGTCTGGATGGCTTGTTTGAGGAGATTTTGTTGTTCGGCCATGGTCAATCTGCCTGATTGCTGTCCGTCAGAAATCCTTTGAGAAACTCATTTAGCGACTCTGTCTCGCCTCCTCCCGCCCCTCTTGAGCGACACCTTGTTAGCCTGACGACAGCGCGGACACTCCACGACGTAATGGCGGGAAGGAGGGGTTTCAGCCTCCGCGAGACTTTCGGCGATGGCTTCCTCGTCGAGAGCGAACTTCCAACCGCATTTGAAGCACGTCACGTTGATCATAGTCACCTCCACTGTTCGGGGTAACGAGGCAATGAGTCAACGAGGTAATGAGTGCCTCGTCACCTCGTTATTCGTTACCCCAATTGGTAACTGCTCAGCCCGTGTCATTGCGAGGAGCGTTTCTTGCGGTTGCGAGGCACG
>CAYUPJ010000006.1:0-30779 GCA_964446635.1 uncultured Anaerolineae bacterium
AAACAGCTCATCAGCAGTCATTGGAATAGCGTCCTGCACCAGCGTGGTCGGATCAAGCGCTGTGAGACCACGTCTGTAATTCTGGGGCGATGCTTCAGTCCAACCCGCGGGCACGAGGCCACTAAAGCCACTCTCCTCGTAGGTCACTGGCTCCAGCACCACCGCCGGTGCTTCGCGTGGCAGGTCAAAGGCGACGCCTTTCATCTGGGCGATGCAAGAAGCGTCGGGCGCCTGGGTGGGGTCGGCGATGAAGTTGCCAGTGAGGCTCCGCGCGCACTCACTGGCACCCAGGATGTCGTGGCCGATGCCCGGCAGCTCGAAGAAGAAACTGTTGCTCAGATAGCTGGCCACCAGTTGGCCGTACTCTGGCGGCGTGACCGGGTCGAATTCGCCCGACAGCACCAGAGTGGGGATGTCGCTGACCAGCGGTTCCTTGACCCACGGGTCGGCCTCCTCGACCGGCCAGTTCTCACAGATGCCGAAGATGCCGTGCTCGATGACGATCTCTGGGTCTGCGCTACCTACCAGTTGCCTGGGCAGGGCCGCTATGGTGTTCAGAAGATCCTCTGGCGTCCGACCAATCAGGTCGTCGGTGCACAGCACGGAATACGTCATCCCCCGGCTAAGAAGCTCGAAGAGCGCCAGTTTGGTGCTGCTCAGTTGGGTCATCAGGGCATAGCCCTCGTTATGCACATCGTAAATCGCCTGCGGCAGAACAGGGATGATCTGCGTGAAGTAGAGAAAGGTTACCAGATTGCCGAGCACCTCATCGCCGGTTAGTATGGAATCGTAGCTCTGGCTGTCCAGGGGGTTAGTGACGGTGACGGGAACTGGCTCCTCGTTCAACTGGTCTATGACCTCGAAAAGCACTTCCTGCAGGTTAGGATAGGCACTGTTGCAGGCTTCGTCGGCGGCACAGGCGTCCAGCAACCGCATGACGGCGTTGGAGGTGGTCGTGGATCCCTCCACAAAGAGGCTTTTCTCCAGCGGCAGTATCGAGACAATAGCCACACTGCGGATGCCCTGCGGATGGTCGCGCATGGTGGCCTGGGCCAGCAACGAGCCGTAAGAGCCGCCCCATAGATTGATCTGGTCGTAGCCCAGCGCGAAACGGATGGCGTTCACGTCGGCGGCGTTCTGGACGGTATTGTACATCGTCAGGTTGTAGCCTTCGCTCACCAGGCGGTCGCGGCAAGCCATCACCGCGTCGAAAATCGTCTGCAGAGCGACGTCAGGGTCTGGCTCATCCAGAAGGTCGAACACCGCTTGCACAAACTCCGGACATTCGAGCGCTGGCTCGGAGAGGCCCGCGCCGCGCTGATCGAAGATGATGAGGTCGCGGTTGGGATGGACGGGAGCAAGGAGTTGCGCCAAAGCAGCCGCGTTATGCACAGTCTTCTCACCGGGACCGCCACTGAGCAATATCACCGGGTCAGGTTGGTGATCCTCGCTCTGGTCTTTGAGGACGGCGACGGCCAGGCGGATGGTGGGCCCAGCGGGGTCGTTGTGATCCTCCGGCACGACGACGAAGCCACAGACGACGGGCGCGTCTTTAGGCACGTCGAAGGGGCAGGGCGCTTCTTCGAACGTCGTTACCGGTTCCGCTGACGGCTCTTCTGTCGGGGTTGGTTCGATGGTGGGAGTTGGTTTCGGCGTCGGTTTGGTTGTGGCCGTTGGTTCCGGCGTCGGTTCGACTGTGGCCGTTGGCACCGGTACCACCTCTGTCGGCGTTGGTGATGCGGCTGGCTGAGCACAACTGGCAAGCAGCAAAACGAGCGCCATGACGCTAAGAAGCAGTTTCTTTTTCATTGTTTTTTCCTCATTGTCTGGCGGGCGATGGTGCACCAGTCAAACCACTCTGGACCGGCGCGCGCCGCGCTTGTAGCTTCTTGCCGGTGGAGATCAACAAGCTACCGATGCTTACTAGAGCTTGGTCCAGAAACTCTGGCCTGGCGGGGTTGGCCATTTGGCCTAACCTTTCCCGTTCGGCCTTACGCCGCGCATCCTTGGTGCGCTCTCTCATCAGCATTTCGAGTTCGTATGTATTGATATACATCGCTCTACCTCCTTGTCCGTAGTTGAACTTACTTGATGTTCTACCTTTGCCGCACAATCAGCAATGGCCGCCAGCAATCGTTCCGGCGGGTCGCACTTGTAAACAAAGGCATCGGCCCCGGCGGCCAGGGCTGCTTGGCGCACCTCCGACCGCCCACTGAGGACGATCACGAGTAGCTCAGGACAAACTCTACGTAGAGCGGTTACCAAATCAACCGCCGCCAGGCCCGGCAGCTCCCAATCAAGCAACACCAGGTCGGGGCAGGCTACCTCCACCTGGGCCAAGAGTTCCTCGACATTAACGGCCTCGCCTACTACCTTCAACCCTGGCTGTTGCTCCAGCAACACGCGCAGCCCAAATCGTACTTTTGGTTGCTTATCAGCCACCAAGATTTGCATCTACTTACCTCATTTCCACCTCTCTATCTGGACTTATTATAACAAAAAAATCCCCCAGACGCATCGGGCATCTGGGGGATTTTTGTATTGGACAGGTGTCCAATCTTTTACTTGGTCAGGTGACCAATTTGTGCCGCAGGGCCAGGGCGATGGCCTCGGCGCGATTGGAAACGCACAGCTTGGACAGAATGTTGCTGACGTGAGCCCTGGCTGTCGAGCGACTCACGGTTAACCGCTCGGCGATCTCCGGATTGGTCAATCCTTCGACTATCAGAGCCAGCACCTCGCGCTCACGAGGGGTCAAATCGTCGCCCAGGGTGGGCTCTTGGCTGGTAGCCTGGATCAACGCCTGGGCTGCCTCCGGAGCCAGGGTGGGCCGTCCAGCGTAGGCTGCCCGGATGGCTTCGGCCAGCTCGTCAACAGAGACGTTCTTCAGCAGGTAGCTGATGGCGCCGGCCTGTAGGGCTTCCCGCACCAACTCCTTCTCCTGGAAGCTGGTCAGAGCGATGACCTGGATCTGGGGCCAGCATTCGCGGATGGCCCGGGTGGCTGTCATCCCGTCCATCTCTGGCATCACCAGGTCCATCAAGATGACGTCCGGCTGGACCTTCTCGCATACCTGCAAGGCCTGTTGACCATTGCTGGCCTCGCCCACCAGCTCCAGGCCGGCTTTGACCCTCAGGAAAGTCGCCAGTCCTCTGCGGACCATGTCGTGGTCGTCCACGATCATGACTCGGATGGGGTCTGATTCTGTCATTGGTTCCTATCCTTTCCACCTTGATATTGTTACAATTGTCATTGCTTCGGCGCAAACAGCGCGCCTCGCAATGACACATGCGGGAGTAAGGTTTTTGTCAGGGGCTTCGAGCTACGACCACCAAGGTAATGTCATCAAACTGGGGCGTTTCGCCCATGAATTCGTGCACCTCTGCGATCAGAGTATCTTGCATGTCCTGAGCCGAACACCCTAGATGGGCTCGCACGGCCTCTCGGAGCCTCTCCCGGCCGAAAAACGACCCTGTCCCATCCTCTGCATCGGTGATGCCGTCGGTATAAAATACCAGCATGTCACCAGGAGTGAGGCGAACTGTCTCCTGTTCCCAGGTCGCATCTTCAATCACGCCCAGCGCCATGCCCGTTCTACCCAACTCTTGAACCACCTCTCTGTTTTCAGCCCCTTCGACGAGGCTCAGGGCAAGACTCAGAAGATAGGGCGGGGGGTGGCCGGCATTGCAGTAGTGCAGCACGCCGGTGGCGGGATCAAGGATGCCATAGAAGACGGTGACGAACAGGCCGGCTCGGGCGTCCATCAGAATACGGCGATTGGCGGCGTTGAACACCAGGTCGGGCCGAGCCAGGTGTTCGGTAGCGTAGGTGCGGATGAGGGTGCGGCTCAAGGCCATGTACAATGCTGCCCCCATCCCCTTGTCGGCCACGTCGGCGATCACGATCCCCAATCGTCCATCGGGTAGGGGGATGAAATCGTAGAAATCACCGGACGTCTCTCTGGCTGGGTCCAGTGTGGCTGCCAGTTGCCAGCCACGCACAGCCGGTAGCTCGTCGGGCAGGAAACTGGCCTGTATCTGCCCGGCCATGGCCAATTCTCGCGCCACTGTCTCGTGGGCCAGCGTTTGGGCGTAGACCTGGGCACTGTGCAGGGTCGAGGAGATCTGGGCTGCCAGGGACTTGGCTACTGGTAACAAATCGGCTATCGTGTCCAGGTCCTGGCGTCGCCATATACAGATACCGCCTATTGGCTCTTTGCTTTCGATGCCGATGATGGGCACTACCGCCAGAGCGTGGCCCGCCGGTTGGTCACCCCCCCAGGGCAGTGTGGCCTCTGGCAGGAAGTGGTGTGCCTGCGACGTAGTGCGCAGCCATTTCCACGTTGGATGGGCCGCCGACGGCCCTTCGACCAAGCTCAGAGCAGGCCCATCGGCAGGATGGTACAACAGGGTCTGATCAGGAAAGATCCGAATCTCGATGCCACAATTTGAGAACATGCCGGGGACGTGTTCTCTCAACAGTTCGGGCAACGTGGAAGCGTCAGGGGGAGCATTGATGATAGCGTGCGCCAGCCGTTCCAGTTTTTCGCCCTGGACCAGGGCTTGGGTTGCCTCCGGAGCCAGGGTGGGGCGACCAGCGTGGGCTGCTCGGATCGCGTCAGCCAGCTCGTCGGGCGAAACGTTCTTGAGCAGGTAGCCGATAGCTCCTGCCTCTAGTGCTGCTTCTACCAGATCCCTCTCCATGAAACTGGTCAAGGCGATGACCTGGATCTCTGGGCAGCGATTCCTGATGGCCCGAGTGGCTGCTGCGCCGTCCATCCCTGGCATCATCAGGTCCATCAGGACGACATCGGGCTGAAGCTGCTCGCACAGGCGTACGGCCTCCTCGCCGCCGCCTGCCTCCCCAACCAGTTGTAGGTCAGCCTGGGTTTTTAGAAAAGTCGCTAGCCCCTTGCGGACCATGTGGTGATCGTCAACGATCATCACTCGAATAGGGTCTGACGTGCTCATTGAGCTTTCCTTACTCTATGACCTCTTCCACACAACTGTTACCTGCGTGCCGTGACCGGGTTGGCTTTCGATGTTGAGGGATGCACCGATGGCTTGAGCCCGCTCGCGCATAATGCCCAATCCCAGTTCACCCGGCTCGAGGTCACTAAGATCGAAGCCACGCCCGTCGTCGCGGATGAGCAGTTCGACCCTCACCCCCAGCCCCTCTCCCTGGAAGGGAGAGGGAGGATAGCACCGCAGACTCACCGTCACTTGACTGGCCCGGGCGTGCTTGACCACGTTGTTCAGCGCTTCCTGGGCGATGCGGTATAGAGCGACATGAACGTCAGTGGGTAGGTCAGTCTGGCTTTCCACCGTCACCGTGACGGGCACGCCGGTCCGTCCGGTGACGGCTTCGCCGAGTTGGTACAGCAGGTCTCTCAAGTTGGCCTCGGCCAGGGCTGTGGGGCGCAGTTCCATCAACAGGGTGCGCATCTCGGCCAGGGCGCCCCGGCTCAACTGTCGCAGTTCCCTCAAGAGTTGTCGCCCCTCATCCTGGTCGGTTTCCCAGAGAACAGGCAGTGCTTCAGCGATGAGGCTGGCCGAGAACAGGGTCTGGGTGACCGCGTCGTGCAGCTCCCGCGCCAGGCGCTGACGTTCTTCCATCACGGCCAACTGCCGGGCCTGTTCGTAGAGGCGAGCGTTCTCAATGGCGATGGCTGCCTGGGCAGCGATGGTGGGCAGCAGGTTGAGGTGCCCCTCGTCGTAGACATTCTCGGTGGTGTGGCTTTGCACGGCAATGACGCCTAGCACCTTGTCTCCGGCGATCATGGGCACCCCCAGCCACGACTTGGCCGGTGCGCCAAGGGCCTCGATGCCCAACTCCTGCATACGGCCCTCCACGTCATCGGGCAGCAGCAAGGGTTGGCGACTCCTGATGATGTGCTCCGTCAAGCCCCGGCCAGCCTTCCGCCCCCCGGAGTGCCGTGTGATCTGCCCCTCTTCGACGTAGAGCGGAAACGAAACCCAATCTTCGTCCCGGTCATAGAAAGCGATGTACAGATTGGTGGCATCCATCACCCGGCCCACCTGACGGTGAATCAAGTCCAGAAGGTCATCTAACCGCAGGGTGGAACTGATGGCCCGCCCAACCTCATTGAGGACAGCCATCTCGTCAAGGCGTCGTTCGCGCTCAGCGAACAGCCGGGCGTTCTCGATGGCGACAGCCGCCTGGTTGGCCAGGGATTGGAGTACCCCTAGGTCGCTCTCGTCGAAGGCGTTCAAACGGTCACTTTGGACGTCCAGCACGCCGATGATTTCCCCTTTAGCCTTGATGGGCACCGTGAGCTCTGAGCGCGTCTCGCTGCCCCGCATCCAGACGTAACTCGGCTCCTTGCTCACGTCAGGCACCAGGAGGGGCTCACCCATGGCAACCACCCAACCTGTGATCCCTTCCTCGCCCACTTTGAGGCGTGCGGGCTCGAATTGGAAACGGGGATCATCCCACAAGGCACCGGCCCCAACCCTGTAGATTACCTCATCCCCTTCGATCAGGCCGATGCCAACGTGATAATAATCGAAAGCCTGTTGGATCAACCTCGCCATCTGGTTCAGCAACTCATTAACGGCCAGGATAGAGGTGATGCGGCTACCCACTTCGCTGATGACCCGGAACTGCTCCGCCCGCCGTTGCTCGGCGTTGAAGAGACGCGCGTTCTCGATGGCAATGGCCGCCTGATCGGCCAGGGACTGAAGCACTGCCAAGTCGCTCTCGTCGAAAGCCTCGAGTTGCTCGTTTTGAACATTGAGCACACCGATGACCTTCTCTTTGGTTTTGATGGGGACAGCGAGCTCTGAACCGGTCTCGGTGTCCGTTATCTGAATGAACCGCGGGTCTTGGCTTACATCAGGCACCAGGATCGGCTCGCCTGTTGCAGCCACCCACCCTGTGATGCCCTCCTTTCCTACTTTCAGGCGAAAGCTCTTAAATGATGAATCCGAACCTCGTTCCACCCCAGCCTTGAAAACCAGATCATCTTCGTCAATCAGGCCAATTTCGACGATGTCGTAGTGAAAAGCCTTTTGAACCAATTGGACAATGTGATCTAGTAACTCGTCAATGGCTAATATGGAGGTCACATGGCGACTTACTTCGCTAATTACCCTGAATTGCTCTGCGCGGCGCTGTTCGGCTTTGAAGAGCCTTGCGTTCCCGATGGCTACCCCGATTTGGTGACCGATAGAGGTTAGCAACTGGATGTCCTGATCGGTGAACTCCCGATAACCGTGGGTCGTGGCGAACAGGGTGCCCAGCACCACCCTCTGAGAACAGAGGGGGACAATGGCCACGGAGCGGAGCCCTTCCTGTCGCACCGCCATCCTGGTGAGGCGGGGGTCGGCGGAAACGTCTCGGACTACCAGGGGCTGGCAGGATTGGACCACGTGGCCAGAGAAACCCTCTCCTACCTGCAGCCGATCTATCTCCTTGACGAACTCAGGGCTGAACCCTCGATGGGCAGCCATGGTCAGCAACTCGGTCTCTTCATCCAGGAGATAGATGCCCCCGGAGTCGGTCTCCATCACCTGAAGCGTTTTGTCCAGGGCATCGTTCAACACCTCATCCAGATCCAGGGACTGGCTGGCCACGGCGGCGATGGCGTTGAGGGCTGCTAGCTCTTTGGTTCGGTCGGCCACCTTCCGCTCCAGATCGGCGTACGATTCCTGGAGTTGGGCCGACATGAGGTTGAACTGCTCAGCCAGTTCCTCGATTTCGTCGCCTGTTTGCGCGGTGATGGTCTGGCCGAAATTGCCCTCTGCCACCTCCTGCGCGGCCACTATGAGATCCGTGATGGGTTTTGTGATCCGCCTGACTCCGATGGTGACAAGGAGAGCCGGCACGATCACACCCAGCGCCAGCAGCAAGAGTAAGAAGCGTCCGTAGCTTTGGCTGGAGCGCATCAGCGCGTTCCAGTTTTCCTCGGTGATGAGACCCCACGGCGTGCCCCGCACCGGAGAGAAGCCCGCGACGATGTCCTGCCCATCGAGAGAATAGGTGCGGAAGGCGTCTGCCTTCCCATTCAACACCTGCTGCACCACTGCCTGCTCCCACAAGTCGTTTCCAACGCGGGAGGTGTCAGAGTGGTAGATCACCCGGCCGTTGCCATCTACCAGGTAGATACTGCCGCCCTTTCCAAGGCGCAGTTTCAGAATGTCGTCGTAGAAGGCATGGGTGACCGTTTTCCCCACGTGAAACATGCCGGCGATGGTCCCTGTGAATTCATCGTGTTCGCTGCTGATGGGCACGGCGGCAACGATGACTTCTGCACCACCTGGGCCGTCGTCCACGATGTCCGAGAAGGCTGGTGCTGGGGAATGTAGCCCCTGGTTATGCATGATCTGGCGGTAGAAGGTGCGGTCTGACCAATTCTGGCCCAAGATCTCTGGTCGCTCTGGTTCGGCAGCCACGACTCTTCCGAAGGCGTCGAGAATCAGTGCGCCGCCGTCGAAGACCGCTAAACGGTTGTGGGCTGCCTTGAGGGCATCACGTCGGGCAGCCGGGTCGCCCTCGTAGATGTCTGCCTTGCGTGCCAGACTCGTCAGGAGGTCGGTGAATTCCGTCAGTTCCGTGGCCAACTGGCTGGCCGAGAGGCGGGTTAGCTCCCGATCCCGTCCAATCACCAGGTCCTCCGTCACATTCTGGTAGGCATAGAAGATCACCACGGCCACGACAACCAGGATAATCATCGTGGGAACGAAGAACCAGGCAATGATCTTGTTGTGCAAACTCCCCCACCGGATTGCAGATTTCCGATTTCCGATTTCCGATTCTCTGTTCACATTTGTTGCTCCTCAGCTCTTTGCTGCAACGCCCGCCACACACGCTCAGGGCTGGCCGGCAGATCGTTGATCCACACGCCCGTTGCGTCGTGGATGGCGCTGAGGATGGCCGGGGCCGTAGGCAGGGTGGTGGTCTCGCCCATGCCAGTCGCCCCAAACGGGCCTTGGGGATCGGGTGCACTCTCCACGGCAATGGACTCGAACTCGCGCGGCATGTCCAGCACGGTGGGGATGTGGTACTCGCTGAAGCGGCGGGTGCGCGGGCGCCCCTGCTGTTGGATGTAGTTCTCGGTGAGGGCGTAGCCCACGCCCATGTGCACCCCACCGGCCTGCTGGCCGAAGTACGTCAACGGATTGACCACCGTGCCCGCGTCAACGGCGCTCCAGAACTTGAGGATATCGGTCTGGCCCGTCTCGATGTCCACCTCTACCAGCGCGATTTGGGTGGCAAAGCTATAGCTGATGTGTGGTTCGCACGCCCCGGTCTCAGGGCCAAAGGGCGTGGTAGCGCGAGCGTTTCGGCCACGGAAGGTGTACTCCGCCTCGACGTGCTTCTCACCGGTTTCCGCCCGCAAGATGACCTCCCATTTATCTTTCGCCGCCTGGCAGGCCCGGGCCACGGCGTTACCGGAGATGAACACGTGTCGCGAGGCAGAACTGGAACCAGCG
This sequence comes from uncultured Anaerolineae bacterium, assembly GCA_964446635.1. Lineage (GTDB taxonomy): Bacteria > Chloroflexota > Anaerolineae > VGOG01 > VGOG01 > CAYUPJ01. The sequence goes on from CAYUPJ010000006.1 coordinate 9,456, forward strand.
TCGGGAGTGTTAGCCGTATCCACCAGCGCCAGCCGCACTTTGCTCACGTCCACCCCCAGGGTCTCAGCGGCGATCTGGGCCAGCGCCGTCAGCACCCCCTGCCCCACCTCGACGGCGGCGATTTTGACCAGCACCCGCTCGGTCTCGCCGGTCTCGGCCAGGGTTAGCTCAACTGCGGCGCTGGACTTGTCATCGAAGCCCAGGCTATAGCCCACGTTTTTGTAGCCGACCGCCAGGCCGATGCCCCGTCGTTTGTGCGGAGCCGACGGAGCCCTCACGCCGGGTTTGATCCAGCGCTCGCCCTCACATCGCCAACCGGCAGCCAAGGCAGCCTGGCGCAGTGTCTCTTTCACACCCGTCTCGGCGGTCATCACGTTGCCGGTCACAGCCACATCGCCCACGTCCAGCAGGTTTTTCAGGTGTAGTTCCACCGTATCCATACCCAATGCCGCAGCCAGGCGGTCCATCTGGCCCTCGTAGCCAAATGGTGGCTGGGTGGCTCCAAAGCCGCGCATGGCCATGGTCACGGCGTTGTTGGTGTACACGGTGTAGGCATCAACGCGGGCATTGGGTATCTTGTAAGGCCCCAGGGCGAAGGTGGCTGCGTTGCTCAGCACCGGGATGCTGGTGCTGGCGTAGGCTCCGGCATCGCTGATAACCTCTACCTCCGCCGCCACGATGTGACCATCGCGGGTAGCGCCCGTGCGGTGTCGCATGTAGAAGGGATGGCGTTTGCCGGTGCGTTGGGTGACCTCCTCACGGTCGAAGACGATTTTCACCGGGCGGCGAACGACGAAGGCGCACAGCGCGGCCAGGTGCTGGATGTACATGTCCTCCCGTCCGCCGAAGGCCCCGCCGACAGCGGGCACGATCTCGCGCACTTGATCCTCTGGCAGATCGAGCAGGTGGGCGATCTGGTGCAGGTCATCAGCCGGCCACTGGCAGGAGGTGATGATGGTGATCCGCCCCTGGTCGTCCACGTAGCCCAGCGCGGCGTCGGGCTGCATGTAGGCATGCTCGACGAAGTGGGTGGTGTAAGTGCCTTCGACGATCACATCGGCCTGGGCGAACCCCCGCTCCACGTCTCCTTTACGAATGGGGATGTGAGCCAGTATGTTGTCCTCGCGGTCTTCGTGCACCAGCGGTGCGCCGGGTTCTTTTGCCTGGCGGGGATCGTCCACTGTAAGGAGCACCTCGTATTCGACCTGTACCAGGTCACGGGTTTGCGCAGCGATCCGCTCCGACTCGGCCACCACGATAGCGATGCGGTCGCCCACCCAGCGCACCTTGTCGCCCTCGGCCACCAGCACGGGCTGGTCGTGGATGTTGATGCCGTACTCGTTGACCGGCACGTCCTGGTAGGTTAGCACCTTCACTACGCCGGCAACGGCTTCGGCGGCGCTGATATCAATCCGTTTCACAACGGCGTGGGGGTGCTCGCTCCACACCACCTTGGCGTAGAGCTGGCCTTCCAGGTTGAAATCCTGGGGGTATTTGCGCGTGCCCTGCACCTTCTGGCGAATATCCAGGCGTTGTACGCTTTCTCCGACAGCCTTGTGCTCCATTAGCCCACCTCCGCTTTCATCTGCTGTGCTGCGTCCTCAATCGCGTCTATGATCTGGTAATACCCTGTGCAGCGGCATAGGTTGCCCGAAATCCCCTGCTTGATCTCCTCACGAGTGGGGTGGGGGTTCTCTGTCAACAGGGCCTTGGCAGCCATGATGAACCCCGGCGTACAGTACCCGCACTGGGCTGCGGCGTGGGCAGCGAAGGCCTCCTGAATGGGGTGAAGCTCTCTATCTTGAGACAGCCCCTCAATGGTCTCTACCTGGCGTCCTTGGGCTTTCATGGCCGGGTAGATGCACGAGGTCACTGCCATCCCGTCCACCAGCACAGTGCAAGCACCGCACTCCCCCTCGCCGCAGGCGATTTTGGTGCCGATGAGTCCCAGTTTATCGCGCAGCACCTTAGCCAGCAGGTCGCCGGCTTCGATCTCTGCCGAAACAGGTTTGCCGTTCAGAGTTATTTCCAAAAGCATCTGTGCCTCCTTGGGATACCGCTGTCATTGCGAGTCTTCCATGGCGCAGCCCGCCATTCTAAAGGACAGAAACACTGCCCATCCTGTCATTGCGAAGGCGCGGTGTGTGCGCCTGAAGCAATCCCCAATTCGCGAGATGGGGATTGCTTCGGCGGAAGAGCGCCGCCTCGCAATGACAGAGACAAGTTTCTGAGTAGCGGAGCGAAGCAATCTCCCGCTCTCAATTGCTAACAACGGTGGAGATTGCTTCGTCACGGAGTTTACACTGAGCGTAGACGAAGTGTTCCTCGCAATGACGGGGTGAGAAGTGGCCCGCCTTTGTAACCGCCTCTGTCAACGCCCGCCGAACCAGCACCTCGACCATGGCCTTGCGGTAGTCCCGCGAGCCGCGCAGGATGCTGTCGCGGGGGTTGGCGGCGTCGGCGGCCAGCCGCGCAGCCTGGGCGATAGTCTCGGCATCGAGGGCCCGGCCGACCAGTGCGGCCTCTGCTTCACGGGCACGAAACGGAGTAGGGGCCACCGGGCCGATGGCAATGCGCGCCCCGCTGCATACCCCATTGGTTTCGGTACGCCTTCGGCTACTCAACCCAAGCTCCAGGCCCACGACCACAGCGGTGTTGAGCATGGGCAAGGTCAGGGCCTTGCGGTTGGCTAGCCGCTGATACGCACTGGCCCATCCCTCGACGAGGGGCCGGAAACGGATGGCGGTCACCATCTGGGCGCAGGGATCTATGGCACACTCACCGACGCCGGTGTACATCTCGGCGATAGGCAGCCAGCGCCGATTATAAATAGCCGCCACTTCCACTTCGGCGTCGAGGGCGAAGAGGGCCACCGCCCCGTCGGCGGCGGGCAGGGCATTGACCACGTTGCCCACCAGCGTGCCCACGTGGCGCGTCTGTGAGCCGCCCACGCTCCCGCAGGCCAGGGCCAGCACTTCAGCTTTCTGGTGAATGAGAGGCGAGGCAGCGATCTGCCCGTGGGTTACCTGGCAGCCAATGGTGACGTAGCCCTCTCTCTGCTCGATGGCATCCAGGCCAGGGATGTGGGTGATGTCCACCATGACGGTAGCCACGCATTGTCCCCGTTGACTTTGCAGCACCAGATCGGTGCCGCCAGCGATGATCTGCGCCTGGCCGCCGTGGGCGGCGAGCATCTCCAGAGCTTCCTGCACCGTTGCGGGAAACAAATATTCTTGCCACATCTTTGCTCTATCCTTTCTCGCGGAGCATCTGTTGTACTATACAGAACGAGCAGAATTTTACCACACATCGCCATTGCTGTCCAATGAGATGCCGGGCACTTATACAAGTGCCCGGCATCTGAGGGCTTGGCTTTTAATAGTCAAGGGCTAGCAGCCTGTCGGAGAGGTGTAGCATAGCCCCTTGTGGGCGGCTTTTTGGGCGTTTTCTCGGCGAAAAAACGGGCACAAGGCCCTACGCTACAGGGTTCTCCGACAGGCTGCTAGAGGGTGTAACACAAACAGCTCCCCGGGGCATTGGCCGACCGGGGAGTTTTAGGTTGGTTCTTGGTGTTACTCAACTGCGCTCATCGGACTCCCGCTCCCGCACGCGGTACGTTTCCAGCCGCTCCCGCACAGCGCGAGTACCCAAGGCAGCGATCAGGCATGGGCCACCCAGGAATAGCGGGATCACTAACAGCAGGCTCAGCACCACGACCAACGCTGCCAGGCCAGCCACTACCAGTGTATAACCGGGGGAGGCTAGTGCGGTGAACAGTCCGTTGCGCAGTGCCATCCCCAGGTGCTTTCGTTCCTGCTCCATCAGGTAGGGCAGGGCGTAGAACTGAACGACCAGCCAGGTGAGGCCCAGGAATACGTGAAACGCCTGCAGGAACTGGGCCCAGACTGAGGCGAATTGCTGATAGAACATCATGTTGACTGTCACGAGTAGCCCCGCAGCCAGGTTGAGCAGCATCCACAGCCAACTGTGAAAGAAATACCGCTTACCACCCTCGATCATCCCTCTCAGGCCCAGGCTTTGCCCGTGCGCCAACTGGTTGGTGACGTAGTAGATGCCAAAGGTGGCTGGCGGACCCAGCACGATGGTGAGCCAGCACAGCAACCAGACCAGATTGATCACCACCATGTTGATCCAGTCATCCCACCAGTCGCGTAGCGCCTGCGCTACCACTTGGAGGGGGACAGGCAGTTTCTTTACCACAATTCTACCTTGTTCCAGCATGACGTACAGTGATTTGGCCGATAGCCTGGCTTACTTCCAGATCAGCGCGGTTATCGGCGCTGGCGTAGCCGGGCGAGGTGTAGACGTCGTCCTGGCGTTGATAGCTGGCCGGCAGGCCTCTCGCGGCAAGCCCCGTGTTCACGTGGATACGTGCCGCCATCCCAGCCGGGATGACAACGACCGTCTCGCCGATGGCACCTTCAATCTTGACCTGGAAGCGGCCCTCGTCTGGCAGGGTGACTATGGTTTGGCCGACCCCCATGCTCACCTTCAGGTTGCTCACCGTCAGGCCTGTCAGGTCAATGTCGGCCCGTCCCACACCCATGCCGACCTCTAACTCCAGGGACACCTCGGGGGCGAGGCCCAGGTCCCAACTTGGCCGATCACTCCACCCGATGAATGGCCCAAAGGTCTCCCCCTCGCCTCGCAGAGAGAAAGTCGCCGTGTTGCCCGCGACTGCGAAATCGCGTCTCACCCGTTGTTTTCTCTGCCCATGGATGACGCCTTCGACCAGATTGGCCGATTCGGGGAGCGCTTCGACGTGCAGCGATCCGACGCCGGGCTCGATAACAACCTCAGCTCGCGTCGCTCCGCCCAGAGCCTGTCTGACCTCTTCACCGGCAACGACCTGGCCGGTTCCTATGCTTGAGCTGAGCAGCAATAGTACGCCCGACAAGATGGCTGCTGTCAGCACCAGGGCCAGCAGGGAACCCCAAACCGTGAGGCGGTTGAGGACGATTTCCAGTCCTGCGGCGATCAGCAAGATTGGCCACAGGCGGAAGATCACTTCCCAGACACTCCAGGCCAAGACGCCCATTGTGTTCAGCAGAAAGATGACGCCCAGGCCGATCAGAATCACAGGCCCGACCAGGCTAACCCTTCGACTCTGCTCAGGGCGGGCGCTTCTACGTTGTTTTTGCTCGTCCATATCATCTTCCTTTCACAAAGAGGCGAAAGAGGAGATAAAGCCCGACCAGGATCAGAACTGCTCCCCCGAGGTAGGCGATCCCCCCTGCGGCGGCGACTGTGATCAGCACCCCCATCACCACCAGCACGGCGGCGGGGATCAGAGGCCACTTCATGCGACTCAGTGGGGTTGGCAGGAAATGAAGCAGGCCGAAGGTCAACCCCAGGCCCAGGAAGAACACCCCGCCCATCGCAGGGCCTTCGAAGACGGGAGAAAGGCCGGCGATCAAGGCCAGTGTGAGCATCACGCCGCCAGGGATGATGGCCCACCAGTGCTCACGCTTGATGAAGTAGATGACCCAGAAGGCCAGGCCAAGTCCGCCCAGAAAGAGCGCGCCTCCCAGAACCTCACCAACCTGGGGCGAGAACTCATCCAGAGCAATCAGCACCGCGATGCCGAGGAGTGCGAGCCCGGGGATGATCGCCCACCACGACTGGGCGCGATTGGTCAGGAACATGTACAGGAAGATCGCCCCACCAGCAGCAAAAATGACTGCCCAGACCAGGGCGACAACGACCTCAAAAACCCCGATGTTTTGGAGCAGGAGTAGAATCCCGACGGCGATCAGCAGGATTCCCCCAATAGCGCGTACATCGAACCGTTTCATGATTAGAACCTCCTTGGAGTAGTGGACGAGTAACGAGTGAATGAGTAACTTGACAATGTTAAATTCCCCGGGTAGCAGCCCAACCGCGTTGGGCGTTGCTGGCAAACAGTGGCCTTCAGGCACAAAGACGGCCAATGCGATTGGCCTGCTACCCCGTGTATAGAGGCTGTTGCGTAAGATTCAGCAGAATCTAACATTGTTGACTCAGTACCTTATTGCTCGTTAACTCATTGCCTAATTCAGCGGATGGTGATGGGACCCGATCCCTGGCCTATCTCCAGTGAGATGCCATGCTCGGCGGTGCGATAGTTGTCCGTTTCCCACGTACCATCGCCGTCGCGTTTGCCTTTCACTAACTGGAATCGCGCGTCCGGGCTGAAGGGGCCGCTGCCCGAATCGAGCACCACTCGCGCGCCCACACTTTTGGGCAGGGTGATAGTGATGGGCCCAGAGCCACCGTCAATTTGCACCTCGAAGTTGCTGCCGGACGGCAGGGCCAGGTCAACAGGCCCGGAGCCAGCATTGAGCACGAGATTGCTGATCTGCAAGCCGGTCAGGTCAAAATCGCAGGGGTCGGAATCGGTGTCAAGGGTGAGGTCGAGCGGTACATTGGGGCTGAGTCCCACGTCCCAGCGCTTTTCTTCGCCTGGGCTCCATGGCCCGAACCAGAATCCTGAGAAGCGGCTATCCAGCTTCACGTCGGCCTGGTCGCCGCGCACGTTCACATCGAAGATTAGCTCACCGAGGTAGTCAACGTCACCCTCGATAAGGTTGGGCGAATCCTCTAGCGCGCTCAGGTAGCCAGGCACGCTGGTCCAGTCAATGTAGACTTTGGCCTGCTCCATGCCTTCCAGGGAGTATTCGACGTGCTTGGTTTGCAATTCGGGCGTTTGGATCCATTTGGGTAGTTCAAGGGGCCGGATCCAGTCAGACACGGCGGGGATGTTCTGGGCGAAGAGGGCGATCAGCACGATCCCACCAACCAGCACGCAAATCAGCACCGCGCTGACGATGGCTCCGATCACCGAACGCCGGCCGATCAACAGGTCAATGCCGAGGGCTATGATCAACAGCGGCCATAGTTGCCAGAGGACTCCCCACGATAGCGGGGGCAGGTGGCCCAGGGTTGTCAGCAGCAGAATGACGCCCGCGCCAATGAACATGATCGGCCAGAAGACGGAGGGCGGGCGGTGGCGTCGTGGCCGACGAGGCTCGTACCATGGCTCCGGCGGCTCTTTTGGGATGGCCGGGGGCGGCTCGCTTGTTGCGAGCTGCTGTTCTTCAAATGGTTCTTGAAAACTTGACATCATACACCTCCTTGTATTTTTTGAGTGAGGGTAGATACCCACATACCTATACGTAAAAAGTCGAACAAAGTTGCAACCCTATTTGCCTTCACCGGGTCAATGTGGTAAAATCAGTAACAACTCATTTCAGGAGGCAGGTCAATGGTTAATAGCGATCCTAAGGCAATGCTCAACGCCCTTTTACAACCCTGGCACGACGCCGTGAGCGATCCAACAAAAGCCCAACAGGAGGTGCTGCAGCGCCTCCTGAAAATCTACGCTCAAACCGATTACGGGGCGCAGCATGGCGCGGCCCAAATCGGGACGATTGAGGACTATCGGCGCGCCTTCCCGGTGGCTACCTACGAGGACTACCGGCCCCTCATCCAGCGGGTGATGGCTGGGGAAATCAGCCTGCTCCTCAGCGAGGAGCCGATTGGTTGGGCCATCACTCGGGGCACAACCAAGGGCGAGTCGAAGTTCATCCCCATGACGCCCACTGACTTGCAGATGCGTGTTAGCGCCGGGCGGGCGATGATGAATTACGTGGTCACCAGCGGCCGATACGATCTGTTTCAGGGCGTCAACCTGAATCTGAATTTTCCCTCGGTGGTAGGGACGGTGCGGGTAGGCGACCGAGAGCTGGAGTACGGCTATAGCTCTGGCATCTACACCAAGTATGTATCGGCCCGCACGCCCGTCCGTTCAGTGCCAACGCAGGACGAGATTGACGCCCTGGGCGGAGGCAAGACCATCCGCGATTGGGAGGCGCGCTTCGAGCTGGCCTACCAGAAGTGCAAGAACGAAAATGTCAGCCTGGTGGGTGGCGTGGCCCCGACCGCGCGCGATTTCGGCCGCTATCTGCACCGCGTGCACGGCGTCTATCCCAAAGATCTCTGGCGAACCCAGATCGTGACCCTGGGCAGCGTACCGGGCATCAACACCTGCTATGCGCCAACACTGCGGGCACTCTATGGCCCCGTCGCCATCCGCGAAATCTACGGGGCCACCGAGGGCATGTTCGGCCAGCAGCGGGACGACCGCCGGGCGTGGGTGCCCAACTATGACCTTTTCTTCTTCGAGGTGAAGACAGGCTCAGGCATCAAGATGTTGCACGAGATGCGTCCCGGCGAGATGGGCAGGCTGGTCGTTTCGACGCCCATCTTGCCCCGCTACGAAATAGGCGACCTGATTCGCGCCTTCCGGCCACCATACTTCCGCTGCATCGGCCGCGACCGCTGGTGGACGCCGCTGCGGTATGCCTGGGATGAGTTTGTAACGTTCAATTTGGGCCGGCTGTAAGGTGCAACGCACTTCCGAAGTGCGTTGCACCTGGATTTATCATTATGGAAGAGTATCGCGATTTTATCCAGGTTTTTGTTGAATTGTGGCACAGGGGTCTGGAAGACCCGGTCCGAACCCAGGCGCAAACGCTGCAATGGCTGGTCGAAGGGTATGCCCGGACGGTCTATGGTCAGCAGTGCGGCGCGCCTGGCCTGCTGGCCCTGGCCGACGACCCACCCCGCTTTTTCGAGGCTTATCGGCGCGCCTTCCCCGTCGTCACCTACGACGAGATCAAACCCTGGATTGACCGGGTCATCGCCGGTGAGGTCGAGGCGTTGCTACCGGAGCCGCCTATTGCCTGGGCCATGACCAGGGGCACCACCAGTGGCACCTCCAAACGCATCCCCATCACCGATGCCGATCTGGGCATCCGCGTGGCTGCGGCTCGCGGCCTGCTCAACCACTTGCTTCGGACCGACCAGCTCGATGCCATCAGCGGCTACAGCCTCAACCTCAATTATCCTTCTGTGGTGGGGACGATGGATGTGGCCGGGCAGGAGACCACTTACGGCTTCAGCTCTGGCATCTATGTTAAGCACGCGGCCGCGGCCACCCCCGTGGAAATCCTGCCGTCCCAAGAGGAAATTGATGCCCTGGGTGGGGGCACTGCCCCTGGCGCCTGGGAGCGCCGCTTCGAGATGATCTACCAGCGGACCAAAGACGCGCCCATCACCATGTGTGCCGGAGTCTGTCCCTCCATCATCGAGTTTGGGCATTTTCTTTACCGCCGCCACAAAGTGCTACCCAAAGATTTGTGGCCCATGCGCGTCATCGCCGTGGCCAGCGTCCCCGGCATCCACACCAAGTACAAGCCGGCCCTGCGTGCCCTCTACGGCCCGGTTGACATCGTCGAGATGTACATTGCCACCGAGGGCACCTTTGCCCAACAGCGGGACGAGCGCTGCCTGCTGGTGCCCAATTTCGACCTGTACGTGTTCGAGGTACAAGTGGGCGGCGGACGAGTCAAGATGCTCCACGAGATGCGCCCCGGCGAGTACGGCAGCCTGATCGTCTCGACGCCGGTGTTGCCCCGCTATCGCATAGGCGACCTGGTGCGCGCGTTCGCCCCGCCATACTTCCGCTGCGTCGGTCGCGAGGGCCGCTGGACCAGGTTGCGTTATTGGTTGGACGGCATCATCAACCTGGACTTTGGGCGCGCCTGATCGTCAGGTCATCGGCAGCAGGCTCCGGATGACCTGCTTACCGATGTAGGCCAACATCCTCTGCACCATCCGCCGCCTCCAGTCGTTGCGCGAGAAAACGCCTCGTACCAGAATGACCGGATTCAAATAGACGCTAGCAAAAGCCCAACCGGTGTAATTCCAGACCTGTCGGCGGGTCATGTGCTGGGTGGGCATGAGGGCATGGCCCATGTCGTGGCGGGCATAATCGGCGGGGAGTTCGATCCACCCTTTGGCCACGGCCTCCTCGTAGGCTGGGGTGCCGGGGAACAGAGTGTACATCGTGAAGACGGGGAAGTCCACGTCGAGCTGCTTGATGAGGCGCACCTTCTGCTCGAAAGTGTGTGGGCTATCGGTGGGCAGACCGACAATCATCATGCCCTGGCAGACGATGTCATTTTGACGCAACAATCGCACCGCCTCTTTGACCGTCTCGGTGCGCAGTTGCTTGTTCAGCTCGTTCCGTTGCTCGTCGTTGGAAGCCTCGATTCCGATCTGCACCATACGGTTGCCTGCCCGCCGCGTCAGGGGTAACAGGTCTTTGTACTTGACCAGCAGGTCAGCCCGCCCCTGGTAGTACCAGTTGACGTCAATCCCCCGTTGCAGGATCCCCTCGCAAATAGCCGCCACGTGATCGCGGTCCACGTTGAAGCAGTCGTCGCCAAACCAGATGTTCTTTCGCCCGTACCGGTTGACCAGGACGTCGAGTTGCTCGACGATCATCTCCGGGTCGTGGGGGCGCCAGCCATCGCGCCAAAAGGGCCACTCGGAGCAAAAGGTGCACTTGAAGGGGCAACCTCGGCTGGCGATGATGGTGAAAAAGGGGCCGCCCAGCGTCGGCCAGCGGTAGCGGTCCATGGGCAGCAGATGAAAGGCGGGCATGGGTAACGTGGTCACGTCGAGGGGAGGTGGAGGGGGGGTTTCCATGACTTGGCTATTCTGACGGAAACTGATGCCCGGCACGCTTTCCAGTCCATCGCCCTCATTCAGGGCCCGCACCAGGCCTACGATGATCTGGTCTCCTTCGCCCCGCACCACTACGTCTACCTCAGGCATCATTTGCAGCGTTTCCTCGGCGGTAAAGGTCACGTGAGGGCCACCCAGGACGATGACCGCCTGAGGGGCCGCCTGGCGGGCGACGCGGACGGCACGGCTTACTTCGGGCACGTAGGGGGTGTAGACCGTGATGCCAATCAGGTCTGGGGCGGCACGGGCGATGTGTGCGCCCATCCCGTCCCAACCAATCTCCAGCGCGTTGGTATCCAGTATCTCGACCGGGATGTCGGCTTGTTCCAGGCAAGCGGCCAATTGGGCCAACCCCAACGGTGGCGCTACCACATCCCCCATCATCTCCCAGGGGATTTTGGGGGGGTCAAGCAGGAGAACGCGCATACGCGAACCTTTCCGCCGATGGTGATAATGATAAGCCTTGCGAAGGCTCAAAGCCTTCGCAAGGCTTATTTGAGGTATATCTTGGTCACGCGCTCCGGACAAGGCGGGAAAGGATAATGCTCACGCCGATGGCGATCAGGACTAGCGCCCCGACCACGTCCCATCGCGTCAGTTCCCCCAGCCCGATGCCCAGCAGGATGAACCCGAAAATGATGCTACCTGTCACCGGTCGCCGATAGGCTGGCACGAGCAGGCGAACGACTACTCCCAGAAGCACGATCACCCCGGCTCCGAGAAAGATGACAGGCCAGGCCTCCCAGCCGGTGCGCAGGATGTTCAGGTTGATCGCGATCAGCACCAGCCCCGCCCAGATGAGAACAATGGCCCACAGGGCGGCGTTAAGTGGATCACGGCGCCACTTTTCCTCCCAACCCTCCTCTTTGCCTTTCTCGTCCTTTTCTTCCTTCTCGTTGCGTGGTCGTTCAGACATGATTTCCTCCTTTTTTGAGATGATGTGCGAGCATTATATCATATATTTAGTAGCAACACAAATCGGGGCCGCTACTTTTCGTAAACCCACTCTTCAAACAGGACTGTCAAATCGCACTGGCAGTGTTGTTCGGCAAGCTGCTTGAATGCATCGCTGGTGCCGATGCTCCACTTGTGGGACTGGTAGTAGTCACGCAGGAACTGGTCAAATACCTCTTGCCCCATCTCCTCGGCCAGCGCGGCGATGAAAAGCGGACCGCGGCCATAGACGATCGGGGAATAGTCAGCGCGCTCGTAGGCTGCAGAGGGTAATCCGATGGGAATGTCGGCTTGGTCAGCGCGGTCCCAGCGATAATCCCACGAACTGCGGTAATTCTGGGCCGCACGCTCATCATAAGTATCTACGTAGTAAAGCCCAGCTAGGTATTGGGCCAGGGCCTCATCAAGCCAGGGTTCGTCTACCTGATCATTACCGACGGCGTTATAGAACCACTGATGAGCTACCTCGTGGGCTACCGTACTTTCGAGGATGGTTTGAGATGGTAACCCCAGCGCCTTGTTATTCGGATCATAGAGAGCTAGGGATATGGCCACCGCACCGGGATACTCCATGCCTAAGGCTTGCATTGGTGTACTTACGACGTCAAACTCGGTGTACGGATAGACGCCAAACCGCTTGTTGAAGCTTGTCAGGGCATCCACCACGTATTGCAGAGCTAGCTTTGCGCCGTCTGCCCGCTCGCGAAAAGTGTAGCTATTGACCGTCGTCTCCCCCACCGTCTCGCTGGTTACAGTGTAGTTCTCGCTGGCGGCAAGGTAGAAATCGCGGGCGGGGCCGGCGGCGAAGGTCAGCGTCTGATCATCGCCCTCGATCTTGCTATCCACCTTGACCCCTGAAGCGATGATTGTCAGGTTGGCCGGTGCGGTCACGCGCACCAGGTAGAAGCTGGCATCGTAGTAGGTTATGTCCCCGTTGGGAGGGGGGGTCTCCACGTTCCAGCCCTCGTCATCGTAAACCGGGATGGCCGGGTAAAATTCATCCAAGACCAGTACGCCATCGAAGTAACCGAACAGGCCATAATTGCCGGCCATCTCCTGAGCCACTTCTACCTCAAAGTCCATCTCGATGACTACCTGTTCACCAGGTGGCAAAGCCGTTGGCAGTGGTACACGAAGGGCACTGTCCGCGAATTCGTAGACGGGTTCTACGTCCTGGTCGCCTACCTTGACTGCAGACACAGTGGCCTTACCACCGGCGGTGTTGGGAAATAGTCGGAAGTAGACCTCGTGGAGGGGGGCATCCTCCTGGTTGGTATAGCGGACTCTCTCCTGGCCTTCCAGACGAAGGAAGTCATCAGAAATCTGAAGGTCAATGCGATAGACGGTCGCGCCCGGCAAGCGGGTGAGGACCTCCTGTTCGGCGTCAATCAGCCCTTGCCGAAAGACGGCGCGGTCATCCCAGGCTGTGTCAAATGGGTCGAGGGCAACAGGTGTGGGGGTGTTCGTTGGGGCCCTCGATTGACAGGCGACGAAGCATACAACGACAAAGGTGAGGATCAGGCAGGTAAGGGTTTTCCTGGCCGGAAATCTCATTTGTGTTCTCCTCGTTACCCTCGCCCCAGGAGCGCGCTGAAGTAATGCTTCACCGAGAAGGGTTGTCCGGAGTGGGGGATTTTGGTATTGGACAGATGTCCAATATTCTTCTTGGTCAGGCGACCAAGTGGTGTCCATTGCACCTCATTGGTCAGCCTCAGGCTCCAATTTCACCACGATCTCCCATACCCCTGCTGCTAGCTTGCTCTGGCTCGGCAGTCCGCTTTGCCGAATGAAGCGCATGATCTGGACATTGTCGTGGTGGACGGTGGCCATGAAGGCGCGGATGCCGTGCGTGCGGGCATACGCCACCAGCCGCATCAGCAGGAATGTTCCCAACCCTCGCTTTTGATACTCGTCTTCCACAACAATCGCCGCCTCGGCCAGGTCGGTCTGGGCTGAATCCGCTGCATAGCGGGCAACGGCTATGATGTGCTCCTCGCCGTTTTGCTGGCGGGTTGCTACCAAGGCCATCCGCGTTTGGTAGTCCACGCTAGCCAGTCGCTGGGCCTCTTCGTCCGGCAGCTCCTTGGGATGCCCCAGAAAACGCAGGGCGATGCTTTCCGGCGAGAGCCGATAGAAAAGTGCTTGGAGGCGGTGTGCATCGTCCGGATGAATGGGACGGATGGTTACCGTCGTGCCGTCGCGCAGGGTAACTGTCTCGGGCTTCCTTGGTGCTTCTTGCATTTCGCTCTCACTTCCTTAAGATGTAGCGAGGCCGCTCGATGATACCCCACGTCCTCTGGCTTAGGGCCAGTGCCAGGTCGTCGCCTCTCCTCACCAGGTGGGTGGGGGTGCCTGCAGCAGCTAGCTCGGCCATCACTTCCTTTATTGTCCAGTTGCTGCCGAAGCTGTCCGGCGCGATGAGTACGGCGACTACCTTCAGGCCCCGCTGCTCCAGATGGCGCGAAACGGTAGCCCAATCCTTGTCGGGGGAAGAGGTGATGACGATGACGGTAGTGCCTCGCACGAGATGCATGCCCTCGGCGGCCATCACCTGGTCCAGCGGTATGCGCCCCCCAGCGCTGATCACGGCCAGAGTCTCCAGAATCTTGGAGAGTTGGCGCTCCCCCCGGTCAGCAGGGATCACTTCACGCTGCTTGGCATAGGCTACCAGTCCCACTGCTCGGTTGCGGACAATGAAATGTTTGGCCAGGGAGGCGGTGATGGTCACGCTGTATTCTTCGGTAGAGGGGGCCAATTCCAGTCCAGGCCGCTTTTCCCATAGGAGGGCGGGCTCACGGCGCTCAGTGTCGGGCTCCCATTCTAGCTCCGCGTGAACTGACCTGTCCATGTCCAGGAAGAGCCAGAGGTCGGCCATGGGATCCAGCTCGAACTCTTTAACGATCAGCCGCTCCTTGCGGGCAGTGGAAGGCCAGTGAATGCGGTTGAAGCTATCGCCTGGCGCATAATCCCGTACTCCACGGACGTTGGTGGTGACATAATGGGTACGGCGGCGGAGGGCTTCTCCTCCCGGCAGATGGCCGGTAGGCGTGGCGAAGAACAGCAGCTCGACGATGGCCGGGTAGACAACGATGCTCGACGTATAAGGCAACTCGCGCTGCATCTTGAACAGGCCAAAAGGGTCACCGCTAGTCAAGGTAACAGGCCCCAAGGTAAACCGACCTCGCTGCCGACACAAAGTTCTAACAGTCCAACCTCGTTCTCTGCGGGCTCCAAATGAGTTGATGACGTAGCTGGCCTGATGGCCAGGCAGATTCGAGTGGTCTCGGACCTCTAGCCATAGCTTTGGCAGAAAGCTGGTGTTGCGTACCACGAATCTCTCTTCATAGATTTTGCCCACCTCGGCTTTCTTGGCCCACAGGTAGCGGGTGAGGCGCACCCAGTGGATGCCTGTCCAGGTCCAGAGGTAAGAGACGACGATGATGGCTGCGATAAGGTAGGTTAGATTGAAGAACAGGTCCCGTCCTGTGGCGAGCGCTGCTATCAGACAAGCCAGCCCCAGGAGGAAAACCAGCCGATTTCCCTTCATTTACTGAACGCCTTTGCTCACTGCTCTTTTGACCTCTTTCGTTGCCCTGGCCGCCAGATCGCCCAAGAAAAGCAGGGCAGCTCTGGGTATGTCCAGCTTGAGCCACCCCAGGGGTAGCTCAAGCTCCTGCTTGTCGCAGACGGTGGAAAGGTTGGCAGTATCCACTTGGGGCTTGAGGGCTGCCAGCAGCTTCTTGCGCCGCCTTTCATCAGCGATGCTCACAATGTCGTCTATTTGCCCGACCAGATGGACAGCCTTCCGGATACGCTTGACGATAGCTTCAGCCCGCTGGCGGTCAATCAGGCCATAGCGGGCCTTGATGGAGTTGAGGCGCAGGCCCGCCTCGTACGTGCTGGCCACGATCTCGTCCCGATTCATCCATTGCGTCTCGTAGTTGAGCACGTACTTCCAGCTAGGCAACAGGAGCGCCTGGCGGTGTTCTTCCAGGCTACGGTAGAAAAGCCGATAGCCATGGGCCTCGGGCTCTTCGA
Source organism: uncultured Anaerolineae bacterium (assembly GCA_964446635.1). Taxonomy (GTDB): domain Bacteria; phylum Chloroflexota; class Anaerolineae; order VGOG01; family VGOG01; genus CAYUPJ01. The sequence continues at coordinate 25,041 of CAYUPJ010000006.1, forward strand.
AAGCCAGGCTGCCGGGGTCGAGGAAGGGGGCCAAGGGCGAGATAAAGGGGTGTACGTATCCGGTACGATCTCCACGCCGATTAAAGCGGCGCAACAAGTGGTTGCAGTGATCAACGGTTCCCATGACCGTCTGGAAAGTTTGCTTGGGCAGGCCGATCATGAAGAACAGGTCCAGGCGCTGGCAGCCGGCCTCCAAGGCATACCCGATGGTGTCCTCTAGCGCGTCGTTGGAGTAATTCCGACCGAAAGCGCGACGTGCCTCCTCGCTATGAGACTCCGGCGAAATCTCCAGGACGAAATTGGGCACGGCCTGGCCCAGCTTTTGCAAGAAGTCGCGGGAAGCGGGGCCGAAGAACTCAAACATCAACTGGCCATCGAAGCCTTCTATTGCCTTCAGGAAACGCTCGGCGTGATCCATCCCGGCTTGGCGGATATCGCCCAGGACGAAGATGGGGCCTTTGCTGAAGCGCTGGATGTTCCTGATGTCCTGGGCCAGTGCTTCGGGGGCTCGGTAGGCTGGCTTGGCGCGTCCATAGAATTCCCGGAAGGCCTGTGACGAGCCACCACAGGTCACGCAATTATGGTAACAGCCTCGGCAGGTGAGGGCGGCGGTGATGGGGTATCCCAGCCAGCGCTGGAAAGGGACGAAGTTGGCCAGGTCGCGGTAGCGAGCCACGGCCCTGACCACATAGCTGTAGTCTATGAGCACATGATCTAGATTTTCGGGGCTGTAGGTGAGAGAGTTAATCTGCACATTCCCCTGTCCATCCCGCCAGGTGAGGTTGGGCACTTGATGAGGCGTACTTCCCTCCACGATGCAGTGCATCAGTTGCAGCAGAGGCTCCTCGGTGGAGTCGCCCCGAATTACGTAATCCACCTCGGGGTAATCCATCAACTCCTGGTGGTAGTAGGTAGCGGAGAGGCCACCGAGGATAACAGGAGTGTGGGGGTGATGCTTCTTGACGAGCTTGGCTATTTCTATAGCCCCGTGGGCGTGGGGTAGCCAGTGGAGGTCAATGCCAAAGGCATCGGGGTGGAGACGGCGAATCTGCTTCTCCACGTCGAACCCGGCATCGTTCAGCATACGCACCGCCAGGTTGACAATGCGCACCCGGAGACCGCGTTGCTCCAGGTATTCGGCCAATGCTGTAAAGCCGATGGGGTACATCTCGAAGACCGTGGTAGAGGGTACCACGTCGCTGACCGGGCCGTAGAGGATGGACTCCTGGCGAAAGTCATAGACACTGGGTGCGTGGAGTAGTACCAGGTTCGTTTTGGCCATAGAAGTTGAGCTCTTTCTACTAGGTGCAACGCACTTCGGCAAGTGCATTGCACCTGGTTCACACCCGGACTCGGGCGCCGGGCACGGGCAGGGAATTGAGGATCTCCTCGACCACAGCTTTAGGATCCACCTCTTTGATGCGGGCCGATGGGCTGACAATCAGACGATGGGCCAGGGCAGACATAGCCAGGGCCTTGACGTCGTCCGGGATGACGTAATCACGCCCCAGTATGGCAGCTCGTGCTTGACCTGTTTTGTAGAGGGCCAAGCTCCCACGCGGGCTGGCCCCAAGATAAACATCAGGGTGATTGCGGGTGGCGTTCACCATGCTCACGATGTACTCTTTGATCAAGGAATCTACATAAACTTCCCTGACCTTTTCCTGAGCCTCCAACAGTTCCTGGATGACGATGACTTGCTCAAGGGTGTCCACGGGATGCACGTATTGTTGCGAGTCGAGCATGGATATCTCGTCTTTGGGGCTGGGGTAGCCGAGGCTGATGCGCATCATGAAGCGGTCCAACTGGGCCTCGGGGAGGGGGAAGGTTCCTTCGTACTCAATGGGGTTTTGCGTTGCCAGGATGAGAAAAGGCGCCGGGATCGGGTGGGTGATCCCATCCACGGTGACCTGTTGCTCCTGCATGGCCTCTAGCAGGGCCGACTGGGTCTTGGGGGTGGCTCGGTTAATCTCGTCGGTAAGGACGATCTGAGCCATCACCGGGCCAGGTCGGAACTCAAATTCTCGCGTCTTCTGGTTGAAGATCGACACCCCGGTCACGTCGCTGGGCAGCATGTCCGGAGTAAACTGGATGCGCCGGAAAGTGCAGCCGATGGATTTAGCGATGGACCTGGCCAGCATCGTCTTGCCCACGCCGGGCACATCCTCGATGAGCAAGTGCCCTCGGCAGAGCAGGCCCACCAGGGTGAGCTTTATCTCCTCGTGCTTGCCGATGATGACCTTCTCCACGTTATTGATGAGTTTCTCGGCAATAGCTTGAACGTCGTTCATGATCTTGCGCTCCTCTCGGACAGTGGTTATCTCTTGGTCAGACATGATTATACCAGGATTTAGCGGAAAAGGGTAGTGACGCTGGGCTGGTTCTCCTCAAACTATACCTTGAGCTAGGGAGGAAAGTTCAAACCTCTTTGTCTTCCTCTCTCAAGTGTGATATAATATGGACTAGCCTAGGAATTCACACAGATGGAGGGCACATAGACATGGAACAAGTTCGCACTTTCATAGCCATCGAACTGGATGAGAAGATCAAGGCAGATTTGACCAAACTGGAGGAACGGCTCAAGGCCAAGGTGCCTCAGGGCTCGGTGCGCTGGGTTGGTCCGGAGGGCATCCATCTCACGCTCAAGTTCTTGGGCGATGTGCCGGCCAACAGGATCGAGCAGATAGAGCAAGCCATCGCTCAGGCTTGTGCCGGGTTCCCTTCTTTCTCCTTCTCCGTGGGAGGTTTAGGATGCTTCCCCGACGCTCGGCGCCCCCGGGTGGTTTGGGTGGGTGTGCAGGAGGAAAGGGGAATCTTGAAACGCCTGCAAAAAGCCATTGAGGACGGGATGGAGAAACTGGGGTTCCCGCCGGAAGGCCGTGAATTCCATGCTCATCTGACTTTGGGCCGAACGCAGCAACGGGCCAGTTCTGGCGATACGCGTCGCCTGGGTCAGCTTGTTGAGGAGATGGACATTGGCGAGTTGGGCCGGATGGAGGCGCGGGCTGTCAGTCTGATAAAGAGCGATTTGAGGCCCACGGGCGCAGTGTACACCAGGCTGGCAGAAGTGAAGCTAGAGGGATGACATGATCATAGCGGTCATCGGTGCGGGACAGTGCTCAAAGGACGTGGCTCAGATCGCGGAGTCCGTCGGGCGTGAGCTGGCTGGGCGAGGGGTTACTCTGGTGTGCGGTGGTCTAGGTGGGGTGATGGAGGCTGCCTGCCGCGGGGCTAAGTCACAGGGTGGCCTGACCATTGGCATCTTGCCCGGCTTCAGTCGCGGCGATGCGAATCCGTATGTAGACATCCCCGTAGTCACCGGGCTGGGCGAGGCTCGTAATGTCATCGTTGTCCGCACCGCTCAAGCGGTGATCGCTGTGAACGGTGAGTATGGCACCCTTTCGGAGATCGCTTATGCCCTCAAGCTAGGAATTCCAGTCGTTGGCCTGAACACCTGGCAACTGGCTAAGGGAGGGCGGTGGGTATCGGCCATCGTGGAGGCGAGTACCCCTGCTGAGGCGGTGGACAAAGCCCTGGCGCTGGCCGGTGAGAGGTGAGAAATGCGCTTTCGCGACCGTCAGGAGGCGGGCCAACTCCTGGCCCAGGCGTTGACCTTCCTGAGGGGGAAGAAGGACGTCCTCGTCCTGGGAATCCCGCGAGGTGGGGTAGTGGTGGCGGCTGAAGTTGCCAGGGCGATTGGCGCGCCTCTCGATGTCTACATAACCCGCAAGATCGGCGCGCCCTACAACCCTGAGCTGGCCATAGGGGCAATAGCCAGCTCAGGGGATGTGGTCCTCGATGAGGGTTTAATTGGAAGCTTGGGTGTCTCACCTGCGTACGTTCAGGATGAAACCGAGCGGCAGAGGAGGGAGATCGAGCGGCGTTTGAAGAAATATCGGGGCAATCGGCCGGCCCAAAAACGGGAGGGCAAAACGGTCGTCTTGGTTGACGACGGTGTGGCTACTGGTGCTACCACTTTGGCTGCGATCCGTGCCTTGAAAAAGCAAAAGCCGGCCGAACTCATCCTCGCCGTCCCTGTTGGCCCGCCAGATGCTATTGCTCGCTTGAGGGAGGAAGTTGACAAGCTGGTTTGCCTGGAAACCCCACAGTTCTTTTGGGCGGTGGGCGCTTTCTACATGGTCTTCGACCAGACTTCCGATGAGGAGGTGGAGCAGCTCTTACAAGAGGGCCAGGGCGAGACAGATGACGTTTGACGTGTTCATGTCTTCACGGCCAGGCTCAATGCCTTGAACAAGGCCCAGGCCAACGCGAAGGCAACGATGGCGATGGCGGCTATCCCAATCAGTTGGGCGTAAAGCTGGTTCGGCAAGTCGAGCTGAAAGCCGGAGGCAACAAGATAGCCGGAGACCCCCTGCCTCGTGATACCGAGGTATTCCTCGGCACCTACCCCGTTCCAGCCTGCTCCGTGGCGCCCATCGGCGAAGATGGCCAGAGCCAGCAGTCCCCACAGGCCGCTCAGGCCGTGGGTGGCGATGGCCGCCGAAGGGTCGTCCAGGCGTAGCAGGTACTCGACGAAATAGATGCCCAGAGGGAGTAGGAGGCCGGCCACAGCGCCAATGAGTAACGCTGCCCAGGGGGGTACGAAGGGACAGGCGGCGCTGATGGCCACCAGGCCAGCGGCCAGGCCACGACCAGCCATCAAAACGTTCGCCTCACTGGTGGTGAACCAGGCGTAGAATATGGCCACCAAAGCACCGCCACCGGCTGCCAAGACGACGTTCACCGCCATGAGGGACCCGGCCAAACCCTCGTTCGACACGTACAGGGGGTTGCTGAAAACCAGGCCCAGCCAGCCGGTAAGGAGAAGCAAGGATCCCAAGATGGCTAAGAGAGGTAAATGGACGGGTGGCATCTGGGCAGGCTCCTCTGTCTTTCCGGAGCGGAGGCCAAAGGCCAGGATCCCAGCGAACGCCGCCACTCCGCCTAAGAGGTGTACCATCCCAGCACCGGCGAAGTCAACGAAGCCGTGGCCCAGCTTGAGGTTTAAACCCAGGTTGGCCAGCCAGCCACCTCCCCAAACCCAGTTGCCGAGGATGGGATAGATCACGGCGGCGACCAGCAAGGCTCCTACAACGAGAACAGCGGATTTGACCCGGCTTCGCAAGGTTAGTAAGGGGATGAGACCAGCGGTGATAACCAAAGGTAGTTGGGAGAAGAAAAGGGCATAGGCCAGGGGGGTATCAGCGCCTTCCTGTAGGAAGAAGCCCTTCAGTCCCAGTGTCCCCCAACCAATTCCCCAGGTCACATCCAGGGGCGACCACTCCCAGATCAACCTTCCCAGGCCCGGCAGATCCGAGACGAGGCCGATGCCTCCGAACTGGAGGGCGAAGCCACAAGCCAGGTAGCCCACAAGCGCCAGTCCTGTGGCTGTCAGTCCCATCACAGCCGTGGGCACGGCTTTCTCCTCTGGCATCCCGCCGCTGGCAAGCAGGATGAAGCCAGCCGGTATCAGGAAGGCCAAACAACCGGCCAGTAGGGGCCAAGCTAAGTCGGCCTCAAGAGTTTGCCCTGAACCTGAAGCGAGGCTGCCGATCAGTGATATTACAACAACGCTTGTCAGAAGACCGCTTTTGAGCATCTCTCCTCCCATTAGCAGATATATCGTGCGACGCTGCTTATCATACCAGATTGTGGCAAATAATTCAAGTCGGCTTGATTGATGGAAAGGAGGGCATCCTGGCCTGAGTGGCCGCAGGATGCCCTCCTGTGTTCTTAGAG